>CAYSGF010000269.1:0-6481 GCA_964430275.1 uncultured Gemmatimonadaceae bacterium
GCGAGGGCGGCGCGCCCGCGAGCATCCGGTCCGCCGCCTCTGTGGACGTCTGCCAGATCGGCGTCGCGATCATGCCCGGCTCGATCACTGCCACATGGATGCCCCACGGCAACAGCTCGACCCGAAGCGCGTCCGCCAGCCCTTCCAGCGCGAACTTCGACGCCGAATACGCACCCGTGAACGGCATCGCGCTGCGTCCCGCGACCGAGCCGATGAACACGACGCGACCCGTCGCCGCGCGCAGCATGGGCAGGAACGCCTGCGTCACTGCGATCTGCCCGATCACATTGATCTCGAGCTGGTGGCGCAGCTGCGCGATCGGCAGGAACTCGAGCGGACCGGCCACGGCAATGCCCGCATTGTTCACGACGCCGTGCAGCTCGCCACCCGCGGCTTCCGCAACCCGCGCACTGGCGTCGGCGATCTGCGACTCGTCACCGACATCGATGCGAACCGGCGTGATATTCGTGCTCGCGTTGCGGAGCGCCCGCCCGTCCTCATCACGGCGGACACCGGCAAAAACCCGCCAGCCCTTCGCCGCCAGCCGCAGCGCAGCCGCCTCGCCGATCCCCTTCGATGCGCCGGTCACGAGCACGGAACGCGTCATCGGGGCTGCGCCTCTTCGATGCTGCGCCAGTGCACGTGCTGCAGAATACGCATGTGGGCAAGGTGATGGTCGTCGTGCTCGCACATGAAGAACAGCCAGTCCACGACGTTCATCGGCTGCTGCAGTCGTGGATGGAGAGCGCTGTGCTCGATCTGTGCGCGCGTCAGCCGCTCGAGCCGTGCGATCATGGTGCCGCGCGCCTCATGCAGGCCCGCGACGATCTCCGCGGCGCGCAGCGAGTTGTAGTCCGCATCCTTCGTCGCGCGGTTCTGCATGTCGGCCGCCGACAGCACGTCCGCGCCACGCTCGAACTCACCTAGCCGGATCTCGCCGAGGCGCTCCAGCGCGAGCAGATGACCGGCATGTTCCTGCATCGACCAGCCGCCGGATGGCGGGCGCGTGGTGCGGCCACCGTGCGAGACCGCGTGCAGCGTCGCATTGATCCGCAGCAGGTTGCCGTCGAACCGGGCGAGCAGCGCGGGAAACAGACCCGCCGGCAGACCGGACGGAAACGTGCGCTCGAGCCATGGCGTGGGCGCGACGGCGGGCGGCGCGTACGCGCCCGTCACACCTGTACCCTCGGGGTTAGTCGTGAAGAACCCGGAGGGGCGGGGAGCGAACAGCTCACAGCCTGGCATGATCCGCCAACCGGCGTGCGTTCGGCGCAGGGTCATCAACTGCAAGTCGCCGCTGTGGGTGTGCAATCGGTAGAGCGCATGTGAAACGTAAGCACCCTCGTCTATCATGCCGATGAGGCGGCGGCCCTGCTCGGCGACGATGCCGACCGCCTCCTCCGCGGCCGCGGAGGACAAACCCGCCCTGCGGGCGTTCGCGCGCGTCTCCGCCTCACCTGCTTCGACCTCCCTGGCGAGGAGCTCCGCAGCGGAGAGCTCGCTCAGCTCCTCGATCGACTGAACGCCCACGTAGCGCTGCTCGATCCGATCGTGCTGACGATTACGCTCATACTCCGTCTGGAACCACTGACGCACCGCGTCCGGTAAATCCGCGCGCATCGACCGGACGGGTTCAGCCCGCCGCCGTTCGTTCTCGACCACCTCGCGACGGTGCTCCTCCAGCGCATCCTCGTCCGCGAGTGCGACGAGCTCGCGCCAGCGACCGTCGTTGGCGAGCGCGAGTGCGCGCGCTGCGACGTCGCGTGCCGATGCTGAAGGTGTTTTCTGGGCGTCCATCAGACCCACCGGTTGCACCGTGTATGTCGGCAGCCCCGCGGCGTTCGCCGCGGTCCGCTCACCCGCCCAGCGTGATCTCCCGCTCGAGCACGCCACCTCGTGTAGACAACACGCGCACGTCCGCCGTGACCGGCTCATTGCCATAGGTCCGCACGCGGAACGTGGTACGCTTCGTCTCGCCGGGCTGGGTCCAGCCTTCGTAGCGCGCCTTGTCGCGCGTTCCGGGATCGATGATGCGGACACGCGGCGACGTGCCCTCCGTCAGCTCCTCGTCGAAGCGCAGCTGCGCCCGATCCTCCTGCACGATCTTGACCAGCTGCGCCTGGCGCAGTGCGGTCGGCAGTGCACCCGTGTTGCGCCAGGAGACGCTCACCTCATACGTCGCACTGTCGCCACTCGTCGCGATCTGCCGCACGTCCACGTCGCCCCACTCGATCTGTGGCAGTGCATACGCCATCTCCAGGTTGAAGAGTGCCTGGTTGCGCGCCCAGCTCTCGAGCTGGTCGGCCGGCGGATTCTGCGCGAAGAATTTTGGGTGGAACCCGCCGATCTCGACGGTGCCCAGCTCCGGATGCTCGAAGGTGGTCCACTCGCGGAAGCCGTTGCCACCATTGCCGCTCTCGTCCCAGGCCAGCGCATCGACATCGTCATAACGACCGTCGCCGTTCACGTCCTCCATCATCCCGCCGTTCCACAGCTCGTCGCCGTACCAGATCGCGCCGTAGTAGAAATAGCCGAAATCCGGGCCGTGCCCGAACAGCGGGTTAGGCCGCAGCGGATCGCCGGTCACCGCGTTTGTTTCATTGCGCGTCGCGTACGTCTCATACACGTCGCCGGCCCACGGATAGCCCGTGATGCGAATGCCGACGGAGTCGAAGTGCTCGTAGTAGCGCAGGTCCTCCGGGTACATGCGCTCCGCGCTCGCCGACGTCGATGGCGGACGGAGGTGCATCGGCACACGCGTGTCCATCGAGTTCGCAACGGAGATGTTCGGATTCGCGAGCAGCCAGAGCACGACGGAGCGCGTTTCCGGCTCCGACAGCGGCGCAGTGCCCGCACCGAACTGCGTGTGGCCGCGGCCGGTCTCGTCGCCGCCGGTGTCGGGGCGCCAGTTCTCCGGGTAGTTGCGGTGCAGGTCCAGCCCGCCGATGCCGTCCTCGTTGAAACGGCCGTCACCGTCGTTGTCGATCCCCTCCGACGCCGTCATCCATTCGCCCTCACCCTCGGCGACGCGACGCAGCAGCCTGCCACTCGGATCGCGCGGGTCCGTGACCATGCTGGCATCGGCGCGTTCCTCGTCATTGCGCGGCCGCCAGCGCATCTGGTAGATGACGCCGTCGCCGTCGAGGTCCTCGTTCGGATCCTCGTCGACCAGCCCATCGCGATCGCTGTCGTGCGGGCGTACGGAGCTGCGGTTCGCCTGCGCCGTGTGCAGGTACAGATTCGAGCCGTCCGGGTTGTTCTGCACGCGCAGATGGATGGCCTTCGTGTCGAGCAGGCGGGTGATGCGCTCGTCGCTGCCGTAGTTCGTGAGCAGGTGCTGCATCAGCCACAGCACTGATTCACTGCTCGTGATCTCACCGGAATGGCGACCGCCCTCGAAGAACGCAGCCGGCTTGCTCGTCGCCTCGCCGGTCTCCCTGTTGGTGAGCGTCACCTGCATGATGGGCCGGCCCTCGAAGCTGCGGCCGATCTCGTACAGCTCCACCAGGTCCGGGTACAGCTCTGCCCATCGTTCGAGCCACGCGTTCACGACGTCGACGGTATGGAAATGGTCGAACGTGAGCACGTCGCCGGCCTCATACTCCACACCGGGGTGACGGACGCGCGGGAAATACGCGATCCCGTGACGCTCTCCGCCGACCGTGTACCACGCGCTGTCGCGCTCGGCCTCGGGCGGCAGTGGTTGCTGCGCCGCGCTCCCGAGGGGTAGAACGGCCATGAACAGGAGCGTCGCCGGGATCGTACGCATCACGCCTCCTTGCAGGGTGCGGCCGGTCGGCGCGCAGTTGCGGATTGTCGGTGCTGCAGACTCCGGAGTCTGCGCTCCTGCGGCCCGCACGTCAACGTGACGGACTGGCTCGCGACGCGTACCCTGCTTAGCTTCCGGGTCCCACCCGACACCACGGAGAGGTCTCAATGTCGAAGGGCAGCACGCGAGCCTTCCTGCGGGCGACGCTCGCACTCACGTTCATCGCCATTGCCGGATGCGCGGCAGACCAGCCGCGCGAGGAGCAGGCGGACCTGGTGCTCCGCAACGGCCATGTCGTCACGGTCGATTCGGCCATGCCGGAGGCCGAAGCGATCGCGATGCGTGGACACGAGATCGTCGCCGTCGGCAGCAACGAGCAGATCGAGGCGTACATCGGGAGCGCGACGGAGGTGGTCGACCTGTCCGGGCGCCTCGTGGTGCCGGGCTTCATCGAGGGGCACGGCCATTACATGGGCCTCGGCCGCGCGAGGATGATCCTGGACCTGACCACGGCGCGCGCATGGGAGGACATCGTCGCGCTGGTCGGCGCTGCCGCGCGCGATGCCGGCCGCGATGCCTGGATCAGTGGCCGCGGCTGGCACCAGGAGAAGTGGGACAGCATCGTCGAGCCGACGTTCGACGGCGTGCCCGCGCATGAATCCCTCTCCGCCGTATCACCGAGCAACCCGGTGTACCTCACGCACGCGAGCGGGCACGCCGCATTTGCGAACCAGCGCGCGCTCGAGCTGGCCGGCATCGACGCCAGCACACCGGACCCGGCGGGTGGCACGATCGTCCGCGACGACGATGGCAACCCGACTGGCCTGCTGCGCGAGACGGCGCAGGGCCTCGTCGGCCGCGTGATGAGCCGCACCATGGATGAACGGTCCGCGCAGGAGATCGAGGCGGAAGCGCGACGGATGGTCCAGCTCGCGGGCGAAGCCGCCCTCGAGAACGGCGTCACCTCCTTCCACGACGCGGGCTCCGACTTCGAGACGATCGAGTTTCTCGAGCGGCTCGAGGCCGAGGGCGCACTGCCCGTCCGGCTGTACGTCATGGTGCGCGGTGAGACGAACGAGACGATGGCCGAGCAGCTGAAGGACTATCGCATGGTCGCCGAAGGAAATGACTTCCTGACCGTGCGTTCCATCAAGCACTCGATCGACGGCGCACTCGGCGCGCACGGCGCATGGCTGCTCGCACCGTATGAGGACATGCCCGAGTCGGCGGGGCTGAACACGACGGACCCCGATGTCATCGAGCGCACGGCACAGATCGCGATCGAGAATGGCTTCCAGCTGAACACCCACGCAATCGGCGACCGCGCGAACCGCGAGGTCCTGGACATCTACGAACGCACGTTCGCAGCGCATTCGGACCGCACGGACCTGCGCTGGCGCATCGAGCACGCGCAGCACCTGGATGCCGCGGACATCCCGCGCTTCGCCGAGCTGGGCGTCATCGCCGCGATGCAGGGCGTGCACGCCACATCGGACGGCCCGTGGATCGACAAGCGGCTCGGGCAGGAGCGCGCCCGCATCGGCGCCTACGTATGGCGTGACCTGCTCGACAGCGGCGCAGTGATCGCGAACGGCACGGACGTACCGGTGGAGGACATCAGCCCGATCGCCAGCTTCCACTCCACGGTTTCGCGGCGGCTGAACGACGGCAGCGTCTTCTTCCCCGACCAGCGCCTCACGCGCGCGGAAGCATTACACAGCTACACGCTTGCGAACGCATATGCTGCCTTCGAGGAGGATATCAAGGGCTCGATCACACCCGGCAAGCTCGCGGACCTGGTCGTACTTTCGCAGGACATCATGTCGATCGCCGAGGAGGAGATCCCGGCGACGCGCGTGGACCTCACCATCGTCGGCGGCGAGGTCGTGTACCGGCGGCCGGAGGCGACGGCGTCCAATTAGCGGGCGACGTTCTTTCGTCGGGTTCGCAGTGGCGCAGGCCTCTGTGATGAAAGATGTTGTTGACCCCTGTCTCACTAACGGGACTCGCCCTGTATCGGCAGCGGGAAACCCGAGGCCGCTCGACTCGTCCCTGGGCATCCGCAACCTCGTCCAGCACAACCACCTGTAACGCGTCTCGGTCATGGACCAGCGGTTGCCAGCCCGAAAGGCATCGGCCGCGCCCACTCACAGGGGAAACCGTTCATGACAGGCCTGATCCAGGACCTCCATTACGGCATGCGCTCGCTCATGCGGCAGCGCGCGTTTTCGATCGTCGCGATCCTTACGCTGGGACTGGGGATCGGCGCGACGACGGCGATCTTCTCCGTCGTGCATGGCGTGCTGATGCGGCCGCTGCCGTTTGATGAGCCGGACCGGATCGTCTCGCTCGGACAGGTGGACGTCGAGGACCCGCAGAGCGAGCTGCAGACCATACCGCACCTGAACTTCAAGGACTGGCAGCAGCGGACCCGCAGCTTCGAGGCGATGGCGCTGTACTCCGGTGCGGGTCTGACCCTCAGCGGGCTGGGCGATGCGGAGATCGTGCGCGGCGCCGTCGTGACACCGGAGTTCTTCGATGTTTTCGGCGCACAGCCGGTCCTGGGACGCGCATTCACGGCGGAAGAGGATCTGCCGGGCGGACCGCGCGCTGTGATCATATCGCACGGGTTCTGGCAGGAGCGTCTGGGCGGCAGGCCCGATGTGCTGGGCGAAGCGCTCACGATCGGCGGCGAGGACTGGGCGATCGTGG
>CAYSGF010000270.1:0-25880 GCA_964430275.1 uncultured Gemmatimonadaceae bacterium
ACGAACCTGGACGCCGCACGCGAGATCGCGCGGCAGCTCCGGCTGCGTGACGTCGGCGGCATCGTCGTCTGCGACTTCATCGACATGGAGACGCGTGCGAACCAGGACCGCGTGATGCAGGAGCTGCGCACGCACCTGGGCCGCGACCGCGCGCGTACCCGCGCCTTCCAGATCTCGGAGCTGGGTCTCGTCGAGATGACGCGCCAGCGCGTGCGCCCCTCGCTCTGGCAGTCGCTCACCGAGCCGTGCCCCGCCTGCGGCGGCTCCGGCCGCGTGTTCCGCCCCGAGACCGTGATCCGCCGCATGGAGCGCGCCGTACGCAGGCTCGCCGTGCAGCGCAACGAGAAGAAGGTCACGATCCGCGTGCACCCGCACGTCGCACTGCACATCCTCGAAGACGAGCCCGAGCTGCTGCGACGCATGCAGAAGGCGACGTCGCTCGACATCGACCTGCGCGACGATCCGCTCATGCGCCAGGACGAATTCCGCCTGCTCGCCGGGCCGTCGGATGCCGATGTGACGAACAAGTTCGCGCTTGGATAGCGACCAGCCTGCCGGACCGGCCCACGAGCGTACGCCGTTCGGCCTGCTGAGCCGGACGTGGGAGCTCGAGCTGTTCATCTCGGGCGCGCTCGTCTTCGCGCTCATGCAGGTGCCCGGACACATCGATCAGTTCTGGGATCGCATCGCGTTCGACCTCGGACCCCTCGCCTTCCGCATCGCGCTCCTCGCCTACATCTACGCGCGCGCCATCATCATGGTGCTCATCATCGCGTTCCTGCTGAATCTCGGTGCGCGCGCGTACTGGGTCGGCCTGATCGGCGTCGATTCCGTCTTCCCGCACGGCATCCGCTGGGACCGCACGCGCGGTGGACCGATCCAGCGCGACGTCTATCAGCACTACGTGCCGGAGACGCGCCGCCTGATCGACCTGCTCGACAACTTCTGCAGCGTAACGTTCTCGTTCGCGTTCGTGCTGGTCATGATCTTCGTTTTCTCGACGGGACTGATCAGCGTGTTCGCCATCGGCGTGTATCTCGTCCTGCTCGCCGTGGGACGCGAGGGCAGCGCGCCTCAGGTCACCATGATCGTCATGTTCGCGTTCGCCGCGGTCATGATCGCTGTGGGCCTGGCCGATCGGTACTTCGGCGAGCGCATCAAGGACCGGCCGGTCGGGCGCGTCCTGCGCGGGCTCATGCACGCCACAGCGATCCTCCAGGTGTTGCCCATCTACGGCAGCACCTTCATGACGCTGCTCACGAATTTGCGCGCACGCGTCATGATCCCGCTCCTCTACGCGATCATGCTGGGCGTCATCTTCGCCGTGTTCGTCGACCTCATCGGCGACGACGCCGCGTTCACGGGCGACCGGTTCCTGCCCGCCTACACGGGCGTCGTCGGCGTCGATTACAGGTTCTACGAGAGTCACCGCCCGCGGGGCGCGCGCGCGACGCCACTGCCGAGCATCCAGTCCGATATCATCCGCGAGCCGTACGTGCGCCTGTTCCTTCCCTACAATGCGCGCCGTGACAACATCGCGATCGAACGCCTCTGCCCCGCCGCGCCGCCGCTCGCGCCCGGCCGCTTCAGCTTCGACGCCGATGGGGCGCCGCCCCCGGACTCTGCCGCCGTGCACGCCGTGCTCGCCTGTATCGAGGGATACCGCGGCGTCACCCTCGACGGAGCACCGCTGCGCGAGCTGGGGCTGCGGTTCTACCGCGAGCCGGTCAACGGAATGGAAGGGACCGTCGGCTACATTCCTGTCCTCACACTGACGTCCGGGGAGCACGTGCTGACCGTGAATCGCACCCCGCGCTGGGACAGCGAGGCCGTCGCTGGCGCGGCGCCCGCGGACACCTTGCCACCGTATACGATCCGGTTCTGGCGCTAGGCGCAGGATGCGTCGGCGGGTTGCGGTGGTTGGCGCGGGGCGCATGGACGGCGCGTCGGCGTTTCGCGTTGCGGTTTGCTGCAGGCGCGCGCACGGTCGCGGCGCGTCGGCGGGCTATCTCCTGCTCAGCCTCCTGCTCGGAGGTCTATCTCCTGCGTAGCACCGCTCGCACGCTGAGCGTTGCCGCACCCGCAATCAGTAGAAGGCCCAGCAGCACGCCGCCGGGGGCGTCATCGAAACCCGAGAAGACGGCCATGGCGCCGCCGAGCGCGGCGACGGCGGGCACGATGAGGGCCGTGACGAGGTCGGCTGCAGAGGGTCTCATGAAGTGCTCCTGTTCGGTGGATCGGGTGGTCTGAGCCGCCGCGGATGCGTGCGCGCCGGGATCGAGTCGCGTGCGCGCCGGGGGTTGGTCGCGTGCGCGCCGGGGATCGCGTCGCGTGAGCCGCCGGGGGCGGCGTGTCGTGAGCCGCCCCGTCTGCGTGGATCACGTTGGCCGCGGGTGGTGCGGTAAGTACTTTACTTGACAAAGCGCGCGGCGGCAAGGGCGGCGGCGGCAAGGAATGGCCCGGCCAGGGGAGACGCCATGTGCGCCTGCCCCGTGCCCCGCGGGAGAATCTCCCTGCGCGCTGGCACGATTGCCCCGCCCGTGACCGCCTGGGGCGCTTGACACCTCTGCGCTTCGGCGCGATACTACGAGTCTGTCAGAAACGCAGACCAGGGCTACCATGTACGCGATAATTCGTAGCGGCGACAAGCAGTTCCGCGCAGAACCCGGCCAGACGGTTCGGGTGCCTTCGCTGAGCGCGGACGTCGGCGAGACGGTCACCTTCGACGAGGTCCTCCTCGCGAGCACGGACGACGGCACCAGCTTTGGTGCCCCGACCATCGGCGGCGCGAGCGTGACGGGCGAAGTGATCCGCCACGGCAAGGACAAGAAGGTCATCATTTTCAAGTGGAAGCGCCGCAAGAACTACCGCCGCAAGCAGGGCCATCGGCAGAAGTTCACCGAGGTCCGCATCGGCGAGATCAAGGTCGGCTGAGGAGGGGGCACCATGGCACACAAGAAGGGCGTCGGCTCCAGCCGCAACGGCCGCGATTCGAATGCACAGTACCTGGGCGTCAAGCACTTCGGCGGCGAAGAAGTCGCGGCGGGGAACATCCTCGTGCGCCAGCGTGGCACGAAGTTCCATCCGGGCCGCAACGTCGGCAAGGGGCGCGACGACACGCTGTTCGCGCTCGTCGATGGCGTCGTGAAATTCGAGCGCTACGATCGTAAGCGCACGCAGGTATCCGTGTACCCCGCCGCCTGAACGCAGCATCATCTGAGCGTAGCGGCTGAAGCACACGACGACGCCTCGTCCGGATTCCGGACGGGGCGTTCTTGCGTTCACGGCCCAGCCGCGGCGGACTGGCCCTCCGCTTGCATTTGCGCCGGCGGACCCCACGCCCCCGTCACGCACCGAGGTAGCGCGGACATGAGCCCGGACATGAGTGAGGATCAGCGCACGCGCGACGCACACGTCGGGAAAGTCCGGGCGAGTGACATCGAGCCCTATACGGCGCTGCGCTGGGTCGGCACGCTGTTCAAGGCAGCGGCGATCTTCCTGTTCGTTGCAATCATCGGCCAGTTCATCGCGGACCTGCGCTTCCAGGGTGCGGTGCGGCTGCCGACGATCCTGGGCGAGCTCGCGCGCACCATGGTGCTGGCGGTCGTGCTGTGGGGTGGCGGCGATCTGGTGAAGCTGATGATCCAGCTGGGCAACGACGTGCGGGCAGAGCGGATCCTGCTCGCGAGGCTGGTGCACCGGACGCCGAACGTGGCGCGGGAGAGCCGGGCAGAGGAGGATGCTGCAATCGAGACGGCCGTCACCCCCACCCCCGGACCATGATTAACTTCTAATTATCGACCGCTCCTGCCATTTCAGCGCCCGGGTGATGCGGCCACGTTACCGCCATGAGCCGAGTCCTCCGTCAGCAGCTGCCCGGATGCATTTTCCATATCACGTCCCGGACCCAGGGTCACGTGCCGTGGTTTACGGAACGGCTGCGCGGTTCGATCGTCAGCATGATCGTCGAAGGAGTTGCGTCGGCCGGTGCGACGCTCGTCGCGTATGCAGTGATGCCGAACCACGTTCACATTATTCTTGCGCAGGGGCGACGGACGCTGGGATGGACGCTGCAGCCTGTGTTTCGGCGGGTCGCACTCCTGGTGCAGCGAGCCCATGGCACGACTGGTCACGTTTTCGAAAGGCGGTTCCGAAGCAAACCGTGCCTTGACCAGGACTACGTCAGGACAGCGGTGCTCTATACGCACCTCAATCCGGTCAGGGCCGGCATCTGCACGAGCGTGTACGACTACGCATGGACGTCGCATCACGCATACTCCTCGGACGGAGAGCAGGCCCGGGAGATCATTCCCGATGATGCGCTCCGCTTGTTCGCAACGAGAGACACGTGCACCGACCGCGATGAGTTGCGCGCGGAGTATCTCGCCTGTCTCGAGTCATGGCAGCGGACGATGCCGATCGCCCGCGCGGACCAGGCAGCGGCGTCCGTTGCCACGGGTTTGTTTTTCGCCGATCGATTCTGCGTGCAGCTCGACGGCACCGCTCCCATCCAGTCGGTCGACCTTCGCGACAGAGCGCAAAGCATCCTCCGCCTGATCGAACGCGACTGCGACCTGGACATGCTGCGCGGCTCCTACATCGGTCGTCGTGCGTCCCGTATACGACGTCAACTCATCGCGGCGCTGCTCACTGCTGACTATCGCGGGGCCGCGATCGCCAACCTCTTCAAAGTGAGCACCGCCGCCGTATCGCAGGTGAGCGCGCAAATTCGCTGGCAACGGTCATAGCACGATCAGCCAGAAGTTAACTTTTAATCATGGTCCGGGTTTCAGGACGACTTTAATGCAGCCGTCCTCCTTGTTCCGAAACGTCCGGTACATCTCCGGTCCGCGCTCGAGCGGTACGGTATGCGTAATGACGAAGGACGCGTCGATCTCTCCGTTCTCGATGCGCTGCAGCAGCGGTTCCATGTAGCGCTGCATGTGGGTCTGCCCGGTCTTGAGCGTGAGTCCCTTGTTCATGAACGGGCCGAGCGGGAACTTGTCGACGAAGCCGGTATAGACGCCTGGCATCGAGATCGTGCCGCCCGGCCGGCAGCACAGGATCGTCTCGCGGATCACGTGTGCGCGGTCGGTCTCCATGAACATCATCGTCTTGATCTTGTCGTACACGGCGTCGATGCTGCCGAAGGAGTGGGCCTCGAGGCCGACGGCGTCGATGCAGCGATCGGGGCCGCGCCCATCGGTCATGTCGAGCAGACTCTCCTGCACGGATGCGTCGCGGATGTCGATCGTCTCCGCCCTGCCGGCCGTGCGCGCCATTTCGAGGCGCTCGGGGACGCGGTCGATCGCGATTACGCGTCCCGCACCGAGCAGCCATGCGCTCTGGATGGAGAACTGCCCGACGGGGCCGCAGCCCCATACGGCGACGGTGTCGCCCGGCTCGATGTCGGCATTCTCTGCAGCCATCCAGCCCGTCGGGAAGACGTCGGAGAGGAAGAGCACCTTCTCGTCGGGCAGGTCCGAATCGATGCGGATGGGTCCCGCGTCCGCATACGGCACGCGCAGGTACTCCGCCTGGCCGCCTGCGAAGCCGCCGGTCAGATGGGAGTATCCGAAGAGTCCTGCCGTGGTGTGGCCGAGCAGCTTGCGCGCGAGGTCAGCGTTCCGGTTCGTCGTCTGGCACACGGAATAGAGTGTTTTCCGGCACGCCCAGCAGCTACCGCACGAGATCGTGAACGGCACGACGACGCGGTCGCCGCGCTTCAGCCGCCGCACTTCGGCGCCGACCTCCTCGACGATCCCCATCGGCTCGTGGCCGAGCACGTCCCCCTTCTCCATGAACGGATTGAAGCCGTCGTACAGGTGCAGGTCGGACCCGCAGATCGCGGTCGAGGTGATGCGCACGATGATGTCGGTCGGGTCGATGATGGCCGGGTCCGGCACCGTCTCGCAGCGGACGTCGGAGCGGCCGTGCCAGGTCAGCGCCTTCACTGGACGTACCGGCTGTCGGCGCTGAGACCGGAACCCCTGCTCGCGTAGGTGCCGTTGCCGCTCGGTGCCCTGTGCGGTCGCCCATGCGAGCGCGCGCTCGTGCGGGCGAGCTGCTGCGCACAGGCGACGTCGAGCGCCGCCGCGCCCGCGACCGCCAGCATCGCGAGGGCCACCCGGTCCGCGTGCGGCTCGTCGCGTCTGAACGCCACGCCGAGCGTCGCCATGTCGAGTGCATCACCCGCCACGCGACTCCACACCGCGGCCGTCGGCGTGCGCTTCGCCATGATCCCGACGCCGGTCGTGATCTCGCGCAGGCCGTAGGCGCGGATCAGCTTCGTATGCCGATCGTCCACGCCCAGGAATTGAGTCAGCCGGCGCGCACCGAAGAGCTCGAACAGGCCGAGCCCGATGCTGAACCAGGCGAGCCCGCGCGCGAGCGTGCGGCCGTCGTCGATGCGTCGCTCGGGGCCGATGTCCCACCCCGGTGCACCGTGTGGTGGCGGGGGCTGGTCGGTGAAGTCCGGGTAGAACGAGCGGGGTCGGGGCGAGTGCGTCTGGGCGTCCATGTGCTGCTCCTTCGGTCGCGCGTTCGACATGTCCTCCGCGCAGGAGCAGAGCAAGTCAGGGTCCGCTGCGCCGGGAGCGGGCCAGCGGCGCGTCGCCCGCAAGTCCTGATACCGGGCGCCGATGCGCCGTTCCGGCGCCCGCCGGTTGTGCGCCGACTTCCGCCGTCGGGAACTTCCCGCGCCCGATCGCGTCTGCACAGATGAGCTACGACCGCACGACTGCCCGTGGAACGAGTGACCGCATCGCCTTCAGCCATGGATGAAATGACCGGACCGAGCGAGCCGATCGACACGTCCGCGCAGGCAGCGGATCGCGCGTGGTTCGCGGAGCGCATCGATGGCCTGCTTCCGGACCTGTATGGTCGGGCGCTGCGGCTGTGCCGGCACAGCGCGGATGCCGAGGATCTGGTGGCGGAGGCCGTGGCGAAGGGTTGGGAGAAGCTGCCGACACTGCAGGAGCGCGACGCATTCCAGGCCTGGATGTTCCGCATCCTGAACAACACGTACTTCTCGGCGCGCCGAACGGCTCGCGCGCAGGCGCATCATGAGCCGCTGGACGATGGTGGCGCGGAGTTCTCGCTGTTCGAGCACCTGCACCAGCCGATCCTGCTGTGGTGGGGCAATCCGGAGACGGAGTTCCTGAACCGCCTGCTGCGTGCCGACCTGGAGAGCGCAATCGATGCGCTGCCGGACCCCTTCCGGGAGGTCGTCGTGCTGATCGACGTCCAGGGCCTGGCCTATCGCGAGGTGGCGGCATTGCTGGACATTCCGCTCGGCACGGTGCGCTCACGGCTCGCGCGTGGGCGCGGCATGCTCCAGCAGGCGTTGTGGCAGCATGGCAGGGAGGCAGGACTGACGAGCGATGCAACACGACCCGAACAGGAGCGACCACGCACATGAGCGCGTCGGAGATCAAGAGTTGCGAGGAGGCCCTGCAGCTCCTCGCCGCGTACCTCGATCGGGAGCTCGACGCGGCGACGCGCGCCCGGTTGGACCAGCACCTCGAGACGTGTCGCAGCTGCTACTCGCGATCGGAGTTCGAGAAGCAGCTGAAAGCGAAGGTCGTCGCACTTGGCCGCGAGCCCGTGTCGCCCACGCTGGCTGCGCGTGTTCGAGGCATGATTCACCGCTTCGCCACGGCGGACGTGGAGCGGTTGCCCTGATCACACCAGGCACCTGATCACACCAGGCAAAGGAGAAGCACATGGTTGTCGTCACCTCCGATCATCGCGACGTCATTCTGGAAGCGGTGCGCGCAATGTACACCGCTGTGGCCGACCAGCCGGAGGCGGGCTATCACTTCCCGACGGGACGCCGCGCATGTGAGTTCGTGGGTTATCCGGCTGACCAGCTCGACCGGCTGCCGGGCAGCGCCCTCGAATCCTTCGCGGGCGTCGGCTATCCCTTTGCTGCGAACGTCGTGCGCGAAGGGGACGTCGTGCTCGATGTCGGCTCCGGCTCCGGTACCGACCTGCTGCTGGCAGCGCTGCTCGCAGGCCCGCGTGGTCGCGCCATCGGCCTCGACATGACGCCCGCGATGCGCCGCAAGGCAGCCGCAAACGGTAACGCAATCGGCCTGGAAGTCGAGCTGCTCGACGGCACGGCGGAGAGTATTCCCCTGCCGGACGCGACCGTGGACGTCGTCACGAGCAATGGGGTCATCAACCTCGTGCCGGACAAGGGTGCGGCCGTGCGCGAGATCTACCGCGTCCTGAAGCCGGGCGGTCGCGTACAGATTGCCGACATCGTGGTGAACGATCTGCCGTCGCAGGAATGCCGGGCGCAGCCGCAGCTGTGGGCCGAGTGCATCGTCGGCGCCACGACCGAAAGCGACTACGTCGACCTGTTCCGCGCCGCAGGGTTCGAGGATGTCGAACGGCTGTCGGAGCTGGACTACTTTGCCGCCAGTGACAGCGCCTCGACGCGCCGCACGGCCGGCGGCTTCGGTGCGCATTCCATCGTCATGCGCGCCTGCAAGCGCGCCCGGGAATAACAGGAGGTCGCACAGTGAACAGGCATATCATGATCAGCAGCGCGGTACTCGTGTTCCTGATTCCCGCGGCCGGCGAAGCGCAGCAATCCGGAGATGCGCGAAGCGACGCCGGACCGGATGAGCACGTGCTCTATCAGGCCCGCGACGTGGAGTGGCGCGATGGCCCGGCATCGCTCGAGCCCGGCGCCCAGTTCGCCGTGCTGGAGGGCAATCCGGCGGAGGCGGGCATCTTCACGATGCGCATACGGATGCCCGACGGCTATCGCATCCTGCCGCACTGGCATCCGAAGGCGGAGCGCGTCACGGTCGTCTCGGGAGTATTTCGTCTTGGCGCAGGCGATACGTTCGATGCGGGCGCCACCAGCCCTCTCGGGCCCGGCAGCTACACGTCGATGCCGGTGGGCATGCGTCACTATGCCATCGTGGAAGGCGAAACGGTGATTCAGCTCACGTCCGTCGGCCCCTGGGAGATCAACTACGTCCGTGCGGAGGACGACCCGAGACGGGAGTGACCCGCGCGCCCGCATCGTCACGGCGGCGCTCCGCCTGAAAGAACGCCCCGGTGTGGGTCCGGTCCTGCGGCCGGCCGGCCCGGCTCACGCTCACCAGCAGCGCGACGTTCACGACGAGCCCGAGAATGCCCTCGTGGATCTCCCACGGCTTGAGCTCGGGATTCAGGAAGAAGAACACCGACGTGAGGCTGCCGCCGATCAGGCCGGCGAGCACGCCTCGCGTCGTCGCACGCCGCCAGTAGAGCGCTGCATACACCGGCGGTGCGAGCTGATCGATGATGCCGTACGCGGAGACGAGCAGCCAGACGAGCGAGCGCTCCTGGATGACGGCCAGCCAGTAGGCGAGGCCGCCGATGGAAAGCACGAGCAGCTGCATGAGGAAGCGGCGACGCCGCTCCTCGATCCGTACGAACGGCGCGATGCCGTCCTCGATCGCAACGGAAGCCGCGCCGTGCAGGAGCGCGTCGCCGGTCGACATCGATGCCGCGAGCGCGCCGGCGCAGAAGAGACCGATTACGAGCGCGGGCATGCCGCTCTCCAGGATCATGTGCGGCAGGATGAAGTCGGCCGCTGCGGGTGCACTCCGAAATAAAACGCCGGCAAAGCCTACGAGCAGCAGGGGCACGAGGAAGAGCTGGAACGTCGGGAAGAGCACGACGGTGCGGCGGATCGTCGCCTCGCTCCTCGCCGTGAACGCCTTCATGAAGAGGTGCGGCCAGATCGCAAGACCGATGGCGGACGAGAGGATCGTGCTGCTGTAGGCGCCCCAGCTCCAGGGCCGACCGTCCGCGCCCAGCCCCGGCAGGGTCAGCATCTCCGGCCGCGCCGCGGCAATCTGCTCGAACATCGGACCGATGCCGCCGTACAGCGCGTTCGGGATGTAGATCCCGAGCAGCCAGGCGACGACCATCATCACGATGCCCTCGAACACGTTCGTCCAGCCGACAGCATTCACGCCGCCGAACAGCACGTACGTGGTCACCACGCCATAGGCGAGCGCAGCGCCGAGCCACTGCGGCACGTATCCGTCGGTGACGGCATGGAACACGATGCCCGCCCCCGTCATCTGCAGCATGATGTAGGGAACGAACGCGGCGACCGTGAGAAGCGCAAAGAGCGCGGAGATCGTACGGCTGGGGAAGCGGCCCACGACGAGCTGCGCCTGCGTCACGTACCCGCGCTCGCGGCCGAGCCGTGCCGCACGCGGACCGAGGAAGTACCAGGGCGCGATGCCGAGCACGCCGTAGCTCAGAATGTAGAGCGCCGCGACCCCGCGCGAGTACGCCCAGCCGGGCGCACCCAGAAACGCAAAGGCACTGAACACGGTACCGCCAACGACGAAGTACATCGCGAGCAGGCCGAACTGACGGTCTGCGGCCACATACCCTGCAACGCCGGATGTGGTGCGACGTCCCGCGAGCAGGCCGATCGTCAGGGTGATCAGCAGGTAGCCGGCGACGACGGCCGTTACGACGTGCCAGCGCTCCATTCAGCCGTCCTCGCGCTGCCGCGTCAGCTCGAGTACGAGCAGTGCGACGCCGCCGAGCACGACCCAGAGCACGATCCAGAAGAAGTTGAAGGGAAGCCCGAGCACGAAGGGTCGTATCCGGGAGAACGGCAGCACGCCCGGCCAGTGCACGGCGAGCGCGTAGAGCCCGAAGCAGAGGACAGCCACGCGCACCGCCGTGCGGTGCGTCATGCCTTCTGCTCGTCGTCGATCGTGCGCAGTGCGCGCGACGCGGCGTCCAGCGCCTTTCCGAACTGGTCCAGCAGCTCGCGCGTCGCCGACGGACTCAGCCCCTCCGCCCCGACCTGCGAGCGCAGCAGCCGGATCTTGCGCGCGGCCTGCTCGATCCGGTTCGCCGCATCCAGCACCGGCTCGCGGGCCTCCTCCTCACCGAACGGGTTGATTCGTCCCGCTTCCGAATCGTCGCTGAACGGATTCTTCGCCATCGCTCCCCCCCTACCCGAACTCACCAAGTCACCAATTCACCAATTCACCAATCACGAACTCACGAATTCACCAATTCGAACCTCATTGACCGCGAAACGCCGGCGCGCGCTTCTCGAGGAAGGCCCGCACGCCTTCGGCCTTGTCGTCGCTCGCGAACGCGGTGATGAAGAGCTCGCGTTCGTAGGCGAGGCCGGCGGCGAGCGGCATGTCAAAGGCGGCGCGCACGGCGTCCTTCGCGAGCCGCAGTGCGAGGGGCGAGTGCCCGGCGATCTGCCGTGCCAGCGCCGTTGCGGTAGCATGCAGCTCGTCATCGGCGACGACCTGGTCGACGAGCCCGATCCGCTCCGCCTCCTCCGCGCCGACCGCCTCGCCGGTCAGCAGCATGCGCAGCGCGCGGCCGGCGCCGATCAGGCGCGGAAGCCGCTGCGTGCCGCCGCCGCCAGGCAGGATCCCCAGGCGGACCTCCGGCTGTCCGAGCTTCGCCGAGCGCGCAGCAATGCGCACGTCGCATGCGAGTGCCAGCTCACAGCCGCCGCCGAACGCGTAGCCATTGATCATGGCGATCGTCGGCTTCGGGAACGCGGCGATCTCGTCGAAGATGCGCCGCCCTTCCATCACGGCGCGCTGCTCGACCGGTGTCCGCTTCGCAAGCTCACTGATGTCGGCGCCCGCGATGAACGCCTTGTCTCCCGCGCCGGTAAACACGACGACGCGCACGTCCGGATCGTCGCGCAGTGCGTCGAGTGCGGCGATGAGCTCGCGCCGCACGGTCGCATCGAGCGCATTGCGCTTGTCCGGTCGATTGATGACGAGCGTCGCGACGCGGTCCTCGACGGTCTGCAGCAGCGTCTCGTACATGGTCTCAGTCGTTCCAGGTATAGAAGCCGGCGCCGGTCTTGCGCCCGAGCCGCCCTTCCTCGACCATCTGCTCCAGCAGGGCAGGGGGGCGGAACGCCTCGCTCGCGAGCTCCGTGTGCAGGTAGCGCGCGATGTCGAGCCGGACGTCCAGGCCCACGAGATCGGTGAGTCGGAGCGGGCCCATCGGATGCCGGTAGCCCAGCTCCATGGCGCGGTCGATGTCGGCCGCGCTCGCGACACCGCTCTCGACCATACGGATCGCCTCCAGGCCGAGCAGCACGCCGAGGCGCGAGGTGGCGAAGCCGGGGGAGTCGTTCACGACGACTGGTTCCTTGCCGATGCGTGCGGCAAAGCCGAGTGCTGCGTCGATCGTGTCCCGCGTCGTCTCCGCGCCGCGCACGACCTCGAGCAGCCGGTTGATGTGCACCGGATTGAAGAAGTGGAGGCCGAGCACCCGGCCGGCACGCCCGGTGGCGCGCTGCAGCGTCGTGACGCTCAGGCTCGACGTGTTCGTTGCGAGAATCGCACTTGCGGGGGTGTGCTGTTCCAGCTGTGCGAAGACCTGCTCCTTCAGATCGATCCGCTCGGGCACGGCCTCGATCGCCAGGAACGCATCACCGGCGCCGTCTGCGATCGAGGTGGCTGCGTGCACGCGCGCGAGTGCAGCCTCGCGCTCCGCTGCTTCGAGCTTGCCGCGCTTCACGCCCTCTTCCAGGTTCGCGGCGATGCGCGCCCGGCCGCGCTCGAGCACCTCGGCGCGCGTGTCGACGAGGGTCACGTCGTACCCCGCCATGGCTGCGACCTGCGCGATTCCGTGACCCATCGTTCCCGCGCCCACGACCACCACCCGCTCGCTCATGGGTGGCGGCCGTTCTCGCGATTGAACCGGGGCGCGCGCTTCTCGATGAATGCGGCGATGCCCTCGCGGAAGTCGGCGGAGCGGAACGCGCGCAGCTGTGCGTCGATCTCCATCTCGAGCACGTCGGGCAGTGCACTGTGCAGCGACGCGCGCAGGGTGCGCTTCGCGTCCGCGATCACGCCCGCTGGCTGCGACGCGATCTGTCCGGCCAGGCTGCGGGCAGCGGCGTCGAGCTGGTCCGGGGGCACCACGCGGTTGAACAGTCCGAGCTTCTCGCAGCGCTCGGCGTTCATGAGTGAGCCCGTGAACACGCACTCGGCGGCGACGGCGAGGCCGGCCAGGCGGGTCAGGAAATAGCTGCCGCCCCAGTCGGGATGCAGGCCGACGCGCGTGAAGGTGAAGCCGATCGATGCCGCCTCACTGGCGACGCGCAGGTCGCACGCGAGCGCGAGGCAGGCACCGGCACCGGCGGCCGGACCGTTGATCGCCGCGATCACGGGCTTGCTCATCGTCTCGATGCGCTGCGCGATGCGCGCTCCCAGCCGGACGAGCGCCTCGAACGATGCCGCATCGTCGCGGTCGATCAGCTCCTTCATGTAGCTGACGTCACCGCCGGTCGAGAAGGCGCGCCCGGTGCCGGTGAGGATGACGCAGCGGACTTCCGAGTCCTGCTCGAGCCAGTCGAGTGCCGCCTCGATGCGATCGCGCATGTCGCCCGCGAACGCGTTCAGCCGCTCCGGCCGGTTGATGCGGATCCAGCCGATCGCGCCGTCGCGCTCGACCAGAATCCGCTGCGACGCCTGGGTTGCTTCCGCCATCAGTAGACCTCCACTACGGTCGCGATGCCCTGGCCGACGCCGATGCACATCGTTGCCAGGCCGTAGCCGCCACCACGACGACCGAGCTCGTGGACGAGCGTGGTCAGGATGCGTGCGCCCGACGCCCCGAGCGGGTGCCCGAGCGCAATCGCACCGCCGTTCGCGTTCACGATGGCAGGATCCAGCTCGAGCTGCTCGACACACGCGATCGACTGCGCAGCGAATGCCTCGTTCAGCTCGACCAGCTTCAGGTCGGCGACGCCGATGCCCGCGCGCCCGAGGGCCTTGCGCGTCGCCGGCACCGGCCCGATGCCCATGCAGTCCGGCTCGACGCCGGCGACGGCGCTCGCCACGATGCGCGCGCGCGGTGTGAGCCCGAGCGCCTGCGCGCGCGCACCGCTCACGACCAGAAGGGCAGCAGCGCCGTCGTTCAGCCCCGACGAGTTCCCCGCGGTTACGGTGCCCCCGCGCTTGAACGCGGGGCGCAGCTTCGCGAGCTGCTCGAGGGTCGTGTCGGGCCGCGGATGCTCGTCCGCGCACACGGCGACCGGATCCCCCCTGCGCTGCGGCACGTGGACCGGCACGAGCTCGGCGTCGAAGTGGCCAGCACGGCGCGCCGCCTCCGCCTTCTGCTGGCTCGCGAGCGCAAAGGCGTCCTGCGCCTCGCGGCTCACGCCGTACGTTTCCGCAACGACCTCCGCCGTCTCGCCCAGCCCGATCGTGTAGTGCTCCGGCAGGCGCGGATTCGTGAAGCGCCAGCCGAGCACCGTATCGGCGACGGCCGGCGCGCCGCGCGCGAAGCCGTCCTCCGGCTTCAGCATCACGTAGGGCGCGCGGCTCATCGACTCGACGCCGCCCGCGACGAACACGTCGCCCGCGCCCGCACAGATCGCCTGGTGCGCCGAGCTCACTGCCTGCAGTCCCGAGCCGCACAGCCGGTTGATCGTCTGGCCTGCGACCTCGATCGGGTAGTCGGCAAGCAGCGCCGCCATCCGCGCCACGTTCCGGTTGTCCTCGCCCGCCTGATTCGCACAGCCGAGGATTACGTCCTCGACGAGCCCGGACTCGATCCCGCTCCGCTCGATCAGCGCACGCAGTGCCACCGCCGCCAGGTCGTCCGGCCGCACGCGCGCGAGCGCACCGCCGTGTCGGCCGACGGGCGTGCGAACGGCGTCGATGATGAATGTTTCGTTACCCGCCACTTCGTGCTCCGCGTCGGAACGGCACAGGACGAGCGCGAGCGCTAGCGCTCGCGCTGAGGGACCGGACGGGTCAGGCCCATACCTGCAGGTAAAGTGGGCGTCTCACCGCTGGCCCCAGCGCTCGCGCTCGCCCTGATTCGTTCAATTCAGATCAACCCACACCGACTTCACCTGCGTGTACAGCTCGAGCGCATGCTCGCCGAGCTCGCGTCCGAAGCCGGACTGCTTGTAGCCGCCGAACGGGGACGCAGCATCGAGCGGATGATAGGTGTTGATCCAGACCGTGCCCGCCTGCAGCGCACGGGCGAAGTGGTGTGCGCGCTTCAGGTTCGTCGTCCAGACACCCGCGGCCAGGCCGTACATGGAGCGGTTCGCGATGGCGAGTGCCTCGTCGTCGTCCTGGAAGGGGATCGTGGCGAGCACGGGGCCGAAGATCTCCTCGCGCGCGATCGTCTGCTGCTCCGTCACTCCGCGGAAGATGGTCGGCTGCACCCACCACCCGTTCTGGAACTCCGCACGCTCGCCGCCGGTCACTAGCTCCGCACCCTCACGGCGTCCCTTGTCGATGTAGCCGAGCACGCGCGTGAGCTGCTCCTCGGAGATGACCGGGCCCATGCGACGCTTCGGGTCCAGCGGCTCGCCCGGCTGCATCTTCGCCGCGCGCTGCACGATCTTCTCCAGCAGCGCGTCGTGGATGCTCTCGTGCACGAGCAGCCGCGAGCCGGCCGTGCAGCACTGCCCGTTGTTGTAGAAGATGCCGGCAAACGCACCGCGCGCGGCCGCCTCCAGGTCCGCGTCCTCCAGCACGATGTTCGGCGACTTGCCGCCCAGCTCGAGCGACACCTTCTTCAGCGTGTCGGCGGCCTGGCGCATGATCAGCCGGCCGACTTCCGTGGAGCCGGTGAAGGCGATCTTGTCGACATCGGCGTGCGCTACCAGCGCCGCGCCCGTCGTCTCACCCACGCCCGTGACCACATTCAGCACGCCCGCGGGCAGGCCGACCTCGTGCGCGATCGCAGCCAGCTCGAGCGCGGACAGCGACGTCTGCTCCGCCGGCTTCAGCACGACCGTGTTCCCGCACGCGAGTGCGGGGGCAAGCTTCCATGCCGCCATCACGAGCGGGAAATTCCACGGGATGATGGCGCCCACAACTCCGACCGGCTCGCGCAGTGTGTAGTTCAGGACGTTGCCGCGTACCGGGATCGTTTCGCCCTGCAGCTTGCTCGCCCAGCCTGCGTAGTAGCGGAACGCATCGACGGCCGTGGCGACGTCGATCTGCGCCTCGCGCACCGGCTTCCCGTTGTCCAAAACTTCCACGCGCACGAGCTCGGTACGCCGCGCCTCGATCGCGTCCGCGATGCGCCAGAGGAGAGTGCCGCGGTCGGCCGCGTCCATGCGCGCCCACTTCGGGTCCGCGAGCGCGGCACGCGCCGCCGCGACCGCGCGGTCGACATCGGACGCGTCCGCCTCCGGCAGGTGCGCGAGCAACGAGCCCGTCGAGGGATCGTGCGTGGCGAACGTCGCACCACCCGCAGCGTCGCTCCATTCGCCGCCAATGAACAGGCGGTCGGGCGCGCGGCGCTCCGCCGAAATCTGCGTCGTCGCCATGACCGCCTCCTCAGCGCGCCTTGAAGTTGCCCTTGCGCTTGCCGACGTACGCGGCCAGCCCCTCCTTCGCGTCCTCGCTCTGGAACAGCAGCTGCTGCAGCTCGCGCTCGACGGCGAGTGAATCCTGGAACGGCAGCTCGCCGCCCGTCTGCACCGCCCGCTTGATGTTGCCGACCGCCTTCGCCGCAGTGTTCGGCGGCGTGAACTGCTTCGCGTACTCGAGCACCTTCGCCAGGAAATCATCGCGGCTGTCCGCATCGTAGATGTCCGTCACGATGCCGAGCTGCTTCGCCTCGTCGAAGTCGAACGTGCGACCCGTCACCATCAGCTCCATGGCAGCCGCCTTGCCGACCAGCCGCGTCAGCCGCTGCGTGCCGCCCGTCCCCGGGAGCACGCCCAGGTTCACCTCCGGCAGCCCGATCTTGGCACCGCCGCGCCGCGCGATCCGCAGGTCCGCAGCCATCGCGATCTCCAGACCACCGCCCACCGTGTGCCCGTTCAACGCCGCGATCACCAGCTTCGGCGTCTGCTCGAACCGGTTCAGCGTCTCGTTCGCGTGCAGACAGAAGTAGTACTTGAACGTCGGCGTCACCGCGTTGAGCATGTCGATGCTCGCACCGGCGCAGAAGAATTTCTCGCCCTGGCCCGTCAGCACGATCACGTACACGTCGTCCTGCATGCGCGCGCGCAGAATCGCCGCGTCCATCTGCTGGAACATCTCGTACGTGTACGTGTTCGCCGGCGCATCATCGAGCGTGATCACTGCCACACCGTCGCGCGCCTCGTAGTGCACCAGCGTCTTCTGCCCCGTGCGCTCCGCCTCTGCCACCTTCGTCGCCATCACACGCCTCCGATCATGAACGAATTCACCAAGTCACCAATTCACCAAGTCACCAATTCGTCACTTCCGCCAGATCGACGGCCCGGCATGGGCCGCCGCGGTATCCGCGCCGCGCTCCAGCCGCGCAACCCGTCCGGTACCCGCATAGCCGTCGAGGAAGATGCCGGTCATCACCTCCACGAGCTCGTCGATCGGCAGATCCCGCTCCGGCTGATACCAGGTGTAGATCCAGTTCATCATCCCGAACAGCGAGAGTGCCGCGGCGCGTCGTTCCTGCGCGCTGTCCGCGGGCCGCAGCGCCCCAAGGATCGCCTCGCACAGCTCGACGTAGCGCTTCTTGCGCGCATTCACGCGCTGCCGGAACTCACCGGTGAGCGCGGTCGCCTCGTGCGAGAGGACCTTCATCTCGTCCATGTTCGCGGCGAAGAAGCCGAGGTGGGTCGCGACCAGCACGCGGACCCTCTCGCCCGCATCTTCGACGCCGGCCAGCCGCTCTTCCAGGTTGTCCACGACCGTGGCGAAACAGTGGTCCTGGATCAGGAACAGCAGCTCTTCCTTGCTGCGGAAGTAGTAGTACAACCCGGCCAGACTGATGCCCGTCGCCCTGCTGATGTCGCGAATGCTCGCTGGATGATAGCCCTTCTCAGCGAACACTGCGGCGGCGGTGCGCAGCAGGTGCTCGAGCTTGTCGTCGTAGTTCCGGCGGATCTCGCCCATGGAATGCCGGTTCGAGTGAACGCTCGTTCCAGGCTCGGTGGGGGCAACCTAGACGGCGGCGGGGCAGAGGGTCAAGTGGACGTCCTGCTTGCAGCTAGCGGATTGCCGGGATAGCTTCCGCGAGCGATCGGACGGCAGGATTCTGCCGGTTTCCCGCGTGTGCGCGCGGAACTCCCCCCACGTTGCCCGGTACTGTCGGGTATGACTCCAGGACGCTCCGTACTTCGCCTCGCCGCAGGGGTCGTGCTCGCGCTCGGTGCGCTGGCAGCACTCGCCTGGGGCGTACTGCGGCCGGGTCCGAGCGTGGGCGAGACGCCGGCGGCGGTCGTGTACCGGGTCCCGGTTCACGGCGTGATCGAGCTGGGCCTGGCGCCCTTCATCACGCGCAGCGTGGATGAAGCGGAGGCGGTGGACGCGCGCGCGATCGTGCTCGACCTGGAAACGCCGGGCGGGCGAATCGACGCGGCGCAGCAGATCGTGGATGCGCTGCGGGAGACCGACGTACCCGTCTATGCATTCGTGAACCGGCGCGCACTGAGCGCGGGTGCAATGATCGCGCTGGCGGCGGACGGGATCTACATGCGCGAGGGCGCGATCATGGGCGCGGCAACGCCCGTGACCGGCTCGGGCGAGAAGGCGCCGGAGAAGATCGTGAGCGTGATGCGCAGCGAGATGCGCACGCTCGCCGAGGAGGCGGGACTCGACCCGCGCGTCGCCGAGGCAATGGTGGACGAGGATATCGCGATCGAGGGCGTGGTCGAGCAGGGGCGGCTGCTGACGCTCACCACGGCCGAGGCAGTGCGGCTCGGCTACGCGAGTGAAGTCGCCGACCTGAATGCACTGCTCGCCGCGATCGATGCGCCCGCACTCGCCGTGCACACCACGGACGTGAACTGGGCGGAGAACGTCGTTCGCTTCCTGACGCATCCGGCGGTCGCGCCGCTACTGCTCTCGCTCGGCTTCCTCGGCATCCTCTTCGAGCTGAAGACGCCGGCGTTCGGGCTCGCGGGCACGGTCGGCATCGCGTCGCTGGCTGCGTTTTTCGGCAGCCGCTACATCGTCGGGCTGGCAGGCTGGGAAGAGCTGCTGCTCATTGCGGCGGGCATCGTGCTCGTCGCCGTCGAAGTGTTCGTCATACCTGGATTCGGCGTTGCCGGTGTCGCCGGCGCACTTGCCCTCGGAGCTGGGATCATGCTCAGTCTGGTCGGAATCGCGGCGACGCCCGCGGAATGGGGTCAGGCGGCGGGCGTGCTGTCGCTCTCGCTGCTGGTCGGCATCATCATCGCCTGGGCTTTGCTGCGCAAGCTGCCGAAGACGGGACGCTTCACGAAGACGGGTCTCATGCTCGGCGGTACGACGGACCGCGAGAGCGGCTACCTGTCACAGCCCTCGCGCGCGGATCTGATCGGCTCCGTCGGCATCGCGCTCACGGACCTGCGTCCCTCGGGTGCCGCGCGCTTCGGCGAGGAGCGCGTGGACGTCGTGTCCGATTCGAGCTGGATCAGCGCTGGCACACCGGTGCGCGTCGTGCGCGCCGAAGGCTACCGGCACGTGGTCGAGCCGACGGAGCAGATCGAGCAGGCGTAGTCCGGCGACGCAGCAGATGCACTACGTTCGCACTCACTGACAGACGCACCTCAACCTGCGAGTCCGCTGATGGATCCATTCGCGTTTTCGACAATACTGCTCGTCCTGCTCGTCATCTTCCTGCTCATCCTGAGCTGGGCGATTCCGGTGCGCCTCTGGGTCGAGGCGATCTTCGCCGGTGTGAAGATCGGCATCGGCGAGCTCGTCGGCATGCGACTGCGCAAGGTGAGTCCCGCCGGCGTCGTACGGCCGATGATCGCGGCGACGAAGGCCGGCCTCGACCTGAGCTCGACCGACCTCGAGGCCCACTACCTCGCCGGCGGTCACGTCGACCGCGTCGTCAAGGCACTCATCTCTGCCGATAAGGCGAACCTCGGCGTCTCCTTCAAGCAGGCGGCCGCCATCGACCTGGCCGGCCGTGACGTGCTCGAGGCGGTCAAGGTCTCGGTCAACCCGAAGGTCATCGACACGCCGCGCGTGTCCGCGATGGCGAAGGACGGCATTCAGCTGATCGCGACGGCGCGCGTCACCGTACGCGCGAACATCAACCGACTGGTGGGTGGCGCAGGCGAGGACACGATTCTCGCGCGTGTCGGCGAGGGCATCGTATCGACGATCGGCTCGGCGGTCTCGCACAAGGCCGTGCTCGAGAACCCGGACAACATCTCGAAGACCGTGCTCGCGAAGGGACTCGATGCCGGAACCGCGTTCGAGATCCTGTCGATCGACATCGCGGACGTGGACGTCGGCAAGAACATCGGTGCGGAGCTGCAGACGGATCAGGCGGAAGCGGACAAGCGCATCGCGCAGGCCAAGGCGGAGGAGCGCCGCGCAATGGCTGTCGCCGTCGAGCAGGAGAACCGCGCGAAGGTTCAGGAGATGCGCGCGAACGTGGTGAACGCGGAGGCCGAGATCCCGCTCGCGATCGCCGAGGCGTTCCGCAATGGCCGACTCGGTGTCATGGACTTCGCACGCTACCGGAATGTGCTCGCGGATACCGAGATGCGGCAGTCGATCGCCGGCTCCTCGGATGACATCGGCAGCACGAAAGAGCAGGGCTGATGGAAGGCGGGCTGTTCCTCCTCTTCATCATCATCGCGATGGTCGCACGTGCGATCGAAGCGATGACGAAGGGGGAGAAGGGCAAGCGACAGCCGCCGCAGCAGCGTCGGCCCCGGCCCGAGTACGAGCGTCCCGGCGGCACGACGCGGCCGCTGCCGGGCGCGCGGCGTGAGCTGCCATCGGCGCGGTCGGGGCAGGAGATCCCGCGCGACGCGACCGAGGACGCCGCCGCGGAGATGATCCCGGACGAGCTGTGGGAGATCCTGACCGGCCGGCCGAAGCCGCAGCGCAGGCCCGCACCCGCATGGGACGAGGAAGCCGACCGCGAGGAGGCCGAGACCGTGGCGGCGGTGCCCGTGCTCTACGATGAGGAGGCCGAGTACGAGAAGCGGCGTCGCATCGAGGAGGAGGAGCGGCGGCGCGCGCACCAGGAGCTCATGGAGCGTCGGCGTCGTGGCCGGGACGCGAACCTCGCATCGAAGGCGACGCCGGTCGTGTCGCTCGAGAGGCCGGTGCCGAGCGCCGCAGCGCGTCACCGTGCGTTCCACGAGAAGATCGATGGCATGCCGCCAGTAAGCGTGCCGACCGGCCGCCAGGCATCGCGGCGTGAATGGCTGTTCGCCGGCGACGACATGAAGCGCGCCATCGTGCTGCAGGAAGTGCTCGGCACGCCGAAGGGGCTGCAGTAGCGACGCTCGCTGTGTCAGTCCTCGCGCAGCGCCCGCACGCTCGTCATCCGGGCCGCCCGCCGGGCGGGCAGCACAGCGGCGAGCGCTGCCACACCCAGCAGTGAGAGCGGCACACCGACGAACGTCGCGACATCGAGCGACGAAACCTCGAACATCATGGTACGCAGCACGCGCGTCGCGCCGAACGCGAGCACGACGCCGATGCCTGCGCCCGCCAGCACCGGTGTCAGACCGCGCCCGAGCACGAGCGCCACGATATCGGGACGGCGTGCACCGAGGGCCATGCGAATTCCGAACTCCCGCTGCCGGCGCGTCACTGCATAGCTGATGGTGCCGTAGATGCCGATGATCGCCAGGGCAAACGCGATCACGGCGAAGAAGCCGAGCAGTATCGTGCGGAACCGCGGCAGCACGAGTGTATCCGCGATGACGCTCCGCATCGTGCGAACGCTGGAGATCGCGATGGCCGGGTCGATCGCCCGCACTGCAGTCCGGAGCACCGGCATCATGGCGCTCGCCTCCCGCTCCACGCGCACCACCAGCACGGGGCTCGCCCGCATCCACTCCGGCGCCTGCTCGTTCGGAAGGTACATCGTCGGCGTCGGTGACTGATCCAGTGTGAACTGCGTCACGTCCTCGACAACGCCGACGATCGTGTGTACTTCGTCCCCTCGCTCGACCTGGCGTCCGACGACGTGCTCGTCCGGGAAGTACCGGTCGGCGAGTGCGCGGCTCACCACGACCACGCGCGGCGCCGTCCCATCATCTCCATGGTCCAGCAGGCGACCCTCGCCGAGCTCGATCCCCATCGCCTCGAAATAGCCGACGCCAACCGCGCGCAGCTCCGCTTCCGGCCGGTCCGACGGTGCGGGCTCCGGCGCTCCGGCAATCGTGAAGGGACCGCCGTTGAAGCTGCCACTGAGCGGTAGAATGTCGATCAGGCCTGCAGCGCGCACACCCGGCAGCCCGCGCACTCTCTCCAGCAGGCGGGCGTAGTACGACGTGAGCTGCGGTCCTTCCAGATCGGACGTTGCCAGCGCCATGCTGACCACTTGCGCGCGCGCATCGATCCCGGGATCGACCGCCTGCAGCCGCAGCAGCGAACGCGTGAGCAGTCCCGCCGCGACCAGGACGACGACGGCGATGGCGACCTCCGCCGCGACCACGAGCGAGCGCGCTCGCGTCACCTGGCGCGAGCCCGCCATGCTGCGATCGCCAGAGCGGAGTGCGCCGGCGAGGTCGACGCGCGCGCCGTGCAGGGCGGGGAAGAGCCCGAACAGCAGCGTCGCCGCTGCGGTGACGAACAGAGTGAAGGCGAGCAGCCCTCCATCCATGCCCACTTCCGTGGCGCGCGGCAGGTGTCTCGCGACGTACTGCGTGAGCGCGCGCGTTGCCGCCCATGCGAGCGCGCTGCCCAGCAGCGCACCGCTCGCGGCCAGCAGTGCGCTCTCGAGCAGGAGCTGCCTGGCCACTCGCGCGCGCGACGCGCCGAGCGCCAGCCGGATCGTGATCTCGCGCCCGCGTGTCGTCGCACGCACCAGCAGCAGATTGCCCACGTTCGCGCACGCGATCAGCAGCACCAGACCCACTGCGCCGAGCAGGACGAGTAGCTCGAAGCGCACGGTGCCGACGATCGTGTCCTTCAGCGGCGCGAGCCGCGCGCTGTAGTCCGCATTGTTGTCCGAATGCTCCGCCACGAGCTGGCTGTACAGCGCTTCCGCCTCCTGCTGCGCCTGTGCGAGCGTGACGCCCGGCCGCAGCCGCACGAGTCCCGCAAACGAGCGCGACCCGCGGCTGTTCGTGGTGAAGTAGCTCGCGGGCGAGCGCCACAGGCGCGGCGCCTCGAAGGATGCACCGGAGAACGCCGGATCCTCGAACCCGGGCGGCGCGACGCCGATGATCTCCGACGGATACCCGTTCGTCTGGATGACGCGCCCGATCACCGCCGGGTCCCCGCCGAACCGCGCCTGCCACAGCCCCCAGCTCAGGACCATGCGCGGTGGGCCGCCGGGCGTCGCATCGTCTGCCGCGAAGAAGCGACCGAGCACCGGTCGCACACCCAGGACGTCGAACCATGCAGCGTCGACGATTGCGCCGTCATAGCGCTCCGCTGCACCGTCCACCGTGATCGATACACGCCATTCGTCGTACGCAGCGGCGGAGGCCCACAGCGTCGCGCGCGCGCGCAGATCCGCGAAGTTCGCGTACGAGATCGTGCCCCGGCCCGCGCCGATCTCGTCCTCACGATCCTCGAAGAGGCGCACCAGACGGTCCGGTGCAGGATAGCCCATCGGCCGCAGGAGCACGCCGTTCACGACGCTGAACACCGCCGTGTTCGCACCGATGCCGAGCGCCAGCGTCAGTACTGCAGTCGCGGTGAAGGCGCGCGCACTCGCGAGTGAGCGCCAGCCGTAGCGCATGTCCTGGCGCAGCTCATCCAGCCAGCGCCAGCCGCGCGCGCCCCGCGCTTCCTCCTGCCAGCGATCCACCGCGCCGAAATCCCTGAGCGCCGTCCGCCGCGCCTCCGCAGCCGTCTGGCCCAGGCGCATGCGCTCCTCGATCTCCAGCTCGATGTGCTGCGCCATCTCCTCGATCGCTTCGCGCTCCAGGGCGCGCCGTCGCGAGAGGCCGCGCAGCCGTCGCCAGATCCGGTTCATCACCGCCCCTCCTTCAGGTGGCCAGTACATGACCGACGGCTTCCACGAACAGATGCCAGTTCTGCCGCTCCGCCCTCAGATGCCGCCGGCCCGCGGCCGTCAGGGAGTACGCCTTCACGCGCCGACCCTCGGGCGATTCGCCCCACGCCGACGCGATCCAGCCCCGGTCCTCTAGCCGGTACAACGCTGGGTACAGCGAGCCCTGGTTCACCTGCAGCACATCGTGCGAGCGCTCCCGGATCCGCTTGCTGATCGCCCAGCCGTGCAGCGGTTCGATCGCCAGCGTGCGCAGCACCAGCAGGTCGAGCGTGCCCTGCAGCAGGTCCGCCTGTCTCTGTCCCATATGCACTCCGGTGCCGTGTCCCGTCGTACCTAGACGTTCGACAATACCGTCGCCTGTTGTCGGATGACAAGGTATCTGGGGCGGAGGGCAGGCAGGACGGGTGGGCGGCAGGGAAGCAGCGGTGGTGGGGCGGAGCCGGATCGGCGCGTTACCTCACCACCGGTAGCCATACTGGAGTGGACGGTCCTGTGCCACTATCTTGATGCCCGCGCCCAGGTGGTGAAACGGCAAACACGGCGGACTCAAAATCCGCTGCCCGCAAGGGCTTGAGGGTTCGAGTCCCTCCCTGGGCATGGCCTATTTTTTCACGTGTGCAGCCGCAACGCACGCACCGGCGTCGGCTTCGCAGCCGGATCGCCCACCCGCCCGAAACGCCGATCCCGCGCGTGGAACTGCGCAACGGCCTCCGCCAGACTGTCCGCGTCGTAATCCGGCCATGCCAGCGGCGTGAACAGCAGCTCCGCATAGGCAGACTCCCAGAGCAGGAAGTCGCTCAGGCGCTGCTCACCGCCGGTGCGGATGAGCAGATCGACGTCCGGTAGCCGTTCGCCGGCGCGGATCGCGTGGCGCGCGGAGTAGTCCACGGCGAGGTTCAACTGCAGCGTCGCGCCTCCGGCGGTCGCGGCTTCGGCTGCCTCGATCGCGCGCAGCAGCGCAGGTGCGAGCCGGTCGCGCCGCCCGATCACGCGCAGTCGCACGCCCTCGGCGACGCAGCGCGCACTCTCCCCGCGCAGGAACTTCTCGAACAGCCGCATCAGCCCGGCGACCTCACCCGCCGGCCGCTGCCAGTTGTCGGACGAGAACGCGTAGAGCGTGAGGATGCCGATGCCGAGCGGCGGCGCGCCTTCGACGACCCGGCGCACGGCCTTCGCGCCGGCGCGATGCCCGGCGGAGCGAGGTCGTCCGCGCGCGGTCGCCCAGCGGCCGTTGCCGTCCATGATGATCGCGACATGCAAAGGGCTTTTGCTCATAAAGTCAGGCCTCAAAAAAACACCACCACGGCTAGGGGTCGCGGACGCGCTGGATCAGCGCTTCCATGTGATCGAGGTACTCCCTGAATGCGCGCCGCCCCGCCGTCGTGAGCGCGTACTCCGTGCGCGGCACACGTCCGTCGAACGACTTGTCGCACGTCAGGTAGCCCGCGTCCTCGAGCCGGCGCGCGTGCACGCTCAGGTTGCCGTCGGAGGTTTCCAGCAGCTTCTTCAGCTCATTGAACGTGAGGCTCTGGTTCACGGCGAGCGCGCTCACGATGGCGAGCCGCACCCGCTCGTGAATCAGTTGATCGAGCTGCACCGGGTTCGTGCGCGCGCCGCGCTTCGACTTCCTGATCGATCCGGACGCGGGGACGCTCGTGTCGCCGTCCTGCTCGCGCCTGAGCTTCGATGCCGCTCCGCGCTCAGCCACCGTACCTCCTTGCGATCGCCGCTCCGAAGACGATGTGGAGGCCGCCGAACCCGGCGGCCAGGTAGACGTCGCCCCACGCCGCCGGCGAGAAGAGCGCCGCTACGCCCGCGGCCATGAAGCACGCGCCGAGGACCGGCACGACACGCACGGAATACGTGCCGGCGGTCATCACCCCCGCGCCGTAGAGCAGCAGCCAGGCGCCGGGCAGCGCGTCCACATCCCCGCCGCGATAGAGCGCCAGCGTGAGCGCGGCGCC
>CAYSGF010000271.1:0-11026 GCA_964430275.1 uncultured Gemmatimonadaceae bacterium
GACGTCTCCGGCTGCGGTCTGGACGCGCGCGGCCTCCTCATACCCGGCCACCTGCTGGTACAGGAAGCGCGCTTCGGTGCCGACGCGGCTGTACGTCTGCACCGCCGCCTCCGTCCGGCCGGCGGCCTCGTTCGCGGCACCGAGCAGCATTGCAGCATTGAACCCGAGCGGCGCATCGACGTCGCGGCCGACCGGAGCGAGCACCTCGATTGCCTCGGCCGGCTGATTCGACTGCAGGTGGAGCTGGCCCATGAGGAGGCGGGCCTCCTCGGCCGCGTCCGTACCGCCGTACTGCGCGAGCAGCGACTGGCCGTCGCGCAGCGCGAGCTGCACGTTGCCGGCGCCCACCGTCGCACGCAGGTCGTTCAGTGCAGCTGTCGCGCCGGACTCCTTGGCCGCGCTGAAGCTCCGGTAGATCAGGAAGCCGGCGATCAGTGCCACGACCACGATCGCGGCAATGACGAGCAGGCGCGCGTTCTCGCGCGCCCAGGCGCTGCTCTCGAGAACGCCGTGAACGAATTTATCGTCGTCAGTGGCCGCGGGCCGCGGCTTGCGGCGAGCAGTGGGATGCCGGCTCATGTGCTTCGGTTCGAAGGGACTCGGTCGCGAACGGCACCGCCCGCGGCCGGTGGCGCGCGGGCGGACGTGACGGGCCGCGACAATAGCGAGAAAACGTACCCAGCCCGGCTTCCATCGTCAACCCGACGCAGGCTCGCGTGCGTGCCGCAGGTGCCAGTGCTGGCGTATGCCTTGCATTGGCCGGAGGCGATGCGAACCCGACAGGAGAGTGCGGAGCGGGCGTCCCGCGGCGGGTCGCCGGGCGGCGTGAGTGGTGCGGCGAGTGGCTGGCTCCTGCTGGTGCTCGTCGGTGCATCGCTCGCGCTGGGCGGGTGTGCCGCGCGGGGCGGTGCCGCGGAGCGTTACCCGGAGCTGCTCGAGTACGAGAACCGTCGCATCAGTGACGTGGACTTCGAGGGAGCCGAGCCGTTCGGCGAGGATTCCCTGCTCTCGATCACGGTCACACGCGAGTCGCGCTGCAGCCTGCTGGGCCTGCCGATCTGTGTGCCATTCACGAATCTTGGTCGCGAGGAGCATTCGCTGAACGTCGCCGATGTGGCGGGCGACGTGCGCCGCCTGGAGCTGTTCTACCGCGGCGAGGGCTACTTCGGGACGGCGGTCGCGCCGCGCGTCGAGGAGGACGACGACGACGTGCGCGTGATTTTCTCGATTGCGCGTGGTGAGCCGATCCTGCTCGACTCGATCACCGTCGCGGGCACGGAGCCGGTCTATGCGCCCGACTCGATCCTGCCCTTCCTGCCGCTGGCAGCAGGAGACACCTTCCGCCTGCCGGAGTTCGCGGCCGCGGCGGATACCGTGCTCGGTGCGCTGCGCAGTGAAGGCCACGCCTTCGCGGCGGTGCTCCGCAACTACGGCGTCGACACGGTGACGAACCGTGCGGTCGCATCGATCGACGCCGTGCCGGGCCCGCGCGTGGTCGTGGACACGATCCTGGTCGAGGGTGCGGAGAACCTCGGCACGTCCGCAGCCCGGCGGCAGCTCACGTTCCGCGAAGGCGACATTCTGCGACGATCCGGACTGCTGACGTCGCAGCGCAACCTGTACAGTCTCGAGCTCGTGCAGTTCGCGAGTGTGTCGATCGCACCGGACTCGCTGCAGCTCACGCCCGCGGACAGTACGGAGGTGAGCGTGCTGCTGAGCGTGGCGGAGGCACCGGTACGCCAGGTGGACGCGGCGCTCGGGTACGGGTCGGTGGAGTGCGGGCGAGCCGAGGTGCAGTGGGTGAATCGCAGCTTCCGCGGCGGCGCGCGCCGTCTCGCGCTGCATGCAGCCGTGAGCAAGCTCGGCGTGGGCCTGCAGTCCGTCAAGAACTCGGTGTGCGGTGCATACGAGCAGGGGGATTCGGCAATCGCCGCGGGTCTCGATTACCGGTTCACCGCGACGTTGACGCAACCGTACTTCCTGAGTCCGGACAACCGCGTCACGACCACGCTGTACGCGGATCGCATCTCGGAGCCGCTCGTGTATCAGCGGGAGGCGGAAGGTGGACAGATCGCCTTCTCTCGGCGACTCGGCGGCAACACGTTCGTCGCGCCTGACGTCGAGATCGTGCGGACGCAGACGATCGCATCGCCCGCGCTCTACTGCGTCGCATTCCAGATCTGCGAGCCGGCCACGATCGACTCGCTTGCCCGCTCCCGGTGGCGGAACACGTTCGGTACGACCTTCACGCACGACCGCACCGACTTTCCGCTCGATCCGACGAACGGCTACCGCCTCGGCAGCTCCTTCACCTGGGCGACGCCGCTCCTCGGCTCGGACATCGATTACATGCGCCTGACCGCGGATGCATCGCTCGTGCGCACGCTGCGCCCGGGTTGGGTGGGTGCCGCGGTCCTGCGCCTCGGTACGTTCTTCAGTACCGCCACGCTCGATCCGACGCGCAACTTCCTGCCGCCCGAAGAACGCTTCTACGCCGGCGGCCAGAGCTCCGTGCGCGGCTTCTCGCGCAACGCGCTCGGGCCCGGCATCTACATCACCTCCGAAGTCGATGACGAGGGTGATCCCGATCCCGATGCCGCCCGCTTCATCCCGGTCGGCGGCACTGCCCTGACCGTGGCGTCCGTCGAGGTCCGCTTCCCTTCACCGTTCCTGCCGCGCATCCTGCGGCTGGCCGCCTTCGTCGATGCCGGCAACGTCGGATACGGCAACGTCTGGGACATGACGCGCGGCGGTTGGCGCCTCACGCCGGGCGCAGGACTGCGACTCAACACGCCGGTCGGTCCCGTGCGCCTCGACCTCGGCTATAACCCGCACGGTCCGCGCACCGAGCCGCTCTACTTCGCCGACGCCGATTCCGGTGCACTCATCCAGCTGCAGGAAGGGTTCACGCCGGACTCCCCCTCGTTCCTGAACCGGCTGCGACTCCATATCGCCGTCGGGCAGCCGTTCTGACCATGGTTTCTCGGCTTCGCCACTCGGATATCATCGCCGCGCTGCTCGCCGGCTTCGCGATCGGCATCGTCGGCATCGTCGTATGGTTCATGGCCGGTGGTCGCACACCGATCGCGCCGGCCCCCGAAAGCGAGACGGCCGCGGACGAGCGCGCCATCGAGGCGACGACGGACACGGTCGACGCAGACGAGGCGCGTGTGTCCGGAACCGGCACGATCGCGCGCGTCGACGTACGCGTGCAGCGGCGGCTCGCTGCGCACGAGACCCGGACGGCACCGCTGTCGGGTGCAGTGCGCATTCGCGCGCGGGATGTGCAATGGCTCGAACCGGGCGGTCGCACGTTCGCGCGCGCCCCCTCCGTGACCGGTGTGCTGGATGCGGGTGTGCTGCGAGGTGGCGACGTGGTGCTGCGCGATGTCACGCTGGATCGTGCGGACATCCTGCTGGTCCAGTCATCTGCAGGCGCTGCATGGAATTACGAGCGTGTGTTCGAGGAAATTCTCACCCCTGGAACCGCCTCCGACAACGGCAGTGCCCGGCGCTTCGTCATCCTCGGCCTGCGTGTGAACGACACGCGTGTGGACGTGCGCCTCCCCGATCAGCACATGACGTTCGAACAGCTCGATGCGACGGCGTCCGAGGTGCGGCTCGCCGGGCCGGGTCTTTCTGATCCGCGGTTGTTCGTGACCGAGATGACGACCGAGCTCGTGCTTCACGAGCGCGATGTGCGACTGGGGCTGAGCGCCGGAGATGCGGACATCCGCATCATCGAGAATGGCGTCGCCTACGAGATCGCACGGGCGCAGGTGGACGACACGCGCCTGGCGGAGGTCGAAGGTGTCTGGGCAAACGACCTGCCGGGCTTCGGCGTGCGCGCTACCGGGCGAGCCATCGACGTACAGTTCGCCGACATCCGGTTCCTGGCGCCGGAGCGGATTCCGGACGAGGGGACCGCGTCGTTCAACTTTGCAATCGATCCGCTGACGGAGGCGCGCACGCGTGTCGCGCTGAGCGGGATCGATGCGGCATCGGGGGACTCGCGCGTGTCCGGTGCCATCGACGCGGTCCTGCTGGCAGATGCATTCGAGGTGGAGAGCGCGGACCTGCGCGTGGATCCCCTCACGCTGGCGCTGTTGGAGCAGGTGCTGGGGCGTGAGCTGCCGTATGGTGGCACGCTCGTCGGCACCGTCACCGGCAGTGGCGGCGACATCCGCTTCGACCTCGATGCGAGCCTCACCAGCGACGCGACCGCTACACCTCTCGTGACCGCGCTGAGCGGGTCGGTGACGTTCGCAGACGGTGGCTTCGCATTGCGTCGACTGATGGCGACGCTCGATGAGGCGCCGCTCGCGGCGCTGCGCGCGCTCGTGCCGGGTCTCCCGTTCGGCGGCACGGTGAGCGGCAGGGTCGCACTGGAAGGTCTGCCCGGAGAGGTGCCGCTCGACCTGGACGTCAGGCTCGAGCTTGCACAGGGCGTGTTCACCGTCCAGGGCGTCGTGGACCTGACGTCTGCGGTGCCGAGCTACGACGTCGAAGGCACGATCCTGGGCGTGAACCTGCGCGACGTCTTCACCACGTTCGCGCCGCCCGCGCTGCTCACCGGCCGCTTCACGGTCGATGGCAGAGGGTTCGATCCCGCGACACTCAGCGCACGCGTGTCGCTGGGCGGTCGTTTCACCGGGTGGGAAAGCGGACCGGACGACGTGGTGCGCGCACGCGCCGTCGTCGAGGGGGGCGTCGTACGCGTCGATACGCTGGGCATGCGGTTGTCGACGATGACGCTGGCAGCGACCGGCAACTGGCAGTTCGTCACGCCGCAGGCGGGCGCGATCACGTATGACATGGCGATCAGCTCGCTGGAACCATGGGGCCCGTACCTGCCGATGGCCGACTCGGTGGCAGCGGGTACCGTGCGGGCGCGCGGCACGATCAACGGTCCGCTCGAAGCGATTCGCGTCGCCGGCACGTTCAGCGCAGACGAGCTGGCGCTCGGTACGGGCTGGTCGGCGCAGGACATCGAAGCGGAGTACGATGCGACGTTCGGCGCGGCGGTCCCGCGCATCGATCTCGTTGCCACAGCGCGCGAGCTGGGGACGCCAACGGCCGGCAGCTTCTACGTCGTGTCCACGAACATGCAGCTCACGCCGCCCGACTTCACGCTCGAGCTGAGCGGGCTGCGGCGCGATCAGCAGACGGAGGCGATCGAGCTGGTGGCGAGCGGGCGCGTGCCGTACGAAGGGGCGCGCGAGATCGTCGTCCAGCGCGCGCACCTCGATCTCGAGGAAGGACTCTGGCGCCTCACGCAGCCCGCGACCTTTGCGTGGGGCGGCGACGACGGTGTGAGTGTGCGTGACCTCGAGTTCCGCAACGAGGAGGGCGAGGGGCGGATCGCGGTGAGCGGCCGGGTGCTGCCGCTCGAGAGCACGGACCTGGTGCTCGACATCGAGCGACTGCCCGCAGCCGAGGTACAGCAGCTGCTCGGCCGCGAGCCCGTCATCGCCGGCAACCTGTGGGCGAGTGGCACGCTGCGCACGCTGGGCGACACGCCTGACATCGACATGACGTTCCGGCTCGACAGCGGCTCCGTCATGGATGTGGCGCTCTCGCGTCTGACGGGCGAGATCGACTACCGCGATGGCTCCCTCGTTGCGACCGCGGAAGCGGCGTTCGATACCGCTGGCGTGCTCGACATCGAGGTGGCGGTCCCCTTCCGCTTCGCAGTTGCCGACTCGCTCGAGTACGGCCTGGGCACCGACGGCGCGATTCGCGGGACGATCTCGGCCGATCGTCTGTGGCTCGCGCCGTTCGGCCCGCTCTTCACCGGCGTGCGCGACCTCACCGGCTACGCCACGGGCTCGATCAGCCTGCAGGGCACGATCGCGGACCCGCTGCTGGCCGGGCAGGTGGCGCTGCACGACGCTGCCGTGACCGTGCAGGCGCTGAACAAGCGCTACGAAGCCATCTATGGGGCCCTCGTCTTCGATGGCGCGACGGTCGTGATCGACTCGCTGTCCGCGCGGGCCGGCGGCACGCTCCAGCTCGCGGGCACCATCACACTGGAAGAGCTGACGGAGCCGGTGTTCGACGTGGAGGCCGGCATGCAGGCCTTCCAGGTCGCAGGTGTCGACAACGAAACCGATGCCGAGCTGACGGGCACGGTGCGGGCGAGAGGCCCCCTCGATGGCCTGACGCTTACCGGCAGCGTCGCGGTTGCCGACGGAGCGGTGCTGATTCCGCAGATGACGCGCTCGACGCTGGACGAAGAGATCTTTCTGGCGCCCGGCGAGACCTTCGGGGATCGCCTCGCTCCGCCCTCGAACCCGCTCGTGGACAATCTCACGATCCGGGACCTGCGCGTGGAGGTCCAGCGCGACACTTGGTTCGTGCTCGAGAGTCAGGCGCGCGCGCAGCTGGGCGGCGTGCTGATCGTCAACAAGACGGGAGATGCGTGGCGCATCGTCGGTGAGCTGGAGGGCGAGCGCGGCACCTACACGCTCGTGGCGGGCCCGATCCTCCGTCAGTTCGACATCAGCCACATGCGCCTGCGGTTTCAGGACGAGACGGAGCTGAATCCGAACATCGAGATCACGGCGACGCGCACGATCATCGACCAGACGGGCAGACCGGTGGATATCGACGTGAACATCGGTGGCACATTGCAGAATCCGACGCTGGGGCTGGCGAGCGGTGAAGGCGCGAACGTACCGGAGTCGGAGCTGCTCAGCTTCCTGTTCTTCGGACAGCCGAGCTTTGCGCTCGGCGGCGGCAACCTCGCGAGCGAAGCATTGCTCGGCAACGTCACCGAGCTGCTCGGCATCGGCATCGGCGAGACATTCGCGGATGCCGGCCTCCCCTTCGATGTCTTCCAGATCCGGCTTGCGGGCTATGGCGGTGCCGGGCAGAATACCGCAATGCTCGTCATCGGCCGTGAGATCACCGATGACGTGTTCCTGACGCTGGAGTCCTACCTGAATGCACTGTTCGGGGAGAGCGCGTCGGGACTGGATGCGTGGGCACTGCGACTGGAGTGGGCGTTCGCGCGCCGCTCCAGTGTGAGCACCGGGTTCGAGCCGGTGAACAGCGCGCTACTGCTGCGCGGTGCGGGGCTCGACCCGGCTATCGCTCCAGGACAACAACTCTTTGTCGAGCTGCGTCGGCGTTGGATGTGGTGACGGGCGCACTGCCATTCGACAGCACGCGCATGGCAGCATCGAGGATCGCGCTGCGCACGCGGATCACGCTCTCGTCGGCAACGCATCGGCTCGGCGCGACCGGGTGGTAGGGCGCGAGCTCGCGCTCGACGCCGCGTGGCGTGCCCGGCCAGATGAGGATTGCATCGACCTCGCGCGCGGCGGCGCGCGCCGCATCGAGCGAGGACTCGATCTGCACACGCGGAATGAGCTCCGAGGATACGATCTCGCCGTGCTCGACGGCGCGGCGCAGCCGCTCGGCGGCTTCCGCTGACGGTGCGACGATGAGCAGCCGTCCAGCGCTCGCGCGGCGGTGCATTTCCTCGACGACTTCCCGCGCGCACGAGACCTCCACGACCTGACGCTGTCCTGCCAGCCGCCGAACCTCGGTGCCATGGTAGGGCGTGGTGATGAGGAACGGCGCCGATGAGAGAACCGGGTCGGATGCATCCACTTCGCGCAGGGAAACCGGCACGGCATTCACGCCCAGTCGCTCGCCGATCTCACCGGCGATGGCTTCCGCCTGCGTGCCGTCCTGTTCGAGCACGGGAATGCGCTGATGCTCCACCTGCGCGACGGCCTGGATCAGCTTCGACATGGTCGCCGTGTCCAGGCCGATGGCGCGTGCGCCTTCGTACGCATTCTCGAGCCAGCGACGGTGCAGGCGCTCGAGCGGACCGGCGCTGCGCTCCGGTTCCGTTCCGCGCAGGTACACACCCGAACGCGGCCGCACGCGCACGAGTCCTTCCATCTGGAGACGACGGTACGCGGCCGCGGCGGTCTTGCGGTCGACATTCTCGGCGTCGGCGACGTCGCGGATGCTCGGCAACCGCTCGCCGGGTGCCCAGCGCCCGAGGTACAGACCCGAAACGATCCGGTCGCGAAGCTGGTCCACGATCATGGAGCCGGCGGCCTGCTGACGTGCCATACATTGCCTCCGTGGGTGTGCTGCCCGATCGGGAAATCGGGTTGCAAGATCGGCACCACGCGCGAGGGCGCATCGCATGACTGGCGCTGCACTTGTGCTCGGCCTGATGCTCTTTCAGCAGTCGCCGCCCGACACGGAGCAGGCGCGCGAGTCCGCACGCCGGGCGGAGGCCGCCTACGAGCGTGCCGCCCGCCGGTTCGCGCCGTTCGTGGGATGGCGCAGCGGCAGTACCGAATGCGACGAGATCGTGGGCCGATTCTGCCTCCGTTTCGACGACGACCCCTCGGAGCCGCCACCGGAGCCGGCGCGGATTACGGACGCGCGCCGCGCCGCAATCGACAGCCTGCGGCGGGCCTTTACCGTGCTGCCGGGGGACCTGGCGGTGAGCGGGGCCCTGGTGCGCCTGCTGGTCGAGGATGGGCGCGCTGCCGAAGCTGCGTCTGCCGCGCTGACGTTCGGCGCACTGACGCGTGACTCTGTCATGGGACCGCTGCTGGAAGGCTTCGCGCTGCATACCAGCGGGGCGGACAGCCTGGCGGCCGTCCGCTTCGCCGCTGCACTCGCCCGCATGGACCCCGAAGACGTGGAGCGCGCGCAGGCCCTGGAGTGGCTGCTGGCACGCGCCGAGCGAGGGCGCTATCGCGACCTGGCGCCGCCGGCACGGCAGCGCTACGAGCACACGGTCTGGCGGCTCGCCGATCCCCTGTACCTCACGAGCGGCAACGAGCGCTGGTCGGAGCATCTCGCCCGCTACACCTACGCGCGCCTGCTGGAGCGCGCACCGGTGGTCCGGGACATGAACCGCTGGGGGCGCGACCTCGAAGAGCTCACGGTTCGCTACGGCGTGCCGCAGCGCCGCGGCAGGCAGAACGGGACCCGGATCGACGAGTCCGGCATCGTCGAATACTACGATCCCGACCAGCTCGCCTTCGTGATCCCCGACCTCCTGACGAACGGCGTGCCGCCGCAGCCGCCGCCGGGCACCGCCTGGCCACTCGACGAAGCGCGCGCGCGCAGCGGGTACGCGCCCAACGCGCTCCGCAGCCTCGAGGAGCTGCCGCACCAGGTCTCACGGATTCCGATGCGCGATGGCTGGGTGCTGCGGTTCGATGGGCTCTTCGAACTGGACTCACTCGCGCGCGTCCCGCCCGATCCCCTGCCCGGTGACACCGCCCGACCGCCTGCGCCAGAGCCGGCTGGTGTCCAGGCCGGCCTGTGGCTGCTGGATCCCGCACAGGCCGCCACCGACGTCGCACACCGCCGCAGCCTTTTCCCGCTCGCAAGTGACACCGCGCGGATCACACTGGCGGTGCGCGTTACGCCCGGCGAGTACGTGTACTCGTTCGAGGGGTTGGAACCGGCGACCCGCACCGCACGGCGCGCGCGCTACGCGCTCACGCTGGCGGATTCATCCCGGCTTCGGGTTTCCGACGTGATCATCGCGCAGCCGTTCGACGGCGCCCTCCCGCTCTCGCACGGCGATTCGGCGCTCCAGCCGCGTACGCGCCTCGTGCTGCGCAGCGACGAGCGCGTCGGCGTGTTCGTGGAGACGGCCGATCCCGGACCGGGCACCTATGCAGTGGATGTTTCGATCCGCCCCGCGGACCGGGCATCGCTTCCACGGCGGCTCGTGCGCTGGCTCGGCCGCACGCTCGGCGTGGCATCGGCGCCTGCACCCGCGCGCGTACGCTGGCTGGCCCAGCATACCGGTGACGCGCCGCTCATCGTCGCGGTCGACCTCGGGCTTGCCGATGTAGACAAGGGACTGCAGCGGATCGTGGTCAGGATCGAAGATCTACACAACGACGAGCGTGCGGAGGCGTCGCGGCTGGTACGAATCGAGCAGGCGGACCCATCCGGGCGGTGAGGAGCGGGCGCGGCGCAGCGGCCGGGATCAGGGTGTCCGCAGCGGGACGGTCAGTCCGAGCATGAGGCGTACACTGCTCGTGTAGCCGACTTCGTCGATGCGGTGCTCCGATTCCGGATCGAGCGCGAGATCCGGCAGCGCGTCCTCGTAGAGCGGGGTGCGCGTGACATGGTTGGTCAGCTCGAAGTTGAGCAGCAGACGGTGGCGCTCGAGCGGCACGAGGGCGCCAACACCGACCACGCCGGCGAACCTGCGCTTGCGACCGCCCGAGAAGGCGAGGTCGACTTCCTCGGGCACGACCTCCCCGTCGGAAGTCCGCAGCTGGTACTCGACGCCGCCTGCACCCACGAGGCCGTACGGCTGAACTCGACCGACGGACAGTGGCAGGCGGAACAGCACGTCCGCGTCGTACATCCAGACGTCCAGTCGCGAGAGCGACGGCTCGCCCTGCTCCCGTTGCTCCTCCACCATCGTGTAGCTCTCGGCGCTGCGTACCTCGAAGCGCGAAGGTGCATAGGACGCATGCAGCCGAACGCCCCAGCGCCGACCGAGCCAGTACGTGACCGCGCCCGCGGCAAGCACGCTCGTGCTCGCGGAGATGCGACGCTCGAATGCCTGATCCGTGTCGATCCACTCGGATTCGCGGCGGAAGTCGGAAAAAGCGACACCGCCGCCCATCACCGTGAGCGAGATGACGCCCGGCCGGAACAGGTAATCGGCACTGAGCTGTGCAGCCGATGGGCGTGGCGCAGAGGCCAGCAGAATCAGAACGAGGACGATGTATCTCACGAAACTCCCGCTACCGAGTGTCCTGCCCTACAGGGCAAGCCACGGGCCACACTCAGCGCGTGGGCGCGGCCTTGCCACGCGGGCGGGCAGCGGGCTGCTGGTCTGCGCGAAACGGCGGGGCGTTCGCCTGTCGCACCCACAGGACGACCGCTGCGATCACCATCAGGACGCTCATGACCTGCGACGTCGACAGGCCGAAGGGCAGGCGGTCATCCTTGGCGCGCACGAACTCGATGAAGAAGCGCTCGATGGCGTAGAGACCGAGGAAGAGCGCGAACA
>CAYSGF010000272.1:0-16011 GCA_964430275.1 uncultured Gemmatimonadaceae bacterium
CCGCACTCCGCACTCCGCACTCCGCACTCCGCACTCCGCACTCCGCACTCCGCACTCCGCACTCCGCACTCCGGCTTTACTCCCGATCGCGCGCCGCGGCTCCCGCTCCCTCCAGAATCAGGGTTTGCGTCGGATACGCGAACTCGATACCCGCCTGCTCGAACTGCTCGTGGATCCCGAGATTGATCGCCTGCTGCACGTCCATGTAGACATTGTACTCCGGCACGGTCACGTAATAGACGGTTTCGAAGTTGAGCGAGAAGTCGCCATACCTGGCGAAATGCGAGCGATCGAAGCGCGCGTTCTCCTGTGCTTCGATCGCGTCGCGGATCATCTGGGGAATCGCCTGCAGCTTCGCCCTCGGGGTCTGATAGGTGACACCCAGTGTGAATACGATGCGGCGCTCGAACATCCGCTTGAAATTCTGAATGCGCGAGCTCAGCAGATCGCTGTTGGAAAAGACGAGCTGCTCACCGGACAGCGCCCGCACGCGTGACGTCTTCAGTCCCACCCGCTCGACGGTGCCCGCCTTGTCGTCCACGACGATGAAGTCGCCGGTCACGAACGGTTTGTCCAGCACGATCGACAGCGATGCGAACAGGTCCCCCAGGACGTTCTGCACCGCAAGCGCGACAGCGATGCCGCCGATCCCGAGCCCGGTGATGAGTGCCGTGACATCGAAACCGAGATTGTCGAGCGCCATCAGCAGCAGCACCGACCAGAGCAGGAGCCGGGTGACGAAGCCGAGCGCATGCAGAGTCGTCGCGCTGCCCGGATCGTCTGCTATCCGCCGCTCCGTCTGTCGCTGGATGATGCCCGAGATCAGGACATTGCCCCAGATCGCTACCTGCAGCGTCACGACGATCACACTGATGAAGCGCAGCGTCTGATCGAGGTCGTCGGTCAGGTAGAGAACGCGGCTTGCAGCGAACAGGGAAACGTAGAGGAGAAAGAATACCTTGGTCTGCGAAAGCACCCGCTGGATCAGGTCGTCGGCGTGTGTCGTTGTCTTCTTCGCAACCACGCCCATGTAACGCAGTACGACGCGTCGGGCGAGGATGAGACCGATATAGACGGCAATGGCTGTCGCCGCTGCGAGCAGCCAGGTGCGGGTCGGATTGCCCAGGAATTCCATCTCGAGGTATGTCTGCATGTGTGATCTACGGATGTGGGACGCAGTAAGGCGGCAATGAGACGCAAGAGTATCGGAAGTGTCCGGGCATGGCCACCCATACGCCGGCAGCACGGCCGCTGCGCCCCTCAGATCACGTCGATGACGACCGCTGTGCTGTTGTCGTAGCCGCCGCGCGCGTCCGCGGCGTCACAGAGGTGGCGTGCGACATCCGCGGGCGCGATCTCCTGCGCGAGGATTCCCTTGAGGTCGGCCAGGCCGATCGGATTCGAAACGCCATCCGTGCACAGCACCAGGCGGTCACCGGAGCGAAGGTCCATCTCCAGCAGGTCCACGTTCGCATCAGCGCCACCAAGCACGCGCAGGAGCACGGCGGAATTCGGGTGATGGCGCGCCGCGGCACGAGTCAGGCGGCCTTCGACGATCTCGCGCTCGACCCACGTGTGATCCGTCGTCAGCTGCTGGCATTCCGCGTTGCGCCGCAGGTAGAGACGTGAGTCGCCGATGTGGCCGATCAGCGCGTGCCGGCCGCGCGCCAGCAGCGCCGTGAGCGTCGTGCCGAGGCCGCTGTGGTCCGGCCGCGCCAGGGCGTGCTCGAGCAGCGCGGCATTCGCATCGGCAAACGCGTCCCGGAGCGCGGCTGCCCGTGAGGTGTCCGGCCCCAGACCGGACAGGCTGCGCTCCAGCGTCTCGATCGCCATCCGGCTCGCCACATCCCCCGCCGGATGCCCGCCCATGCCGTCGGCGACTGCAAACAAACCGTGCTCCGGCGCCGTCAGGTATGCATCTTCGTTCCGGCGCCTGCGCAGACCAAGATGGCTGCAGGCGCCGACGACCAGCCGGAGCACGGCCTGATCAGCGGGGCCGATCGGCATACGGATTGCCACCTCCAGGGCGAGACATGCGCATTCGACACCTCATCGTTCCTGTTCTAGCTGCCAGCCTGGCCGCCGCGTGCCGCCCCTCGCCCGACGAGGTGTCGGCGCAGAACGCCGCGCCCCCACCTGCTGCCGCGCTCGCTCCGCTCACCTCCGACCACAGCGTCGACCAGGCCCTCGAGCTGCTCGCCGCCGAGCTCGACGATGCCCTGGAGCACCAGCTCGATGATGCCGGCATCGCAAGCATCGTCCGCGCCGAAGCGATCACCGACCGGCTGCTCGAAACCCGCATCCCGTTCGAGTGGATCCCCGACGAGCGATACCTGGTCGATTCCCGGCTCCGGCAGATCCAGTCGGATGCCGACCGGATTCTGGCCCAGGGACAGAGTGGTGTGTCCAGAGACAGCGTGCTGGCTGCGGTGCGACGCATGGCCGAGGACGTGGCAGACCTGCGCGGCGACCTCAGCCGGAGCGGGGCGCGGGCACCGCCGCCTCTCGACCAGCTTCTGCAGGGAGACACGGCCACCCGTCGGCCGCCGGAGTGACCCGGCAGCCCTGGTTCGGCACTCTGGCACAGGAGCCTTGACGCCGGCCGCGGCCGATGCAACTTGCCGGCCCGCGGCACGGGCGGAACTACCGTTCGGGACGCGGGGTTACAGGTTCGCACACGCGGCTCGGACGGGACGTCACGGGGGCGATTCGGGGCAGACTCCTTGCATGCTGAGGAGGGTGAGTCTGCCGCGCGTGCAGTACTGTCGAATTCAGCAGGCGAGCGGTCCAAATGGCAATCGTGACCGAGGCGCGTCGGCGCCGCCGGCGTGATATACAAGTAGAGGGGTTCGCGGGCGCGAACGAGGAGCGCTCCGCGCTCGATCAGTACCTGCGCGAGGTCAGCCGCCATGAGCTGCTGACGCCGGCGCAGGAGATCGAGCTGGGGCATCGTGCGCTCCGTGGTGATGAGGATGCGGTCCAGGCACTCGTGCGTGCGAACCTCCGGTTCGTCATCAGCGTGGCCAAGAAGTATCAGAACCGGGGTGTTTCCCTGATCGACCTGATTCAGGAGGGGAACGTCGGTCTGGTCACGGCCGCGCGCAAGTTCGATCCGGATCAGGGCGTGAAGTTCATCTCATACGCGGTGTGGTGGATCCGCCAGGCGATTCTGGCTTCGCTTGCGAACCAGGGTCGGGCCGTGCGCGTTCCGCTGAACCGGGCGAGCGATCTCGCGCGCATTTTCCGTGAGCGTGAGCGGCTGAAGCAGGAGCTGCGGCGGGACCCGACGGTGGAGGAGGTCGCGGCGGCGGCGAGTCTGACGCCGGAAGTGGTGACGTCGCTCCAGACCCTGAACGCAGCGGAGATCCGGCTGGACGCTCCGATCGGCGATAGTGACGACAGCCAGCTCGTCGAGCGGTTCATGCACGATGAGTCCTACGAGCCGGCGGAGCAGGTCGAGGAGCGGATGCTGGCCGAGCAGATCGAGCGGGCGCTCGAGACGCTGCAGCCGCGTGATGCCAAGGTGGTGCGTCTCTATTTCGGCCTGGACGGCGGGCGCGAGCACACGCTCGAGGAGATCGGCAACATGTTGGGCGTCACGCGCGAGCGCGTGCGCCAGCTCCGCGACCGCGCACTGAAGCGGCTGCGGGAGGGCGATCTCGGGACCGCGCTCGAAAGCTTCGCAGCCTGAGGTCCTCCGTTCATGAATGAGCGCCGCGAACGACGCGAAAGCGACGTACGCGGCGCTTCTTCGTCCGGGCTCCTGCCGGGCCGTGTCGTGCAGACCGTCGGTGGCGTGTACGACGTCGAGCTCGACGATCGCCGTCTCATTCCCGCGCGCCTGCGCGGCCGCCTCAAGCTCGAGCAGCGCACCGGGGACCGGGTAGTAGTGGGTGATCTCGTCGAAGTCGCCGCTGGCGAAGGTGAGGAGGCGACGATCGAGAACGTAGCGCCGCGGCGCACGCAGCTCGCGCGTCGCGCACCGGGCCGCAACGCCCACAAGGCGAAGGTGATCGTTGCGAACGTCGATCAGGTCGTGATCGTGTTCGCTGCCGCGCGCCCCGAACCCCACCTGCGCATGCTCGACCGGTTTCTCGTGCTTGCCGAGACGAACGAGCTGGTCGCGCGCATCGTGATGAACAAGGCGGACCTCGCGGATGTCCCCGCACTCGAGGCACAGCTCGCGCCGTATCGGCAGGCCGGCTACGACGTGCTGTTCACGAGCACGACCTCGGCAATCGGTCTCGAAGCGTTCCGCACGCTCGTGTGCGGCCGTGACAGCGTCGTGACCGGACCATCCGGTGTCGGCAAATCGAGCCTGCTCAACACGCTCGAGCCTGGACTCGCCCTGCGCGTCGGCGCGGTGAGCGCGGCCGTGCAGAAGGGCCGCCATACCACCGTGTCTGCGCGGCTGGTGCCGCTCGGCTGTGGCGGGCACGTCGTCGATACGCCAGGACTGCGCGAGCTCGGGCTATGGGGCGTCGACGTCGATCAGCTCGACCATGCGTTTCCCGAGTTTCGCCGCTATCTCGGCACCTGCCGCTTCCGCAACTCCTGCACACACACGCACGAGCCGGATTGTGCCGTGCAGGCAGCCGTCGCCGAGGGTGCGATCTCCGCAGAGCGCTACCGGAGCTACTGCGACCTGCGGGTGGAGGCCGCGGAGTAGGCGGGGTTCACCTCGCGCTGCGTCTCGTTTCCGATGAGCCGCGAACGTGCCCTCGACGTACGGGCGCCGCGGACTCTCGCACGCCTCATAGTTACAGTCCCAGCAGCGCCCGTACACCCAGGTACAGAGCCCGTCCACGGGCGGGGAAGCCGACGATTTCCTGGAACCGTGCGTTCAGCGCGTTCTCGATGCGCACCGTGCCGGCAATGGTCGCGCTCTCGCCGGTACGAACCGGGATCTCGGCGGCGGCGTTCACGATCGTGTACGGATCGAGAGGGACGCGCTGGCCGCCCGGAGCCTCGGGGCTCGAGAAGTCGATGTCCTGCCGCGCGCCGACGTGCGTGATGCCGAGCCACACGGAGCCGACAGCGGGTGTCCAATGGAGTGCGCCGGAGAGCCGATGCTCGGGCCGGCGCAGCAGGTGCGAGCCTTCCACGAACGTGAGGTCGCCGGCGTCGCCGGAGGCGATGACCTCCGTGTCGAGCCAGTCCCACGCGACGTCCAGCCGCAACGGCTCGAGGAGGGCGACGCTCGCGCTCGCCTCGATCCCGCGCGCGCGTGCCTCACCGAGATTGAAGTAGTTCGATTCGCCGGGACGCGACGTCGCGAATGTGTACTGGATGAGGTCTTCGAACCGCTGCGTGTACGCGGTTGCACCGAAGCGGATGCGTCCCTCGTCGAGCGTCCGCTCGAGGCCGATCTCGAAGCTGAGCGAGCGCTCGGGGTCGAGCGCCGGGTTTCCGATCACGAAGCCCCGGGCAAAGTTCTCGTAGAAGGTGGGCTCCTTGAACGCTGTGCCTGCGGCAGCGCGCACAACCCACTCGCCGGGGCGCAGACTGACGCCCGAGCGCCACGTGACGAAGGTGCCGTACTCGCCGTCGTCGGCGCGTGCGCCCGCCGTCAGCGTGGCGCCCGCCCCGGGAGTGAGGAGGAGCTGTGCGTACGCCGCGCGCGAGGCGCGATCGTAATCCGCCGAATCGACGGACTCACCGAATGCGCTCTGGCTGCGCGAGCTCGTCTCGCCTTCCTGCGCTTCGGCCGCAGCACCGAGGGTGAGGAGCGTGGACGATGCCACTGCGATGTCGACGCGCCCATCGACGAGTCGCCGCACCGTCTGTGACGTTCCGTCGAACGCATAGAAGCCGAGCGTGTCCGCTGGCGAGTCCGGTGCGTCATCCTCGCCCGTATCCTCATCGTGGAGCGCTGCTTCGATGCTGGCGCGCACCCGGCGGCTGAACGTGTGACTGCCCGATACGCCGAGTGCCAGTGTCCGCCGTGTGCGGAACGAGTTCAGGTCGCCAACGCGGCCCGCGCCGTCTGTCGGATAGTGAAACTCGCTGTCCGTCAGCCTGCCGTTCACACGCAGCGCCGTTGCGTCATTCGCCCAGCCGGCGCGTGCACTGGCCGTCGTGTTGTCGTAGTCGTTGTTGAAGGCGTATGCGCCCTCGGTCGCAAAATGCGCAGCGCTCGCTGCGTAGTCGATGCCGCCCGTCGCGCCGGAGATGCCAGCATCGAAGGCGAGTGTGCCGAATGCGCCGTCCGCCTCCGCACCGACCCGGTTCGATCGGCCGCCGCTCACGCTGCCGGACACGGTCGGCCGACCGGTCCCTTTCCGTGTGATGACGTGGATTACTCCGGTGACCGCGGCCGAGCCGTACAGCACGCTGACGGGTCCGCGCACGATTTCCACACGCTCGACATCCTCGGTACGCAGGTGCCCGAAATCGAAAGCCCCCCCGGGCTGATTGACGGGCACGCCGTCGACCAGGACCTGCACGTAGTCGCTCTCACCGCCGCGCATGTAGAGCGACGTCAGTCCACCGAAGGATCCGGTCTGGGCGACGGGTGTGCCTGGTGTCAGGCGGAGCGCATCCACGAGCAGGCGCGCACCGCGAGCGCGCAGCTCGTCGCCGTCCAGCACGGTCACGGCCGCAGGCACGGCTTCAACCGGCAGCGGCTGGCGGGTCGCCGTGACGATGAGCCGCTCCAAGGCAAATGTGTCTGCGGGCTCCTGCGCTCGAACGCCGCGGGATCCCAATGCTACCGCAGTGACGGCTACTGCGATGATGAACCGGTTCATGATTGTCTCGATGATGGAGGTGCGTGGGTGTGCGGCTCGCCGGCGCCGTGCAGCGACACCGGCACGACCTGGGGCGCGCCCGCGTCCGCACCGGGGCCGGGGTGCGGATGCACGTGCAGAGGCCAGCCGTAAACCGCTTCCAGGCGATCACGCTGCAGCACCTGCACGGGCGTTCCCTCGGCTACGGCACGGCCACGATCCAGGAGCAGCAGCGTGTCGGCGTAGCGCGCGGCGAGGTTGAGGTTGTGCGTGATGATGACGACGGTCGCACCTTCGCGGGACGTGAGCGCGGCGAGCAGCTCGAAAATGGCCATCTCGTGCGCGACGTCGAGCGATGCCGTGGGTTCGTCGAGTACGAGCGTGCGAGGCTCCTGAGCGAGTGCGCGCGCGATGCGCGTACGCTGAAGCTCGCCGCCCGAGAGGGTAGTCAGCGGCCGTGTCGCGAGATCGGCGACTTCACAGCGTTCCAGCGCACGCTCGATCGTGGCACGATCCTCGTCGCTTTCGCGCCGCCAGCTGCCCAGGTGCGGGTAGCGGCCGAGTGCCACCATCTCGCGCACTGTCATCGGGAACGCCATCTCCTCGCGCTGCGAGACGACACCGATGCGGCGCGCCAGCTCGCGGCGCGTCCACGCGCCGAGCGCACGGCCGGCGTAGTGCAGCGTGCCTTCCCGCGGCGTGAGTGCACCGAGCAGCAGTCGCATAACCGTGGACTTGCCGGAGCCGTTGGGGCCGAGCAACGCGTACAGCGAGCCGGCCGGCACATGCATCGTCAGCCCGGCAACCGCGTCGCGCTCGGTGTGCGGGTAGCGAAAGCCAACGCGTTCGGCGGCAAGGACGGAGTCGCTCATGCGCGGCTCCGTGCGAGCAGCAGAATGAAGAGCGGTACACCGATCAGTGCCGTCACGACGCCGACTGGCAGCTCGGCCGGTGCGGCAATCACGCGCGCGGCCGTATCGGCGAGTAGCAGGAACGCACCACCGCCGAGGAAGGCTGCGGGCAGCAGCAGCCGGTGATCGCTGCCCCACAGCATCCGCAACGCGTGCGGCACGATCAGACCGATGAATCCGATCACGCCGCAGAGCGCAACGGACGCGGCGACGAGCAGCGAGGAAACGCCGTACGCCAGCAGTTTCACGCGTTCCGTGCGCGTCCCCAGGTACGTCGCCGTCTCCTCGCCGAGCGTGAGCAGATTGAGCGGCCGTGCGAGCCCGATCAGAAGCGCAACACCAGGAAGCGTGTAGAGCGTGAGCAGGCCGACCTCGTGCCAGCGCGCTGCAGCCAGGCTGCCCATCATCCAGAACACCGCCGAGCGGAAGCTCTCCACATCCGCGAGTGTAAGCAGCAGGAGAATCAGGGCATTGCAGAAGGCGCCAATGACCACACCGGCGAGCAGGAGCACGCGGGTGTCGAGCGCGCCACCGACGCCCGCCGCAATGCGATAGACGAGCAGCACGGCAGCGAGCGCACCGGCGAGCGCGGCGATCGGTACCGCGGCAGCAAGCGTGGTAGCACCGAGCACGATCGCACCGATTGCACCGACCGCTGCGCCGCCGGACACACCCAGGATGTACGGCTCGGCGAGCGGATTCCGCAGCAGAGCCTGGAACACTGCACCGCTGGTTGCGAGTGCACCGCCGGCGACGAGGGCGAGCGCGGCGCGGGGCAGGCGCAGATCGAGCACGATCGAGCGTGTCGTCGCGTCGCCGCCGCCGAGCAGCGCGCGGATCACGTCGTCGATGGGAATCGCCGCGGCGCCGGCGGTCACGGCCAGCAGCAGTGCGGCGACCGCGCATGCGAGGGCAGCGAGCAGGCGTGGCAGCGCGTGGGTCGCCGACGATGCGGTGGGTACGTCGCGACGATTGCGCTGGCGGGTTCGGGATCCGGGACCACGCGGGGCAGGCGTCATGGCTGGCGCGGGTGGAAGGCGTCCGCGAGCAGCCGCGTCGCCGGAATGATCGACGGGGAAGGCCTGTTGAACAGGTAGGGATCCGCCCAGTGGATGCGACCCGTGCGCAGTGCGCTCAGCTCGCGCCATCCCGGCTCGCCGCGCAGGCGTGCCACGACAGAGTCCGCCTGCGCCTGTGTCCGGCCGATCCCCAGTACGATCACCTGCGGATCGCGCCGCACGACTTCCTCCATGCTGACGAGCGGCCAGCGTGCGGTCGCGTCGGCGAACAGGTTGGCGCCGCCGGCCGTGACCACGGCCTCGTGCACGAAAGTGCCTGAGCCCGCCACCATCAGGGGGGCGAGTCCGATGACGTACAGCACGCTCGGCCGCGGCCGGCCGGCGACGCGCCTTGCGACGGTGTCGCGCCCGGCACGCATGGCAGCGACGATCGAGTCCGCGGCAGCCGCTCGGCCCGTCAGTGCACCGAGGCGCTGCACGCTGCGTTCGATGTCGCCGATCGTCTCGACTGCCGATGCGTAGGTCGACACGCCCAGCTCATTGAGACGCGTGACGATCGAGCGCGACTGCGCATCCGCCCACGAGATCACGAGGTCCGGTCGCTGCGCCGCGATCCACTCCACATTCGGTGTGAGCGCATTGCCGGTCGACGGCAATGCCGCGAGCTCAGGCTGGGTATCGAACGCCGTGCGCGCGACCAGCCGTCGGCCGACGCCGAGCGCGAGCAGGATGTCGGTCTGAGCAGGCACGAGCGAGATGATGCGCTCCGCGGGCGCCGCGAGACGGACCGCGCTGCCAGCATCATCCGTAACGACGATCGCACCCGGCTCCGCCTGCGACGCCGGCCGCGGCGGCTCCGTGTCGCATGCGGCCAGGACGGCAGCGCAGCAGACGAGCGCGATCAGTCGAAACAAAAATCCCGTCCTTCCGATGCAGGGAAGGGCGGGACGGACGGCGCCGATTCTCGTCGGCGATCGCTCGCACCCGAACCCCTCCCACGAAGGGTTTCCAGTCGGGCACGAACGGAACCGGTCTCCTGGCTCGAGGCAGAGTCGCTCGCCTTCCCGGATCGCCTGACGACCCAGTGGCAACTTCGAGCGCTCCACACCGACCGCACACTTTACTCTGCGATCGGGCCTCTTACAGTGGCGGGGCCGCGCCGGTCTTGCACCGGACTTCCGGAAGGCCCCGTTCGTGTCTGTCAGCTGGAGTTTAGGTCAGGCCGAGTCGGAGAGCAAGGAGGAGCTCAAGGAGGCCGCCGCACTCCGCGAAGCAACCATCAAAGAATGGCTGGCTTCCCGCGATGCCGCCGCACCTCCGCGAAGCAGCCATCAAAGAATGGTTGGGGTTTCCGCGCCGCCGCCGCATCGCCGCGCAGCAACCACAACAAACGGCCAGGATGAAATCCACCGAAACCCGACGTCAGCGCCAGAATCCCTCTGCGCGCTCCGTCCGCTCCGTGGTAAAGAGGTTGTGGTCGGTCGGCGGCGCGACGACGGAGGACGTGCCTCGCCACTGCCCCTCGAAACCAAGTGCTCTCGGCCCGATCCTCAGCCCACGCTGTCAGAGCTCTCTGCGGCCTCCACCGCCGGTGCCGCGGGCCGCTCGCACCGATCGCGCAGCACGCGTCGCCAGGTTCCGTCACTGCCGCGACTGACCGCCTCATACCAGACGTCGCTGATGCCGAACACCTGCAGTAGCAGGTCGACCTGCTCGTCGCGGTTCCAGTCGATGAAATCGATGACGCGCGGCGCCTGCTTGCCGGTGGTCGTGTAGTCGCGGTAGTCGACGTACACGGTGTCGAAGCTCGCGAGTGCGGGGACGCCGACGAAGAAGAGGGAATAGCCTTCGCTGTCCAATCCGGGTCCGAGCGTGTCGCCGACCAGGAACGTGGTGGCGAATGCAGCGCTCTGCTGATTCGCAGCGGGGAAGGGTGTGACCTGCTCCATCGCGCGCTGCCAGTTGCCGGGGAGCGATGCACCGCGTGCGCGGATCATGCGCTCGGCGAGGATGGGCCCGACGACCTGCATGGTGCGCGAGACCTGGAGCTGCTCGTCGATCCTGCGCGGCACCTGGGGCGCATGGGGCTTCGAGATCGCGAGGAATTCGGCCATTCCGGCGGTATTCGCGCCGAGCTCGAGGATCCCGTTCGCGATCGGTCGCTGCAGGCATGGATTCGCCGATTCGTTCACCTGCGCCGACTGCACGACGAACGTGCCTGCGCGCACGCCGTCGGCGAACAGCGCGAACTCGGCGCCCTGGCGCATGTGCTCGGCGATGAAGCGGGTACCATAGGCGACCGGGTCGCCGGCGGCGCGGACAGGGATCAGCGTGTCTCCGCTCACCTCTGCGACGGGGACCATGCTCGCAGTCGCACTGTCGCGCAGCACGTGATAGAGCACGGGTCCCACGGGCATGCGCTCGGTCGTCGGCTCACCGGCGGCAGTCGTGTCCGGCGCGGCCGCGGCGCGTGGTGGCGGCGGCACGACGGCAAGGTCGGCGCCGCCCCAGCTCACGTTGTCGCATGCCGGGAGGAGCGCTAGAATCAGGAGGGCCGCGGCCCGGGCGTACCGCCTCGCTCGCGTCATTCGTCCATCCGTTCAGGCCTGTGGGGTCGGGCAAGTTTACGGAACGGTGATGCGTCCCCGCAACGTGCTCATCGATGCGAGGTCCATGCCGATCGAACCCGCGGAGTACCGAAGGATCCTCGGACACTGGACGACGGGGGTCGCCGTGGTCACTGCCCGCGCGCCCGATGGCCGGCTCTGCGGTCTCACGGCCAATGCGTTCTGCTCCCTTTCCCTCGACCCACCGCTCGTCCTCGTCTGTGTCGATCGCACCGCCGATACGCACGACTGCTTGCAGGCTGCCGGGGCCTTCGCGATCAGCGTGCTCGCCGCCGACGATGAGCGCACGGCGCGCCGGTTCGCCGCGGACGCGGGTCCCGATGGCGACAAGTTCGCGGGGGTCGCGTACCGGATCGCGACCAGCGGCTCCCCGGTGCTCGAAGAAGCGCTCGCCTGGGTGGACTGCACGCTGAGCGCGCAGCATCCCGGCGGCGATCACACGATCTTCATCGGGGCCGTGCTCGATGGAAACGCAATCGACGGCGAGCCGCTCCTCTACTACCGCGGCGGGTATGGTGGAGGGAGCCCGTGAGCCGCGAGGGGCGCATTGCGCTGCTCGCGCTGGTGGGCGGCGGTGCCCTCGGCGTGACACTGACCGTGGGCACGGCGCGCCTCGTCTATGCTGGTGGCGGCTTCCTGGGGGCGACGGGCGTGCTCGTCGCGCTCACGCTCGCCGCTCTCGGTGCCGGCGTCTGGGGCGGTGATCCCGATCTCTCGCCCGGCGCCAGTCCGCGCCTGCGCGCGCTCGGCTTCGCCCTGACGCTGCTGATCGCAGCAGCATTTGCCGGCCTCTGGCGCGGTGCGATCGAAGGAGGCGCACTCTCGGGTGCGGGCGCGCTCGGCGCCATGCTCATGCTCGCGGCACCGGCCTACATGGCGGGCTCGCTGTTCGTTGCGCTCGGCGCGCGCGGCTCGCCGATCGCGTCCGTCGCACTCGCAGGTGCGGCGATCGGCGTGCTGTTCTCCGCCAACGCCTTCGTGCCCCTGTTCCAGCCGTGGAGCGCTCTGCTGCTCGCGGGCGCGCTCGTCGGTGCCATGTTCCCGCTCGCACCCGCTTCCATCGCCACGCAGAAACGTGAGGACCCGATGCAGGGACGTGTTGTCATCGTGACGGGTGTGAGCGACGCCGGGCAGGTCGGCTTCGCGGTCGCCGCTCGACTGCTCGCCGCGGGCACAAAGGTCGTCATCACATCCCGCACCCCGACAGTGCGCGAGCACGCACGCGCTCTCGGCGGCGAGAACGACGTCATCGCCGTGGAGGCCGATCTCACGAACGATGAACACGTGGCGCGCATCGTTGCCGCCGCCGCGGAGCGCTTCGGCCGCCTCGACGGGCTCGTCAATGTGGCAGGTGGACTGCGCGCCATTGCGAGCATCGAGGCGACCACACCCGAGCAGTGGAATGCCGAGCAGCAGCGCAATGTCGAGACGGTGCTGCGCATGACACGCGCGGCGCTGCCGCTGCTGCGGGCGTCACGGGGATCCGTCGTGAGCTTCGCATCGCCGGCGGCCGAGCGGGCGCCGGCCTCGCTCGGCGCCTACAGCGCGGCAAAGGCCGGCGTCGTCGCGCTCATGCAGGCCCTTGCCGCAGAAGAGCGGCCCCACGGTGTACGGGCGAATGCGGTTGCACCGGGGATCATCGATACCGATCAGAACCGGCGGCAGGCATCCGGCGACCAGCGCTACGTGACACGGGAGCAGATCGCGGACGTCGTCGCGTTCCTGCTGTCACCGGCCGGTTCCGGCATCACGGGCGAGGTGGTTACGGTACGGGGGGAGACGATCGGGTGAGGTGACCTTCCTTCCGCTCGCGCGCCAGCAGACCGCCTGCCAGCGCGATCAGCCCGATGCCGACCACGCGCGTCGCGTCGAGCACTTCCCCAAGCAGACCCGCTGCGAGGAGTGCAGCAATAACGGGCTCGACGGCAGCGAGCATCGCGGCGGTGCTCGCGCGCAGCCAGCGCAGTGCCTGCAGGTAGAGCAGGTAGGGCAGGAGTGTAGGAACGAGCCCCAGGCCGAGCAGCGCCGGCCATGAATCGTGCGGCCGCCGCAATGCGATCCACGGCGGCTCGATCACTGTCATGGCGAGCGCGGCGAATGCGAACATCCAGAACACCGGCGTGATCGGATCCGTATACCGCTCGGTGGCAGCCTTGCTGAAGAGTGTGTAGAGCCCGTATGCGAAGCCGGAGCCGAGTCCGGTGAGCAGTGCGGCGGTACCGAGCGGTGCGGTTCCGGCGAGCACGGCGCTCACCGCGCCGGTCACGAGTGCAACGCCGCTCAGCACGAGCGCGAGTGCGGCCCAGTGGGTGCGCGGCAGTCGCTCGCGCCAGATCAGGGCGGAGAGCACAACGACGAACGCAGGTGCCGTATAGAGCAGCGACGCCGCGATCGCTACACTCGTGCTCTGCAGTGTGATCAGGAAGAGCAGCGCGAAGAGGGCGAAGGCGCCGATGCCGTACAGCGCAAAGAACGGCAGGTCACGGACGGGGATACGCAGGCGCCGCGCCCGTGGCAGGGCGAGCAGGCCGACGCCGACCCAGCCGATCACCGCCCGGATACTCGCGAGCTCGAGCGGCGTGAAGCCGGCTTCGTAGAGACGCTTCGCGAACAGTCCGAACGTCGCCCACAGCGTCGCTGCTGCAACGACGAGCGCAGCGCCCGCGAGCCCGCGCGGTATGCGCGGCGCCGGCGGCTCGACGTGCGGCGTCGCGTTCAGCGCTGGCGTCCGCTCGCCAGATCGATGTAGGCGGCGCCCCGGTCAAGGTGTCTGCTGGCGGCCGCAGTGTCTCCGCGCATCGAGTGCACGAGCGCGGCGCCGTAGTGCGCGATGCCGTAGTAGTTCGGCACCTGCGTGGTCGCGCGGTCCGCCCAGTGGCCCCATTCGTCGGGGAATCCGCCGCGGTGTACGAAGACCTCGTCGAGCAGCGCCTCCGTACGCGGCAGGTCCATATAGGGTCCTACCATGGACGTGAAGCCGGTGCCGTCGTCCGGCACGGCGTAGATGCCACGTGCGGGATCCGGCTCGACCGGCCCGTCGTTCAGCTTGAATGCGAGGCCCTGGCGGATGAGGTACGGTCGGAGCGCGAGATCGTCGTACGCCTGCGTCGTCATCGCGAAGTAGATCGGCCGATCGTCGATGGCGGTCGTGATCATGGCTGCCAGGAAGACGCGCGCCGGCAGCATCCACGAACCGGCGGGCAGGATCGTCTCCAGATTCCCCGCCCGGTAGACGAGCGACTCCTGCAGCTGGTAGGGCGGCGTGCTCGCGATCTGCCGGATCTGCTCCAGGTCGAGTGGTACGATCGACTCCGTCGGTACGTACGTTCCCGGTGCGCCTTCCACGATGCGGATGCCGCTCGTGTCGCCGCTCGGCGCGACCCAGCTCTGGTACAGCTCCGCTCCCATCTCCGGCTGGAATGGCCGCTGACAGATGATGCGGGTCGGGTCCTCGAGCGGATCGGCGCCCGCCGGACAGGGCGTCGTCAGCCCCTTGATCTGCTCGACGTACCAGGGCGTGTTCAGGTAGCTCATCACCATGACGGTTACGTCGCGACGGATGCCCTCCACCTCCTGCAGGTACCACAGCGGAAACGTGTCGTTGTCGCCGTTCGTGAACAGGATCCCGTACGGCTCAACACTCATGAGGAGGTTGTACGCCCAGTCGCGCGCCGTGTAGTCGTCGCGGCGTGATGCCCAGCTCCAGTTGAAGACGAGCGGGATGAGGGCGAGCAGCAGGACGGGTGCAGCGAACAGCTCGGCGCGCGGCGTCGCGTGGCCGCGTTCGCGGAGCCGGCCTCGCAGGTAGTGCCAGAGCGCGGCGATGCCGACACCAGCCCACAGGCCCCACACGGAGAAGCCGACAATGAAGAAGTAGTCGCGCTCGCGCACCTCACGCATCTCCATGGACGCGTCGCCCGGATACGTGTAGCCGTAGCGGAAGTTCAAGTAGAACATCAGGCCGGCGGACAGCGTCACGAACAGCGTGAGCACGTACGTCCAGCTCGCACGGTCGGCGCGGAAGTGCCGTGCGGCCCCGTACAGCCCGAGTCCCACGAACAGCAATGTGAAGAGCGGACGGAGACCGCCGAACCAGTTCTGCAGCCCCGATACGGAGCGTGCCCACTGCCAGTCGAAGTACTGCAGGTAGTTGCCGATCTGCGCGGCGAGCAGCTCGGCATCACGCGGCGCTTCACGACCGAGCCCGGCCGCAACCGGATCGGAGAACATCGATGGCTTGTCGTACTGCTCGCGCTGCAGTGCGGCGGACAGGTTGTCACAGCCGGTGTTGCCCAGCGTGAGCACGCTCTGTACGGCGGAAACCATCGTGGGACAGCTGGGATCCGCCTCGTTGATCACGGGGTCGAGGCCGGCACGGATCGGCAGGAACAGGTGCACCGACAGACCGAGCACGACGGCGAGCAGCCCGAACACATACAGTCGCCAGTTCGCGAGCGTGCGCGCGTTCACCATCAGGATGTAGATGACCATCGCCGGTGCGGCGAGGAAGGCCATCAGGTGATTGCCGACGGAGAGTGCGAGAATGAAGATCGCCAGGATGATGAGGTTGTCATCCTTGCCCTCGCCCAGGTGGTCGCGCCAGCGGAACGTCAGCCACGAAAGCAGCGCGATCGTGAACAGCGAAACCGTGTAGACCTTCTCGTTGACGTTCGACTGGTTCCATACCGTGAACGCCGTCGCACTCACGAGCACGGCAGCGAACGCG
>CAYSGF010000273.1:0-13216 GCA_964430275.1 uncultured Gemmatimonadaceae bacterium
GCTACAACTGCGTGAGCGGCCTCAATCGTCGTCACATGCTGTTCGCCTGGCTCAGCCTGTTCTGGGTCGGCTTCTCCGATCTGTACGTGCGGCTCTGCTCGATGGGGATCTGGACCGACTGGAGGATCCTCTGATGCAGCATGAGACGTTCGAGTACGACGTGCTCGTGATCGGCGCCGGCGGCGCGGGGCTGAGCGCGGCGATCGCTGCATCCGCGGCGGGGGCGTCCGTCGGTGTGCTGAGCAAGTCGCTGCTCGGCAAGGCGCACACCGTGTTGGCCGAGGGCGGCGTCGCGGCGGCGCTGGCGAACGTGGATGACCGTGACAGCTGGCGCGTCCACTTCGCCGACACCATGCGCGGCGGGCAGTACCTGAACAACTGGCGCATGGCGGAGCTGCACGCGCTGGAGGCGCCGGAATGCGTGCGCGAGCTCGAGTCGTGGGGCGCGCTCTTCGATCGGACGCCGGACGGCCGCATCCTGCAACGCAATTTCGGCGGACACGCCTACCCGCGCCTCGCCCACGTGGGGGACCGGACGGGACTCGAGATGATCCGGACGCTCCAGGACCACGGCATTCATCAGGGCATCGGCTTCCACATGGAAGTCACTGTGCTGGAGCTGCTGCGCGACGGTGACCGCATCGCGGGCGCGGTCGCGTACGAGCGCGAGCGTGGCCGGTTCCTCGTGTTTCGCGCGAACGCAGTGGTGCTCGCGACGGGTGGCATCGGCCGGGCGTACCGGATTACGAGCAACAGCTGGGAGTACACGGGCGACGGCCATGCACTGGCGTACATGGCGGGTGCCGAGCTGATCGACATGGAGTTCGTGCAGTTTCACCCGACGGGGATGGTGTGGCCGCCGAGCGTGCGCGGCATCCTCGTCACGGAGGGTGTGCGCGGCGAGGGCGGTGTGCTGCTGAACAGCCGGGGCGAGCGTTTCATGTTCGGCGATATCCCGCCTGCGTACCGCGAGCAGACCGCGGCGAACGAGGACGAAGGCTGGCGCTACACGCAGGGCGACAAGTCCGCGCGCCGGCCGCCGGAGCTGCTCACCCGGGACCATGTCGCGCGCTGCATCGTGCGCGAGATCAGGGAGGGCCGTGGCAGTCCGCACGGCGGCGTGTTCCTCGACATCGCGTGGATCGGGCAGCGGCTGGCGAAGCATCGCGAGCACATTCGCCGCAAGCTGCCGAGCATGTATCATCAGTTCATGCAGCTCGCGGACATCGACATCACTGCCGCGCCGATGGAAGTCGGCCCGACGACGCACTACATGATGGGCGGTGTACGTGTGCATCCGGAGACGCAGATGGCGACGGTGCCCGGACTTTTTGCCGCAGGTGAATGCTCGGCCGGGCTGCACGGCGCGAACCGTCTCGGCGGCAATTCGCTCTCCGACCTGCTCGTGTTCGGCAAGCGGGCTGGTCGTCATGCGGCCGAATACGCAGGCCATCGTGCGCATGCCGTCATCGATGAAGGCGCCGTCGCACGCATTGCGCGCGAGGCACTCGAGCCGTTCGAGCGCGCCGGCCTGCCGGATGGGGAGGGGCCGTTCGAGATCCAGTCGAGTCTGCAGGACATGATGCAGGACCAGGTCGGCATCGTACGCACGCAGGCGGAGATGCGCTCCGCCCTGGACGCGATCGATCGGCTCCGGCAGAAGGCCGCGCGGGTGGCAGTGCCCGGCAACCGCGAGTACAATCCCGGCTGGCACACGGCGCTCGACCTGCGCCATCTGCTGACCGTGTCGGAGGCGATCGCCCGCGCCGCCGCGGAGCGCACGGAGAGCCGGGGTGCCCACTTCCGTGACGACTATCCCGAGAAGGATGCCGGCTGGGGGGACCACAACCTCGTCGTGAGCCGCGGAGCGGACGGCAGCATGCAGCTGCGGCGGGAGCCGATCCCGCCGATGCCGACGGAGCTGAAGCAGATCATCGAGGAGCAGAAATGACGAGGACGGCAACGTTCCGGATCTGGCGCGGCGATGCGAGCGGCGGCGAGTTCCACGATTACGACACCGAAGTGGTCGACGGCATGGTCGTGCTCGATGCCGTGCACCAGATCCAGGCCGAGCAGGCGAACGATCTCGCAGTGCGCTGGAACTGCAAGGCGGGCAAGTGCGGCTCCTGTTCGGCCGAGGTGAACGGCATGCCGAAGCTGATGTGCATGGCACGGCTCTCGGAGCTGCCACTGGATCAGCCGGTCCGTGTCGAGCCCATGCGGGCGTTCCCGCGCGTGCGTGATCTGGTTACGGACGTGTCATGGAACTTCGCCGTCAAGAAGCGCATCAAGCCGTTCCGGCCGCGCCCGGCAGACGCGGAGGACGGTACCTGGCGGATGGCGCAGGCGGACGTCGACCGCGTCATGGAGTTCCGCAAATGCATCGAATGCTTCCTCTGCCAGGACGTCTGCCACGTGCTGCGCGATCACCAGCTGCACGACGAGTTCATCGGCCCGCGCCACTACGTCTACGCCGCCGCACTCGAGATGCACCCGCTCGACATCGAGGACCGCAGGGACGACCTCAAGCAGACGGGTGGAATCGGCTACTGCAACATCACGAAGTGCTGCACGCGGGTCTGTCCCGAGCACATCACGATCACCGACAACGCCATCATCCCGTTGAAGGAGCGCGTGGTCGACCGGGCATTCGATCCACTGGTCAGACTGTTCGCGCGACGAAAGCCGGCAGACTGAGTCCGCCAGCGACGTTCGAGCTCCAGGAGGTGAGTGATGTTCGAGTTGAAGCGGTTATCCAGGGAGGGCGTCGAGGCCGCGCTCCAGAAGGCCGAGCGCTACCGGCTGCTGAACGAGGCGTGGCAGGCGGAGAGTATCTGCCGCGACGTGCTCCGTGTCGAGCCGGACAATCAGCGCGCGCTGATCGCTCTGATTCTGGCGCTCACCGATCAGTTCCGCACCGACATGGCGCACGGCGAAGAAGCGCGCGCACTCCTGCCACAGCTCTCGAGCGAGTACGCCCGCTGCTACTACGCAGGCATCATCTGTGAACGACGCGGCATGGCCCACCTGACCGGCCACGCGCTCGGCTCCGGCGAGGTTGCGTACGAATGGCTGCGTCAGGCGATGGAGTGGTACGAGAAGGCCGAGGCACTGCGCCAGCCCGGCAGCGAGGACGCGCTGCTGCGCTGGAACACGTGCGCGCGCGTCCTGGACCGGCACGACGACGTCCGACCGGCGCCCGAGCCCGGGATGCAGGAGCAGCTCGAGTAGGCGAAGAGCTGGCGAAGGGCCGCCCGCGGTCGAGGCACGGATCGTTCGGTCACCGCGCCCACATCCCCGCCCCGGTGCCCTCCTCGCTCCGGTCCGTAGCCGGCGGCGGCGCCACTGACAGCGCCGCGATCTCGTCGCGCAGCTCGCGCGTCATTGGAATCGAAAGCGCGGCCAGTGACCCTTCCAGCTGCGCCACGCTGCGCGCCCCGATCAACGGCGCAGTCACCGCCGGATGCGCCCCTACCCACGCCACAGCAAGCGCCGCCGGCTCCCAGCCGTGCGCGCGCGCGAACGATGCGAACGCCGCCGCCGTCGCATGCGCGCGCTCGTCGCGGTACCGCTCCGCATATGCTGCACTGCGCACGAGACGGCTGGATGCCGCCGCGTCAGACTCGTCGACGAGGTGCGTCCCGGCCCCGGCGCCCGCGCTGACCCGGGCCCCAAACTCACCGTATTTCCCCGTCAGCAGCCCGCCGCCCAACGGGCTGTACGGAAACACGCCGAGCCCCGCATCCACGGCCTGCGGCAGGATCTCCACCTCCGCCTGCCGCTTTACCAGGTTGTACATCGGCTGGATCGCGGCGAAGCCCGCCCAGCCGTGCAGTGCCGACAGCCCGAGCGCCTGCTGCACCTGCCACGCCGCAAAGTTGCTGGCACCGAGGTACAGCACCTTGCCGGCCGTGACGAAGTCGTCGAGCGCACGCAGTGTCTCCCCGAGCGCGGCGGCACTGTCGAAGCGGTGGACGTAGTACAGGTCCACGCGATCCGTCTGCAGGCGACGCAGGCTGGCCTCGAGTGCGACGCGCAGGTGCAGCCGCGACGCGCCCCGTGCATTCACGTCCTCGCCCGTGGGAAAGTAGGCCTTGGTCGCAATTACGATCTCGTCGCGGGAATCGCGCACGAGCTCGCCGAGGATCTCCTCGGAGCGGCCGCCGTTGTAGACGTCTGCGGTGTCGAAGAGATTGATGCCGGCGTCACGGCAGCGCGTGAAGAGGGCACGCGAGGTCGCCTCGTCCGCGTCGCCGCCGAACGACATCGTGCCGAACGCGAGCTGCGAGACGGCGACGCCGGTATTGCCCAGGAATCGATAGTCCATCAGTGCACGCTGTCGAGGGAGTGCACCGCCCGCCCGCCGACGAACGTTTGCAGCACGCGAATGTCCTTGATTTCCGCAGGCGGCACGTCGAACGGGCTGCGATCGAGTACCACGAAGTCGGCCAGCTTCCCGACCGCAATGGATCCCTTGATTGCGTCCTCGTCGGCAGCCCACGCGTTGTTCACGGTGTATGCACGGAGTGCGGTTTCGACGTCGATGCGCTCCTGCGGGTACCAGCCGCCCTCCGGCTCGCCGTCCAGCGTCTGGCGCGTGACTGCGGCGTAGATCCCGAGGAGCGGCTCGGCCGGATACCATGCCGCATTCGTGCCGGGCCAGTCGGAGCCGAACGACAGTACCACGCCCGCGTCATCGAGTGTGCGGAACGCGTACGCCCAGCGGCTGCGCGCGCCAATGCGCTCCTCCATCCAGCGCATGTCGTCGATGGCATGGAACGGCTGCACTTCGGCGATGATACCGAGGCGGGCCATGCGCGCGGCGACGGTCGAGTCGCGCATGACCTGTGTGTGGATCAGACGGAACCGCCGCTCGCGCGGCCCATTCACACGCATCACTTCCTCGAACATCGTGAGCAGTGTGTCGATCGCCTCGTCACCGATCGCGTGCACCTGCGGCCAGTGGCCGCTCGAGTCCGCGCCGATCAGCAGGGGCAGCATGCCGGGCGGCTCCGTCATCATCGTGCGCCAGCTACCGCGCTCGCCGGAGTGGAGCTGCGGCTCGTAGAAGCGCGCCGTGGAATTGCCCATGATGCCGTCGACGAAGCCCTTCAGCCCGCCAATGCGAATCCACTCGTCACCGAAGCCGTGGCGGATGCCCACCGCGCGGAGCTCATCCCACTTGTCGAGCGTCGGCCGTGCGTACACGCGCACACTCAGCTCGCCACGCGTCTTCAGCTCCTGGTAGACGCGCAGCTGATCCGAACTCGTGTTGTCGTGGATGGTCGTCACACCGTGGCTCGCGAGGTCCGCGAGTGCAGCCCGGGACTCGGCCAGGCGCTGCTCGAGCGATTTCGGCGGCATGGCACGCCGCACGCGTGCGGCGGCCTCGGCGTTGAGACGGCCCGTGGCGACCCCATCGATGCATTCCACACCCGGCCATGCGCAGGTTGCCTGCGCGCGTTCGAGCGCAACGCCGTTCGCCAGGGACTGCGAGCGGTCCCAGCGGTTCACCAGCACGGGCGTGTCCGGGGTGATCGAATCGATGAGTGCGCGCGTCGGTGACCAGGATCCGGACGACGTCGCGTCGCCGGCATTCTCGGCTCCTGCCGAGCCCTGGGCCCACGCCTCGTAGGCGCCCCATTCGCCGCCGATCAACCACGCACCTGCCGGCATGCGGGCGCGGGCGTCCCGGAGCGCGCGCACCATTGCACTGTCGCTGGCCACGGCCAGCAGGTTCACGCCCAGCAGCAGCTCACCCGCGCGCTCGAAATGCGTGTGATTGTCGATGAAGCCCGGCACGATGAACGCACCGTCGAAGCGCAGGAGCTGCGTGTTCGGCCCGGCAAGGACGCTGATCTCTGCCGCCGTGCCGACCGCGACGATGCGGTCGCCCCGCACGGCGAGCGCATCCGCGTACGGCTGCGCCGCCTCGCCCGTCCAGATGCGCGCACCCGTGACGATGGCGTCCGCATGGAGCGACTGCGCGCCAGCGGGCTGTGCGACCACGAGCGCGCACAGACACGCGAGTCCTGAGGCAGTCAATAAAGCCGCCCGGTTGTTCATGATGTCACCTCACGCTCCGGGGATTGGCAAACCGCAACACGGTACGCGCGGAAGCACCGGGGTCCCTACTGCGTCCTTTCCGGCCGCGTGCGCACCATCGCCCACGCCATCCACACCACCGTTCCGAGCCACAATGCATAGAGGGCTACACGTGCCGGGTGCATCACCACGAGATCCGCGGCCCCACCATCGCCGGGCATCATGCCGATGACGACGCGCGCGAGCTGTTCCGCGGCGAACCAGCCCCACAGCACGACGGCCCACCACATGCCGGCGCGTTTCCATCCGGGTGTGGCCATGGCGTGCGGCAGTAGCCTCACATTCAGAAAGCCGACGACGAGGGTGAACAGCCACATGCTGGTGATCGTGAAGGGTCCGGCGATGAGCAGCAGCAGGTCGGGCTGGAGCTGTGACAGCTCGTCGCCGCCGATCCAGCTCGCGACGATGATGCCCATGCTGCCGAGGACGAGGATGGTGAGGAACAGCAGGAACGTGTTCTTCTGCGTCCAGAAGCGGGTGTGCCGACCGTGGTACTCGTAAAAGACGTCGCCGGTGATGCGTGTCACGGTATCGACGATGCCGATCTGGGTGGAGAACAGGACGAGCGCGCCGCCCAGCAGGAAGGCGGCCTGCAGCGCGACGCCGCCGCGTTCGCCGAGGATGGCGGCCTGCGTATGCACCATGGCCATGAGGTTGCCCGCGAGCTCCGGATTGCCGGTGCCGATCGTAGCGCCCGCAATGAGCACAGTGATGAACACGCTCAGCAGGATGAGTGTGACGAAGGTCGCGAGCAGCTCGCGCTCGGCAAGTCGCATCCAGCCGAGGAAGCGGGTGAGCATCGTCGGATTCGACGCATCGATCGTCAGGCCCGTCTCGTTGAGTGGCTCGTCGGTGCCGCGAATCCCGCAGACGCGTCCCTGGTAGCGGCCCATGCCGAAGCCCTTGTCGCGGATCCACAGGGACTGTGCAAGCAGCAGGCAGCCGCCGCTGCCGGCGTAGGCGACGGCGAGCAGGAGCGTCGGGAAGCGCTCGCCGCTGATGAACTCGGCGGGCACGGGTCGGATGAGGACCATGCTGGCTGCGACGCTGCCGGCGTCGGTGAGCGTGACGCCCGCGACCAGGACGACCACGATCAGCAGCGGAATGAACAGGAGGATGAGCCAGATCTCGAAGCGCTCGAGCACGTTGTAGACGATCGTCGAGCCGGCGAGCGCGATGTAGATGAGCGCGAGCATGGCGAGCGCGATCGGCTGCCAGGGCAATCCCGGCACACCGGTCAGGATCGAGACGATCGTCGAGACGAATGCCGCGGACTCGGCTGCCCAGCCCGGCCAGCAGAACGACGCGAGTGTCGCGAGCAGAAAGAACCAAGGCCAGAAGGGGCGCCGGGTGAGGCGACCCATGCCGGCGAACACGGATTCGCCGGTCGCGACGGTCCAGCGCTCGATTTCGGAGATCACGATGAACTGCGTCAGCACGCCGACCGTGAACAGCCAGAGGATGCTGTAGCCGCCGCTCGCGATGAGGTTCGGCCACAGGAGCAGCTCGCCCGCGCCCAGCCCCATGCCGAGCGCGATCATGCTGGGCCCTACGACATGGCGCAGCTTCGGCACGCGCGGCATGCCATCCAGATGACGCAGTGGCGGACCGTGACCGGCGTCTGGAAAGGCGGGTGTTCGCGGGGCCAGCGGCAGGGCCGCCTCGTCGACCGGGTGGTACACGCCCTCCCGGTAGGCTCGGCCTTCCGCTTCCGATCCTGCGATCGGGTCCGGCTCGACGACTCTCGCCATCGCGGCTCACTGGGTGAGGATGTTGCACTGCCCGTGTGAAGCTGCCGCCGTCGAACACGCTGCCGCAATCCCGCACCCCGCGCAACGCGTACTCTCTCTTGACAGGCCCCACCCGCCCTGCCTATCCTCCCCTCACAACTGATGATCGTGGTGATTTGCCGCCGCTTGCCGCCACGTAAAACAAGGTGCTAAAGAGTGAAGCTCACGCCCTGGCGGTCGTTCCGCCGGGGCGTTTTCGATTCACACGAGGACTGCCCATGTCCCCCGAGCGCCTGATGTGTACGTGCATGTGGCCGGCTCTTCCACCCGGAGAGGCGAAGCTGCGCGTTCGCGTGCCGTAAGGGACGACGACGCGAAGCAGGCTGTGACAGCGGCCCCTCTCGATCAGCGGGAGGGGCCGTTTTCTTTTTGCGGAGAACGAACAATGGCACACGGTACTGCACGGCTCGGCATCTACTACGAGCATCCGGACTGGTTCCGGCCGCTGTTCCGGGAGCTGGAGCGACGCAAGGTCGCATACGAGCGGGTCCATGCGGACGCGCACGGCTTCGATCCGGCGGCGCGGCGGCGGGAGTACGACGTCGTCTTCAACCGCATGAGTCCATCGGCGTGGCTGCGCGGGCGCGCGCATGCGATCCCCTACACGGGCGAGTACCTGCAGCACCTGGAGAGCCTCGGTGTCCGCGTGCTCAACGGCACGGCCGCGTGGGCGACGGAGACGTCGAAGGCGCGCCAGACAGCACTCCTCAGTCGGCTGGGACTGCCGCACCCGCGCACGCGTGTGATCAATCATTGGAGTCTGGCTGCGGACGCCGCGCGTGAGTTCCGGCTGCCGATCATCGTGAAGCCGAACATCGGTGGCAGCGGTGCGGGCGTGGTGCGCTTCGACACGCACGAGTCGCTCGCCCACGCCGCGGCAGCGGGCACGATCGAGCTCGGCATCGACAGTGTCGGGCTCGTGCAGGAGTACATCCCGCAGGAGTCCGGTCGCATCGTGCGCGTCGAAGTCCTGAACGGCCGGTTCCTCTACGCGATCCGCATCTACACGCCGGGCGACGAGTTCAACCTCTGCCCCGCGGACGTGTGCCAGAACGTGGACGGAATGACGCTCGAGCGTGCGGCGTGCGCGGTCGATGCACCGAAGAACGGGCTGCGGGTCGAGGCGTACACGCCGCCGGTCGACGTGATCGCCGATGTCGAGCGGATCGTCGAGGCGGCCGGTATCGAGATCGGCGGCGTCGAATACTTCATCGACGACCGCGACGGCGCGCTCTACTACTACGACATCAATGCGCTGTCGAACTTCGTTGCGGACGCGCCACGCGTCCTCGGCTTCGATCCCTTCGCCCGCCTGGCCGACTGGCTGCAGGCGGAGCTCGCAGCGGTGCCGGGCAGAAGGCAGGTGGCATGATGCGATTCGGCTACTGGCTCCCGGTGTTCGGCGGCTGGCTGCGCAACATCGACGACGAGGGGATGGCAGCAAGCTGGGACTACGTGCGCCGCCTGGCACGACGGAGCGAACAGATCGGTTTCGACCTGGCACTCATCGCCGAGCTGAACCTGAACGACATCAAGGGCGACGATGCGCCGTCACTCGAAGCGTGGAGCACCGCCGCGGCACTCGCCGCCGTAACGGAGCGGCTGGAGATCATGGTCGCCGTGCGCCCGACGTTTCACGCGCCCGCACTGTTCGCGAAGCAGGCGGCGAACATCGATCACATCAGCGGCGGCCGGCTGTCGCTGAACGTGGTATCGGCGTGGTGGGCGACGGAGGCGCGCCGCTACGGTGTCCAGTTCGACCAGCACGACGACCGCTACGCGCGTACGGAGGAATGGCTCCAGGTCGTGAACGGGCTGTGGACCGAGCCGGTATTCTCGCATGATGGCAGACTGTACCGGATCGACGAGGGTATTCTCGAGCCGAAGCCGCTGCAGAAGCCACGGCCGACGATCTATGCCGGTGGCGAGTCGCCGGCAGCGAAGTCGCTCATCTCTCAGAAATGCGACGCATGGCTCACGCACGGCGACCCGCCGGACGTGATCGCGCCGAAGCTCGCGGACATGCGCACGCGCCGCGAGGCGGCCGGCCTGCCGCCGATGACGTTCGGCGCCGCAGGCTTTGCCGTGGTCCGCGAGACGGAGGACGCCGCACGGGCGGAGGTTGCTCGCATCACCGACGTACGCCAGAGCGCGCGCGGCTTCGCCAACTACCAGGACTGGATCGGCAACACGCAGCTCGAGCAGCGGGTCAGCCTGGAGGATTACTCGGTGTCGAACCGCGGCCTGCGCTCCGGCCTGGTCGGCACGCCGGAGCAGGTGGCCGAGCGCGTGCTCGAGTTCGAACGCGCCGGCATCGATCTGCTGCTGCTGCAGTTCAGTCCCCAGCACGAGGAGATGGAGCGGTTCGCGGAGACCGTGATCCCGCTGGTGAACGGGGTGGGGGCGGGCGCATGTTGACGCGGCCGCCCGCTACCTACTCCGCGCGCACTGCCACCCCCGGCTCCACGCCTGCCGCTGCGCGCGCGGGCAGCCAGCAGGCCGCGAGTGTGGCCGCACCGAGCACGAGCGCCGCGCCGGCGAACGTGAGCGGGTCCGTCGCACTCACCTGGAAGAGCATGCTCTGCATGAGGCGCGTGAGCGCGAGCGCGGCGACGACGCCGAGCAGAATCCCCACACCCGCCAGCACTGCACCCTCGCCCACGACCATGCGCAGCACGTTGGCACGGTCTGCGCCGAGCGCCATGCGGATGCCGATCTCGCGGCGGCGCTGCGCGACGAGGTACGCGAGCACGCCGTAGGTACCGACGACCGCGAGCACGACGCCGAGTGCAGCGAAGCCGGTGAGCAGGAAGAGGCTGAAGCGCGGCCGGGCAACGGACTCGGAAACGATCTGCTCCGCCGTGCGCACGTCCTCGATCGGAACATTGGTGTCGAGTGCGGCCACGACTTCGCGGATCGCCGGCAGCAGGCTCATGGGTGCAACGGCCGTGCGCACGGCCATCATCATCATGCCGCTGGCACTGCCCACGCTCATGAGCGGATACGCTTCCGGAAACACGTCCTCGGTCAGGCCGACGTTGCGCGTGCTCTCGACGACGCCGACGATCGTGCGCCACGGCGCTTCGGGGTTCGGGCCGAGGCGGATGCGAGCGCCGATCGGATCGCGATCGACGAAGAAACGGTTGGCAGCTTCGCGGTTGATCATGATCGGCAGTGCTTCACTGTCGCGGTCCGTCGCGCGGAACGCTCGGCCGCGTACGAGTGCGATGCCCATGGCGTCGAAATAGCCGAAGCTGGTAGGCCGCCAGCCGATCTCGGGAGGTGTCGGCGTATCCCACGCGTGTCCCTCGATGGTGAGCCAGCTCGTGCCGCCGCTCTCCGACATGGGCAGCGTATTCGTGCCACCAACCTCCTGCACGCCGGGCAGTGCAAGAATGCCGGCACGCACGTCGTCGAAGAAGCGCACGGTTTCCTCCGGACTCGCGTCCACGACGGTGGCCGTGAAGGTCAGCACGCTCTCGCGCTCGAAGCCGACATCGACCTGCATCATCGAGCGATAGCTGCGCAGCAGCAGCCCCGCGCCCGCGAGCAGTACGACCGAGAGTGCGACCTGCGCAACGACGAGCACGCGCCGCGCCCGGTGGCGCTCCCGTCCGGCACTCGCGCCGCGGGTACTGTCGTGCAGGGCGACGAACCGGCTGCGCATGGCTCCGAGCGCCGGCAGCAGCCCGATGAGGAGTGCGGTCGCGAGGGTGACAGCGAGTGCGAAGAGCAGCACGGTGCTGTTCAATGCTACGCCCTCGAGTCGCGGCAGCGTGTCCGGACCGAGCACCCGCACGGTGTATGCGATGAGTGCGGCGAGTGCGACGCCACCCGCAGCGCCCACCGTCGCCAGCACGAGCGACTCCGTCAGCAGCTGCCGCGCAATGCGGGCGCGGCCAGCACCGAGCGCTGCGCGGATGCCGAGCTCGCGTGTCCGGCCCGATGCGCGCGCGAGCAGCAGATTCGCGATATTCGCGCAGGCGACGAGGAGCACGAGGGCGACCGCGCCGAGGAGCACGAGCACAGTGGTACGCACGTCACCGACGATCGCCTCCCGGATCGGCAGCACGGTCGCACGCGTGCCCTGGTTCGAGCCGGGGTACGCCTGCTCCAGATCCTCTGCAATCGCGTTCATCTCCGCACGCGCCTGTGCCACCGTTGCACCGGGAACCAGCCGGCCGACCAGCGTCATGAAGTGGATCTCGCGACGTGCCCAGGTCTCGGGCGCGAAGCTCTGCGCCACCACGACCTCGATGTCGTCCAGGCCGGGCATGCGGAACTCGGGCGGCAGCACACCCACGATCGTGGCGGGCTCGCCGTTCAGGTTGACGACCCGACCGAGCACCCCGGGATCACCGCCGTAGCGACGCCGCCAGAACGCGTCGCTCAGCATGATCACTTCGGGTGCGTCCGGCTCCTCGTCCGCGGCGAGGATCGTACGGCCGAGTGCGGCACGGACCCCGACGACACCGAAGAAGTCGCCCAGCACGGACGCGAGCTGGGCACGCTCCGGCGCGCCACCATCCAGCAGCACCGGACCGCCACGGCCGCCCATGAACCCGGCCAGCCCGTCGATGGTGCGCACGCGCTCGCGCATGTCACGGTAGTTCGCGGGCGAGAACGGGTAGCGCGGATTCTCCTCCGCCGTGTTGTCCTCCCACACCAGCACCAGCCGCTCCGCATCCGCATACGGCAACGCCCGGAACAGAACGCCATGCGCGACCGCGAACATCCCCGTGTTGGCACCGATGCCGAGCGCCAGCGTCAGGACCGCCGCGACCGCAAACCCCGGGTTGCGCAGCAGCGTGCGCACCCCGTAGCGCACGTCCTGGCGCAGCTCCCCCAGCCATTCGATACGCCGCGTACGCCCCTCCGTTCGCCGCGATTCCGCCTCGAGCGCATGCGTTGCATCGTCGACGTCGCCGAAGCGACGCTCCGCTGCCCTCCGCGCACTGCCCTCGTCCATGCCCCGCGCCATGAATTCCTCCGTAACCCGCTCGAGGTGGTAGGCAATCTCACTCGCAACATCGTCGTGAACCTGGTCGTCGATGCCGCGCCGCACGCGCGGAAGACGACGGCGGCCGCGCGCCGTCACGCCGCCCACCAAGCAGGCCGCGCACTCATCGCGCGCGCTCCGCTTCCAGCACGCTGAACACCGCCGCCGCGTAGCTCCGCCACCGCTCCGCCTCGCCCACCAGCTCCTTCCGCCCGCGCGCCGTCAGCTCGTAGTACTTCGCACGTCGGTTGTTCTCCGATACGCCCCACTCCGAGCGCACCAGCCCGCGCCGCTCCAGGCGGTGCAGCGACTGGTACAGCGC
>CAYSGF010000274.1:0-2206 GCA_964430275.1 uncultured Gemmatimonadaceae bacterium
CCGGAACCGGATGACCACCGGAACGCCAATGGAGTCTTCGCCGGACGCGTGCACGGCGTCGCTCGCGAATACCGGCGCCGGACGGGATGCCAGCATTCGAAGCGACCCGGCCACGGAATCACGATATCTGCCAAGGGCCGCGGGTGCGTGGCGACAACATCGCCCGCCCGATCCAGGACGGTGTAGCGTGCCAGCCCGGGGTCGACGATCCAGAGATCCCCCGCCGGTCCGAACGCGACGCCGAAGGCATTGCGGAACTCACCCGGCCCCGAGCCCTGCCGTCCCGTACGGAAGATCAGCTTTCCCGCAGAATCGAATACCGACACCCGACTCGACCTGCGGTCGAGTACGGCGAGCCTGCCATCTCGCTGATCGACCGCGAGCCCGGTGATCTGACCGAATGCAGCAGGCCCTTCCTGTGTCCCCAGTCGAAAGTCTTCCCGCGCTTGCAGGACTGGTACGTCCACCATGTCGGTGTAGCTGACGCGGACAACGCCGGAGGCGAGAGTGTCGACTGCTGCCGTACCGTGGCGATCGCGTTCGGGCGCACACCCGTAGCTCGCGATCGTCACTGCGACGGCCATCAGGATGCTCCGACCGGAGAAACGCACTGCGGAACCCACGTCCAGATCCGAACCTGCGGGTGGGAACCAGCTACTACTACTGCATACGTGTTGGCGCATACCGATGCGAAACGGTAATCGACGACGAAGGCCTTCCGCCGAGCTAGCCCGCTAACGTGCGCCCCCGCACCGCCGGATGCCGCACCACCGCGATGAGTCCCAGCAGTCCGATTTGCGCCAGCGCGCCCGGTGCGAGCGCCGGTGTCGCCCCACGCAGCGCATTCCACACGAGCGCCAGCCCGCCGGCTTCCGGCGCCATCTCCAACTCGAACTCGACGTTGCCGCTGTAGTGCAGCGACACGCCGACGGCGCCGAGCACGACGAACGTTGCCATGATGGCCTGGAACAGCCGCACGGTGGCGCGACTCGGCCGGGCGATGAGTGCGACCAGCGCGATCAGCCCGGCGCCGAGTCCCACGAGCGGCAGCCACTGCTGCCACTCCTCGTAGTGCTCGAGCAGGACGAGCTCCGCACCGAGCCCGAGCGAGCCGACCGCGACGAGCGCGAGCAGCAGGCGCCGGATGAGCGATGCCGCATCCGGCACCTCCAACAGCTTCACGACGTGCCGTCCTACTCGTTGATCGTGACGTACTTCTCGAGGCGTGCGACTTCCTCGTCGTTCACGTACTTGCCGATCTCCCGGCGGAACTGCTCGATCGCGGAGTACGGCCGGTACTCCTCGAACTCGTGCTGCATGCGGTCGCCCACGCCCGGAATCAGCTGGATCTCCTCGCCGGTCGCGGTATTCAGGTCGATCGGCTTGAAGAGGCGCGCGTACACCTCGTCGCGCTGCGCCTCGTCGAGGGTGGCGGCGAGGACGCTGTCGACCTCGAGCATGTTGTCGTAAGGGCGGCCGGCGACGATCTGCTGCGCGAGCGCGGCATCGATGCCGGGGATCGTGGCGAGCTGCTCCGTCGTCGCGTCGTTCGGGTCGAGCAGCTCGTCGGTCGCGGCGGCAGCATCCGCATCGTTTCCTGCCGCCGTAGCCGCCGCATCACCAGCGGGCGACTCGAGACCGGGCGCATCAGCCTCGGGCTGCGCGTCACAGGCGATGAACAGGAACGGCACGAGGAGCATCCAACGAGCTCGGAACGAACGACGCATGCGTGCCTCCGGATCGGGATGAGCAGTTCGAGCGGGCGGGTGCCCGGTCCGGGAGGAGCTTATCTGTGCCGGCGGTACAGCGAAAGGGTGGCGTGCGGGCGGCCGGATGGCCGCCCGCCGCATTTACCGCTACGTTCTGATACCACCCGATGCCACCGCCCCCGCCGTCGCAGTTATCCTGGTTCACATTCACGATCTTGACATTGCCTCCCTGATCGACGCCCTTCGTCACGCGCAATTCCAGCGTATGCTGTCCCTGCGAGAGATCCTGCAGCGTGTACCACGCGGATGTTGACGCGATCGCACCGTCAGCGCGCCACTCATAGGACGTCGTGCCTGATCCACCGGAAACGACGGCCTGGTAGTCGGGCTGCGGGTCGGGAATGATCCACGTGTCGCACATGGTGATCTCGGACGGCCCGGAGATCTGCACGGAGAGGTCGCAGATCGGATCACGCACGCCGAAGGTGTTGTTCAGC
>CAYSGF010000275.1:0-2671 GCA_964430275.1 uncultured Gemmatimonadaceae bacterium
GTCGAGACCGTGTCGGGCACGGCGATCAAGTTCGATCCGAGCCAGAGCGAGCTGATCAATACGACGCTCGGCGTCTACGGCCAGCAGCAGTTCGGTCTCAACGACCGCCTCTTCCTTACCGGCGCCGTGCGGGTGGACAACAACAGCGCCTTCGGTGAGGACTTCGACCTGGTCGTGTACCCGAAGGTGAGCGCGTCCTGGGTCGTCAGCGAGGAGCCATTCTTCGGCCTCGAGAGTGTGGTCGACGCACTCAAGCTGCGCGCGGCCTACGGCCAGTCGGGGCAGCAGCCGAACGCGTTCGCGGCGCTGCGCACGTTCACCTCGGCGGCACGCGGCAACGGCGTGAGCGGTGTGACGCCGCAGTCGTTCGGCAACTCCGACCTCAAGCCTGAGCGCGGCAGTGAAGTGGAGCTCGGCTTCGAGGCGGGACTGTTCAACCGGCTGTCGCTCGACTTCACGTACTTCAACAAGCGCACGAAGGACGCGATCCTGTCGCGCGAGACGGCGCCGTCCGGCGGTTTCCCGGGCAACCAGTTCGTGAACATCGGCGAGATCAAGAACAGCGGCATCGAGCTGCAGGCGACGCTGCAGGCGCTCACGCGCGACCGGCTCGCGATCGAGGTCGGCGGCAACATCGCAACGAACGGCGACGAGATCGTGGACCTCGGCGGTATCCCGTTCATCACCGTCGGTGCCGTCCAGCGTCACGTCGAGGGCTTCCCGATCGGCGGGTTCTGGACGCGCCGCGCCGTGAGCGCCGACCGCGACCCGACGACGCACCAGGTCACGAACATCCTGTGCGACGGCGGCCCGGGTGAGGCACCGCTGCCGTGCAACCAGGCGCCCGCAGTGTACATCGGGCCGTCCACGCCGACGCTCTCGGCCGCCCTCTTCACGACGGTCACGATCGCGCACCGCCTCACGCTCTACGGACTCGTCGACTTCAAGAACGGGCATCACCTGCACAATGTGGCCGAGTGGGCGCGCTGCGGTGCGGTCGCCCCGGTGTGCGAGGCCATCTACCGGCCGGAGAACTTCTCGACGCCGCATCTCGCCGGCATCTCGGGCGTCGCACTCAGCAATTCCGTGGACGGCGTGTTCGTGCAGGACGCATCCTTCGCGAAGCTGCGCGAGATCTCCGCGTCCTACCGCATCCCCGAGCAGTGGATCGGCCGTATCGGCGTGTCGGCGGCGTCACTGACGCTGGCGGGCCGCAACCTGGCGACCTGGACCGACTACCGCGGGGTGGACCCGGAGGCGCACACGCCGGGGACATCCGGACAGGATCAGGCGATGACGCCGCAGCTCACGCAGCTCGTCGCAACCCTCAACTTCACGTTCTGATCATGCGAATTCATCCGCGAGGGGGAGACGCCTCCATGCACGTACTGCGCACCGTCCGGCGCTGCCGGGCCCTGCTCGCTCTGCCGATGCTCGCGGCCATGACGGCCGCATGCAGCGAGATCACGGACCTCGAGCAGAGCAATCCCAGCCAGATCCTGGTCCGCGACGCGTACGTTCCCCAGAACGCGACGCTCCTCGTGAACGGCGCGATCGGCGACTTCGAGTGCGCATTCGTGCGCTACGCGCTGGGCGGCGGGCTCATGAGCGACGAGCTCGCGAACGCCTTCCTGAGCAGCTCGAACTACCCGTTCGATGCCCGCAACCATCCCACGAACACGGGCTATGGCACGAGCGGCTGCGGCGTTGTGCAGTGGCCGGGCATCTACACGCCGCTGTCCGTGGCGCGCACGACGACGGACACGATCCTCGCGCGCCTCGAGGGGTGGACCGACGAGCAGGTGCCGAACCGCCAGGTGCTCATCGCACAGTCCGCCGCGTACGCGGGCTACAGCCTGCTGCTGCTCGGCGAGGCGATGTGCAGTGCGGCGATCAACATCGGGCCGGAGCTGACGCAGGAGCAGCTGCTCGCGGAAGCGGAAGCACGCTTCGACAAGGCGATCACCGCAGCCAACGCCGCCGGCGACGCGACGGTGGCGAACTTCGCGACGCTCGGGCGCGCCCGCACCCGCCTCGAGCTCGGTGACCTCGCCGGCGCCGCCGCGGATGCCGCGACGATTCCCGACGGTTTCGTCGTGAATGCCGTGACGGGCGGCGGCTCCGGCCGCGTGGAGAACCTGCTGTGGGTGCACCTGGACGCCGCGGGCAGTGCGTTCTCGTCGATCGAGGACATCTGGGAGAACGCCACGCACATGGGCGTGCCGGACCCGCGCGTGGACGTGGTCAACACCGGCCGCGTCGGCGCGAACGGCAACACCGTGATCCTGGCACAGACGAAGTATCCGACGCGTGCGACGCCGGTCCCGATCGCGCGCACGGCGGAGGCGCGGCTCATCGTCGCCGAGCAGCTGGTCGCGACCGGCGACCTCGAGGGCGCCGAGGACATCATCAACGAGCTGCATGCCGCCGCCGGCCTGCCGGACTACGACGTAACGGGCCAGACCGCGGACGACGTCATGGACCACATCATCGAGGAGCGCGCCCACGAGCTGTTCCTGGAAGGGCACCGCTTCGCGGACGCGAACCGCTACAACCTGCCGCTCTATCCGGCGGCGGGCACGCCGTTCCCGAACGGCGGCACGTACGGCGACCAGCGCTGCTTCCCGCTGCCGGACGTGGAGCGCAACAACAACCCGAACATCCCGAGTCT
>CAYSGF010000276.1:0-2875 GCA_964430275.1 uncultured Gemmatimonadaceae bacterium
GCACGCAGATCGCTTCGGCCTCTCGCAGCTCCACCAGCTGCGTGGACGCGTCGGCCGCGGCGCGGCGGAGTCGTACTGCATTCTCATCCCGGAAGGCGGCCCCGACGCCGAGGAGCGACTCCAGGTTCTCGCCCGCACGGACGACGGCTTCGAAGTCGCGCGCGCTGACCTTCAACTGCGCGGCATGGGTGACGTCTTCGGCGCGCGCCAGCACGGACTGCCGGCATTTCGCTTCTTCGATCCGGAACGCGACGAGGACCTGCTGCTGTCGGCGCGCGAGGACGCACGCGCACTCATCGAACGCGATCCGGAGCTGGCGAAGGAGGAGCACGCGAAGCAGCGCGCGGCGCTGAAGGCGCGGTTCGGGGAGAGGGAGGCGTTGTTCGGGGTGGGGTAGGGGGGGAATGAATGAATTGGTGAATTGGTGAATTGGTGAATTCGGGTACGGGGTACGGGCACGGGTACGGGCAGGGTACGGGTACGGGCGACACGGAATACCGGGCAGGGTGGCACGGGGATGGGTGCGTTCGGCCCGGTTGGGTTGCGGGGATGGGGGCTCGTGGGCGTATGTGGGGCGCGTTCGGGGTGGGGGTCGGTTCGCGGTTCGCGGGTCTTGTCGCAGGTGGGGTCATCTCGTGTTTGGTGAGCTGAAGGCGGCAGTGCGGAGCGTCTGGCGCGCGCCGCGGATGTCGGTGGCGGCGATCGTGTGTGTCGCGCTGGGAGCGGCTGCAGTGAGTGCGGTCGCGTCACTGCTGTTCGCGGCGTTCCTGCAGCCACTGCCGTTTCCGGATGCGGACCGGCTGGTGCGCGTGTGGCTGGCGGAGGAGGATGGTGCTGCGCGGGACGGCGTCGCGTTCGCCGATGTGGCGGACCTGCGCGCGCAGGTTAGCGCGCTCGACCGGGTCGAGGCAGCAGCGCGTGCGCGCCTTGTCTTTCTCGATGATGACGGCGGACGTCGCGTCGAGGGGGAAGCCGTCTCCGAGGGCTACCTCGAGCTGCTGGACGCGGGACTCACGCGCGGCCGGTTCTTCACTCCGGAGGAGCATGCGGGCGCCGGTGCTCCGGTGATGCTGCTCGGACATGCGGCATGGGGTGCGCTCTTCGCCTACGCGGATTCCGCAGTCGGCAGCACGATCCGCACACCCGAGCAAGTCTATACGGTGATCGGCGTGCTCGCGCCGTCGTTCGCCGGGACGATCGAGGACGACAGCGGCGACCTGGAATTCTGGGTCCCGGCCATTCCGTACCTTGGTGACGCTCGCGAGTCGCGCGCGGGCGGCAACACCTGGGTGCTCGGCCGACTCGCGACGGGGCAGACAGTGGCGCGTGCACAGGCCGAAGTTGCCGCGGTCGGACAGCGGATCGCGCGCGAGCACGTGCGCGTGCGTGGCGGCACGACACTGCGTGTCGAACCGATGAGCGAGAACTGGCGTGCGGGACTGCGACGCGGCGTCTATCTCGTGTTCGGCGCCGCGGCGCTCCTGCTGCTCGTCGCTGCTGCGAACGTGGCGGGTCTGATGCTGGCGCGCGGTGTGGAGGCGCAGCGCGAGATCGCCGTACGCGTCGCGCTCGGCGCCAGCCGACTCCAGACGATCCGCCTGCTCGCGCTCGAAGCCGGCATCCTGGCCGGTGCTGGCGGCCTGATCGGACTCGCGCTCGGGCCGACGATGCTGCGCCTGTTCGCGGCCTACGCGCAGGTGCCGGTACCGTCCTACATCGCGCTGGAGGCAGCACCGGCAGCCATGGTCAGTGCGGTCGCTCTCCTCGGCCTGAGCGCGATCCTCGCGGCACTCGTTCCTGCCATCCTCACGACGCGCGTGGACCCGATGCTGGTGATCCGCGCGTCGGGGCGCGGTGCGAGCGCAGGACCACGCATGCGACGCTGGTCGAGCGCGCTCGTCGTGGGCATGGTCACGGTGTCGACAGTGCTGCTCACCGGTACCGCACTGCTGCTGCGCTCCTACCATACACTCGGTACTGCCGACGTCGGTTTTCGCACGGACGGCATGCTGCGCGTCGCACTGTTCGTGAACACGCGCGACGCACAGGAGACGAGCGACGTCGTCGCGCTCCAGGAGCGCGCACTCGCCGCCGTCGCGGCGCAGTCCGGCATTGCGGGTGTCGCGCGGGTATGGCCGACCGTGCCTATCGTCGCCGGCGCTCAGACGCCCGTGCGCTACGGCGGCATGGTGGAGGCGGCGCCCGAGCGAGGCGAGACTGCAGCCTGGTATGCGGTGGATCCCGGGCTGTTTGGATTGCTCGAGATCCCGCTGCTCGCAGGTCGCACGTTCGCGCCATCCGACCATGCCGACGGCGAGCCGGTTGCGGTGATCAGTGAATCGTTCGCCCGTCGGCTGGGCGGACCGTACGCGGCCATCGATGCGGTGGTCGATGCGGTCGGCGGCGAGCGGCGCGTCATCGGTGTCGTCGCCGACGCGGCGTTCACCGGTCCGCGTGCGCCTGCCTACGAGCAGGTGCAGCTCTTCACGCCGCTCGCACAGACACCGAACCGGCTCGTCAGCTTCAGCATCCGGACGACCGGCGACGATCCGGCCAGCGTGCTGCCGGCCGTCCGGCGCGCACTCGCGATCGTCGCACCGTCTTCTGCCATCGACTGGACGGACAGCTACGACGCTGCGTTCGGCCAGGGCTTCGCGACGGATCGGTTCGTCCTGGGCCTGACCGGTGTGTTCTCCACGATTACGTTCGTACTCGCCGCACTCGGTCTGTTCGCGGTGCTTGCGTACTCCGTCGCACGGACGCGCGTCGAGATCGGCGTGCGCCAGGCGCTCGGCGCCACGCGCGCGAGACTGATCGGTCGCGTGATCGGCCGTGCCCTCACACTCGTGGGCGCAGGACTCGCCCTCGGGCTGGT
>CAYSGF010000277.1:0-1919 GCA_964430275.1 uncultured Gemmatimonadaceae bacterium
AGTGCGGAATTCGGAGTGCGGAATTCGGAGTGCGGAATTCGGAGTGCGGAATTCGGAGTTCGGAATTCGGAGTGCGGAATTCGGAGTGCGGAATTCGGAGTGCGGAATTCGGAGTGCGGAATTCGGAGTGCGGAATTCGGAGTGCGGAATTCGGAGGGCGGAATTCGGAGTGCGGGTTAGGGGTCGGGGAACTTCATGTCACGCACGATGCGCGCGAAGCGGGGGTGCGCGCGGACGGCATCGAAGTACGGGTCGACGCGCAGGAAGATCATGCCGGGGTTGCGCTCGCGGTAGGCGCGCTCCAGCCAGTCGAGGCTCTGCGCGGTGTCGCCGATCAGTGACAGCAGCTTCGAGACACGCATCGGATCCGGATCACCGGCGGATTGGCGCAGGTCCATCTCGAGCCAGCGTCGCCAGAAGCCGGGCATGCCGGAGTCGGCGAAGCCATCGCGCAGCGCCTGCACCTCGCTCGCGGACGCGCCGCGCAGTCCCGCGATCCTGACGTAGTCCTCGACTGCCTCGGCGTACCGGCCCTCCGAGAGGTAGGCCTCGCCGGGGCCCTTGGGCAGCCATGGCCCGGCGCCGAGCGCGAGTGCGTTCACGGGGTCGAGCGCGATGCCGCGCTGGTAGTGTACGAGCGCGGCCTCGAAGTCTCCGGCAGCTTCGTAGTCGGCGCTGATCGTGAGCTGTGTGCGCGCATTCAGCGGGTCCAGCCGGACCGCGCGCATGCGTGCCTCGACCGCCTCCTCGAAGCGGCCCATTGCGCGCAGGTAGTTCCCGAGATGGTGGTGCGCGTGCGGGTCGCTCGGATTCAGCTCGATCGCGCGCCGCAGCGCCTGCTCGCCACCTTCCCAGTCCCAGTCGAAGAACAACCGCAACAGCCCGAGCGCGCCGTACGCCTCGCCCAGATCCGGATCCAGCTCGAGCGCGCGCGCGGTCAGCACGCGAAACTCGGCGAGGCCTTCCGCGAACGGGAAATGCCGGAACGTGATGAGCGGCCCGACGATCGTCGCTTTCGCCGCATACGCCGCGGCAAAGTCCGGCTCGATGGCGATCGCGCGGTCGAAGTAGTCCGACGCCTGCAGGAGCGCGTCGCCCGTCAGCTTGTTGCGCAGGAACAGGCCGCGGAGATAGAGATCGTATGCCGCCAGGTCCGGCTGCGTGCGGGATGACCGCGTCGCACTGCCACCGGCGAGATGCAGCTCGAGCACATCGGCGATCGACGTGGCGATCTCCTGCTGCACGGCGAAGACGTCCTTCAGCTCCCGATCATACTCGTCTGCCCAGATGTGATAGCCCGTCGCGGCATCGATGAGCTGCGCACTGATGCGCAGCCGATCACCGTCCCTGCGCACACTGCCCTCGAGCACGGCTCCGACCCCGAGTGTGTCGCCGATCGCACGCACGTCGAGTGTGCCGTCGCGCAGTGCGAATGACGACGTGCGCGCCGCGACGCGCAACCCGTCGATGCGACTGAGTGCGCCGATGATCTCCTCGGTCAGCCCGTCGCTGAAGTACACGTGCCCGGGATCCGGACTCATGTTCACGAACGGCAGCACGGCCACCGAGCGCGTATCCGGCGACGGCGCGACCGGACCGGCGGTCCGGCTGCCGTACAGTGCAATGCCGGCGACGACGACGATGAGCGCGGCCGCGCCCGTGGCCAGCACCGTTCGGCGTCGTGGCGTACGCGCACGGTCTTCGGGCTGCTCATCGATTTCCTGGAGAACCGACGGCGCTCGCGTGGCAGGCGCGGCTGCGGCCGCACCGTACCTGCGATCGCTCTGCACTCGCGCAGGAGCGACGAGGGACGCCGCCGGTTGCGCCCTGCCGGCCGCGGACTCCGCCGGCTGCGGGGCCACCGACCACGCCGGCGACGTCCCCTGGCCCTCCGCTCCCGCCGACAGGACCCCCCGCGT
>CAYSGF010000278.1:0-16781 GCA_964430275.1 uncultured Gemmatimonadaceae bacterium
GACGGAATCTACTTTCCGGGCGACGGCGCGAAGCGCGATGAGAATGGCAACTTCTGGATCCTCGGACGCGTGGACGATGTGCTGAACGTCGCAGGACATCGCATCGGTACGATGGAAGTGGAGAGCGCGCTCGTCGATCACCAGTCCGTGGCCGAGGCGGCCGTGGTCGGGCGGGTTGACGAGCTGAAGGGGCAGGCGATCGCCGCGTTCGTGACGGTCAAGGAAGGCATCAAGGTGAGCGAGCAACTGAAGCAGGACCTGCGGCAGCACGTGGCGGACAAGATCGGTGCGATCGCGCGGCCCGATGACATCCTGTTCGCGGCGGACCTGCCGAAGACGCGCTCCGGCAAGATCATGCGGCGGCTGCTGCGAGACATTGCGGAAGGGCGGGCGCTCGGTGACACGACCACGCTGGCGGATCCCGCGGTCGTCGCGAAGCTGAAGAGCGAGTACGAGGAGAAAGAGGGCTGAGTGGGGACGCCGGACTCCGTTCGACCGATCGGCAGTGCACGCGCGGCAGCGCGCAGCGGTGTCCCGCCCGCAACGCTGCAGCGGCTCGTCGCGGGCGTGGAGACGGCGTTCCACGGCAAGCCGGACGTCGTACGGTTTGCCCTGGCTGCGCTGCTCGCGCGCGGCCATGTGCTTTTCGAGGACATTCCGGGCGTAGGCAAGACGACGCTCGCCCACGCGCTCGCGCACGCCCTCGGTCTCTCCTTCCGCCGCATTCAGTTCACGAGCGACCTGCTGCCCTCCGACATCGTGGGCGTAGCGGTTTACGATCCGCGTACCCAGACGTTCGATACGCGTCCCGGTCCGATTTTCACGAACATCGTGGTCGCAGACGAGATCAACCGCGCGCCGCCCCGCACGCAGAGCGGTCTGCTCGAGGCGATGCAGGAGGGGCGTGTCACGATCGACGAGACGTCGCACACGCTACCGCGGCCATTCCTGGTCATGGCGACGCAGAACCCGCTCGAGCACCACGGTACGTATCCACTGCCGGAGAGCCAGCTCGACCGCTTCCTGATGCGACTGACGATCGGCTATCCGGACGAGGAGGCGGAGCGTCGCATCCTGCTCGAGTCCGTGGGTGCGACGGATCGTGTGGACGCCGTGCCCGCGGTACTGGCCCCTGCGGACGTGCTCGCATTGCAGGAGCGCGTCGAGGCGGTGCACGTGGATCCGGACCTGCTCACGTACCTGATGCGTGTCGTGACGGCGACGCGCACGCATCCGCAGCTGCGCATGGGCGCGAGCCCGCGCGCGGCGATCGGCCTGTTCCGTGCCGCCCGCGCGTATGCCGTCGTTGACGGGCGTGATTTCCTCGCACCGGACGACGTACAGGCGCTGGTCGTTCCGTGCCTTGCGCACAGGGTGCTCCCCGGTGGCAGCGCCGCCGGCGCCGGTGCGCACGAAGAAAGTGCGGCTGCGCTGGAGGAGATCCTGAGCGACATACCCGTTCCGGTCTGATGCCGGTGCGGCCGCGCACCCGCTTCGAGAAGGTCCGCGCATGGCTGCGGCCGCCCCGACGACTGCGACTGCTGCGCCCCGGCGGACTGCTCATCGGTGGCATCTTCGGCCTCGGCCTTGCCACGCTCAACACCGGCAACAACCTCCTGTATCTCCTGCTCGGGGCGCTGCTCGGGTTCATTGCGCTGTCAGGCCTGCTCTCCGAGCAGGCGCTGCGAGGCGTCGCGCTGCAGCGCCGCGTGCCGCGCGCCGTCACGGCCGGTGAGCCGGTCACCATGCGTTATCGTCTTCGCAACACGAAGCGCCAGCTGCCGAGCTATGCAGTGACCGTGCGCGAGCGCACGGGCGAATCGACGTTCGTGCTGATGCTGCCCCCTCGCGGCGAAGTCCACGTCCATACCCGCATCACGTTCGCGCGGCGGGGCGTCTACCGCCTGGGCGACATCGCGCTCTCGACGACGTTCCCGTTCGGCCTGTTCCGCAAGGAGCGCGACGTCGCTGCCGACGACGTGGTCGTCGTAAGACCAGCGGTGACACGGGCTGTCCGGCCATTGCAGCCGGGTGGCCGTATCGGCCGACGCACTGCGGTCGCCGCAGCGCCTGCCGCAGGCATCGAGCGAGGCGAATTCCGCGGCCTGCGCACCTATCGGCCGGGAGACGAACCCCGGGATGTGCACTGGCCGAGCTTCGCCCGGACCGGCGAGCCGATCGTGCGGGAGCACGATCGTGAAGTCGGCCGTTCCTACCTGCTGCACCTCGACACCGCAGTTCCTGCCGGTACCGCGGCGGAAGTCGCAGTCGAGATCACGGCAGCGCTGGCCGCCGCCGCCGCTGCCCGCGGGGACCGGTTCGGCCTGACTGCGGGCCGCGCGCACGTCACCCCGGGGACCGGTCCGGCGCAGCTCGACCGCGTGCTGGACGCTCTTGCGCGGGTCGCGTTTCCGGAGCCGTCGCCGCACGTGGCCACTGCGGACGAATGCGTGTGGATCGGGACCACGCCACCGCAGGCGGCGTACGCCGACGTCTTCATCGCGGGTATCGACGGATGAATGCCGCGCGGCTGCATCAGCGCCTCGCCGCCGCTGCCGCCCTCTGCGCGCTTGTCGCCTTCACGAGTGGCGCCGGGTTCGATGCGCCGTTCGCGCTGCCCGCCGCGCTGCTGCTGCTGCTCGCCACGGTCTGGCAGCCGTCGGAACGTGCACAGCGGGTTCTCGAGCCGGTCCTGCGCATTACGGCCCTGCTGCTGGCCGCACGCGCCGCACTGTACGCGGTGCGCGCGGACACGGACGTCGTCGCGCCCATGGTCGACCTCCTTTTCCTCCTGCTCGTCGCGGAGGCCCTGCGTGCGCAGACCCGCAGCGGCGCTGCGCGTCTGTATGCGCTCTCCTTCGCGCTGCTCGTCGCGGCATCCGCGTATCGACCCGGCATGCTGTTCGGCATAGCGTTCACCGCCTTTATCGTCGTGCTCACGGCCGCGCTCGTGGTCGGCCATATTGCCCGCGAGGGCGAGCGCCACGACCGCTCGAGGCCGGCAGTCGTGCCGGGCCGGTTCGTGCTCAGCGCCGCGCTGCTCTCGATCGTCGTCCTTCTCACCAGTGCTGCCGTGTTCCTCACCTTCCCGCGCGTCAGCCGCACGGCGATCGCGCGTAGCGAGCAGCCCGCGCGCAGCGTGGTCGGGTTCGGCGATGTCGTTTCGATCGGTGAGCATGGTGCGGTCATCGAGAGCAACCCGGAGGTCGTGCTCCGGATCGAGTTTCCGCAGGGTGCTCCCCGCGGCATAGCGCAGCGCCGCTGGCGAGGTCGCAGCTATCATCGCTTCGATGGGGTACGCTGGCACCGCACGGAGCTCGGTCCCTACCGGCTGCCGGTCGCGGTACGCTCGCGGGCCGGCACGCCCGTGCGCCAGCTCGTGTACGCGCGCACGCTGCCGACGAATCCGATCTTTGGACTGCACCGCATCGTGGACGTACAGTCGCGCGCGCGCATCTGGCCCGTGCGAGAGGCGAGCGGCGATGTCAGTTACATGGGTCGCGCCGCTCCCGTATACCTGGTGACTTCCGTACTGCAGCAGCCGACGGCGGCCGAGCTGCGCGCGAGCGAGCCGGATCTGCGCACCAGCCTTGCCCCCTACCTTCAGCTGCCACCGACGGCAGAGCGGAGCGCACGCCTTGCCGACAGCCTGAGTGCCGGCGCATCCACCCAGTACGACCGGGTCATGCGCGTCCAGCAGTACCTGACATCGGAATTCGCCTACACGCGCGAGCTTCCTGCTACCGCCCGGGAGACGACTCTCGAGCACTTCCTGTTTGTGCGGCGAGCCGGCCACTGTGAATACTTTTCGACGGCGATGGTCGTGCTCCTGCGCACGCTCGGCATCCCTGCGCGCAACGTGAACGGATTCCTGGGCGGCGAGTGGAACGAGTTCGGCAATTACCTCGCCGTCAGCCAGAACAACGCGCACTCCTGGGTGGAAGTCTGGTTCAACGGTATTGGCTGGGTGGAATTCGATCCGACGCCCGCCGCGGCGGCAGCGAACGCCATCGCTTCCGGTGGCACTGCCGGGCGCTGGACCGCCTGGATGGATGGGCTCGAGCACCGCTGGAACAAGTGGGTCCTGGATTATGCGCTCGAGGACCAGGTCGACCTGCTGCGGCGGGTCACTGAGCCGTTCACCGCAGCCGACGCGAGCGGCGCGACAACTGGAGACGACGGGCCCGCCTGGACGCGCATGGCCGGGTGGCTCCTCGCGCTGCTGGCGCTCACGCTCGCGCTGCGCCTGCTGCTTCGCCTGCGTGGAGGGCAGGGTAGCGCAGAGCCGGCCCGAAGCTACCTGCGCCTGCGGAGCGCTTATGTCCGCATCGGCAGTGCGCGGCCCGATGCCACGCCGGCCGAGTTCGTCGGCGGCCTGCATCGCACCGGTGCGCCGGGGGCCGAGCACGCCGCAGCAGCCGTGACGATCTACCTGCGTGGGCGCTTCGGTCCGACACCACTGTCCGCGCACGATCGGGTTCTGCTGCGCCGGCACCTGGACGCAGCACTCGCCGCCGTGCGCCAGGCATCCGGTGCTTGGTTACCGCGCCGGCGCGCGCTACGTTCCTGACACGATCCGACAGGGAGGAGCATGGCGGTACGCCGCTTCGTAGTCGTGGGTCTCGGCAACTTCGGCTTTGGCCTGGTCGAGATGCTGCATGCGCGTGGGCATGACGTAATCGCGATCGACGCGAGCGAGGACAAGGTCGAGCGCGCGCGGCGCTTCGCCACCCGCAGTGCCGTGCTCGACGCGACCGGGCCGGGTGCGCTCGAGCGCCTCGGTGTCGCCAAGGCGGATGCGGGTGTCGTCTCCGTCGGAACCGACATCGCCGGCAGTGTGCTCGCCGTCATGGCGCTGCTCGATCTCGGTGTGAAGGAGGTATACGCGAAGGCGGTGAGCAGTGATCACGCGCGGATACTCGACCGGCTCGGCGTAGCCGAAGTCATCCGTCCGGAACGGGAGACCGCGTTCCGTCTCGCCACCCGCCTCTCCATGCGCATTCTCAACTACCTGCCGATCGCATCCGGCTACAGCATGCAGGAGATCCCGACGCCTGACGCCTTTATCGGGGAGACGCTGCTGGACCTGCAGCTGCCACAGCGCTTCAACGTTTCGGTCGTGGCAATCCACGACGTGCTCGTCGACGTGCTCCATGTGCCACCGAGTGCGGACTACGTGCTCAAGGACTCGGACACGCTGATGGTGGTCGGCAGCGACGAAGCGCTCGCGGAGCTGGGCGCCGTCGACGCGGCGTGACAGGGACACGGCCGGTGCGGACCCATCCGCTTCCCGGCGAGCGGATCGCGGTCATTCTCTCCACCTACAACTGGCCGCGGGCGCTCGAGCTGTCGCTCGCCGGTTACGCCCGTCAGACCTGGCCGGGCTTCCAGCTCCTCATCGCAGATGATGGATCCGGCGAGGAGACACGGGCTGTGATCGAGCGCGCTCGACAGGAGAGTGGGCTCGACATCGTGCACGTGTGGCACGAGGACCGCGGGTTCTGCAAGAGCGAAATACTGAACCGGGCGATCCTCGCGACCGGGCGTGACTACCTCATCTTCTCCGACGGTGACACGATCCCGCGCCCGGACCTGATCGAAGTGCACGCGCACGAAGCACTACCCGATCGCTTCCTGGCCGGTGGCTACATCAAGCTGCCGCAAGCGACGAGCGCGGCGATCACGCTGGACGACGTTCACTCCGGACGGATCTTCGAGCTGCGCTGGCTGCGCGCCCGGGGGTACCGCCCCGGCCGCCACGCGCTGCGCTTCACGCGCAGCGATGGCTGGGGGCGCCTGCTCGATCGCATCACGTCGCGTAAGGTGCGCTGGGTCGGCAATAACGCATCCACCTGGCGCGAGCACCTGCTGCAGGCAAACGGCTTCGACATGGAGATGGGCTACGGCGGGCAGGACGCCGCCCTCGGCGACCGGCTGGAGAACCTCGGCGTCGCGCCCAGGCGCATCCGGTATCGTACCCTCGCCCTGCACCTGCATCATGACCGGCCATGGCGTGACCCGGCGGGCATGCAGCGTAACATCGAGATCCGCCAGCGTATCCGTGCGAGTGGCGAAGTGCGCGCGACGCGCGGCATCGCCGAGCTGGAGCGCGGGTGAGGATCGCGATCAGCAACCCCAGACGCGGATGGGGCGGCGTCTCCAGCATGGCCATCACGCTTGCGCGCGGCCTTCAGGCGCGCGGCCACGACGTGCTGGTGCTGTCCCGGCCAGGGTCACCGTTCGACCGGGCCGCCGCCCGCGAGTTCGACGTCGCACCCGTGCTGCGCGGGGCCGACTTCCCGCTGATTGCGATCGCGCGTACGGTGCGCGTACTCCGCAGGTACGAGACCGACGTCGTCCTCTCGCCGATGCCGAAGGACCTGCAGATGACCGGCATCGCAGCCCGGATTCTGGGCATCCCGGTCGTCTCGCGACGCGTCGACTTCTTTCCCTTCGGCCGCCTGCCGCATCAGCGCTTCCTCGACCGCATTCCGGCCCGCTACATTGCCAACTCCGAGACGACGCGCGGCTACATGCTGCGCGACGCGCCATGGCTCGATCCCGCGCGCATCACGGTCGTCTTCAATGCAGTGGATGCGGAGCGCTTCGCACAGGCATCACCCGCGCCGCTCGGCCTGCCTGCCGACGCGCTCGTCGTCGGCTTCATCGGACGACTCATCGAGCGCAAGGGACTGCCGGAGCTCGCTTCTGCATGGCCCATCGTCGCAGCGGCCCAACCGCATGCGCATCTCGTGATCGCCGGCTCGGGCGAGTGGGAAGGTGAGCTGCGCCGACGCCTCCGGGAGGCGCCACGCGTGCACTGGCTCGGCTTCCGCACGGATGCGCCCGCACTGATGAAGGCATTCGACATCGCCCTCGCGCCCTCCTGGGAAGAGCCCTTTGGCATCGTCGCAGTGGAGGCGATGGCTGCCGGCACGCCGGTGATTGCAAGCGACAGTGGCGGCTTTGCCGAGGTGCTCCGCGACGGCCATGAGGGACGGCTCATTCCAGTGCGCGACGCCGGCGCGCTCGCCCGGGCCGTCATCGAGCTCGCCGCCGACCCGGCCCTCCGGCAGCGCATGGGTGCGGCCGGCGCAGAACGGGCGCGGCGCGAGTTCGACATCGACAGGGTGGTCGCGGAGTACGAGACCGTTCTGCAGGGAGTTGTGGCCGGCCACGCGCCCGGCCGGGCATGAGCGACTTCCTCTTCTGCACCGCGACCGGCGAAGCGGATCGCCTCGGCGTCTTCCTGTCCGGATTCCTGCCGGGAACGATGGCAGTCGATCGCGCCAGTGGCACGTGGGGATCGCTCGCCGTCGCAAGGGCAGCCCATGACCCGCCGTGCTTCGTCGAGCACGGCACGATGCGTATCGCACTCGCGGGATACCCGCTCCTGCACGCGGGCGGTCGCGCGACTCGCCTCGAAACGATGGCCGAGCTCCAACGCCTCGCCGACGCGGTCGCCCCCGACGGCAGCATCCAGGACGGGACGAGCTGGGCCGACCTGCTCGACGGGCCATTCGCGCTGCTCGCCATCGACGCAACCGCCGGCGCCGTCGCCGTGATCACCGACCTGATGTCGTTCGTGCCTGCGTTCACGGGCAAGCGCCAGGATGGTGTCGCAATCGCAGGCACGCACGTGGACGCCGTTGCACAGGCCGCAGGCGCGCGTGCAATCGATCTCGTATCCGCAGTCGACAAGGTCACCAACGAATCGATTGCGCATCCGTACACAGCGTACGACGGCGTGCGCGTGCTGGAGCCGGCTTCAGTCACGCGCTTCGCCGCCGGTACCATCGACGCCGTTGCGTACTGGCTGCCGACTGAGTCGGCCGACCCCCCGACGCTCGCCAGTGCTGCCGCGCAGCTGCGCGAGTCGCTCGTTCGAGATGTGGCCGTTGCGCTCGACGGGGTCACGGACCCGGGCATTCTGTTCAGCGCCGGCGAGGATGCGCGGGCGGTGCTCGGCGCGACACCCGATCCGACACGCCTGACCGCGTTCATGTATGCGGAGTGGGAAAATCGTGAAGTGCGGCTCGCCCGCCGCGCCGCTGCCGCGTACGGCTCCCGCCTCGTGCTCGGACAGCGCGCGACGGATCATTACCTGGGCAGCATCGATACGCTGTCCCGGCTCGCCAGCAGCCATCACCGTTTCATCGACGTGCACGGTCTCGGATTTCACGAGAGCCTCGGCCTCACGCAGCTGCCCGTAGTACTCGGCGGCTTTTCGGCAGATGCGCTGCTCAAGGGCGAATACATCGGGCGCACGCCCCACGCGCCCCGCCACCACGCCGGACTGTCGGCGGAGCTGCTTGCGACCGTCGCGCAGCGGCGCGGCTCGCACCTGGAGCGCGTGCGCAGTCTGCGGCCGACATCGGCGGAGGAGTGGGCGGCAATGTGGCCCGCACACGTGCGCAAGGCCACGGGCAACGTGCAGGGGAATCGCCGGCTGCTGCGCATGCACGAGCCATACATGTCGAGCGGCATCGTGCGACTCGCCGCGGCAGTGCCGCAGCAATGGAAGCGGCATCGACGACTCTTCCAGCGTGCCATGCGGCCGCTGCTGCATGCCTCCTGGTACGTTCCGCACGTTCGCTCCCGCTATCCGTACCTCGGTCGCGCGTCGAATCTCCTGCTCGGCGGCATACTGAACGCATCCCGTGGCCTCTATGATCGCGCGCGTGGACTGCGCAACCGGCAGAGCGGTTGGACGGATCCCGGCGCCATGGTACGGCTCCCCGCGTATAGCGAGCTGGAGCACCGGTACACCGTGACCGGCAGCGGTCTGGAGGCGATGTTCGACGAAGGGTGTGACGTGGAGACGGCCCAGCGGTCCTGGCCGCCCCGCGCACGGCTGCTGCTGCGCCAGCTCGTGGCCCTGCTCGGCCGCTAAGGGCGCGCGGTCGTGCAGCCGCGCGGCCGGTCAGCCTTCGGCGAGCGGGTCGCGGGTGCGAGGGTGCGGCCCCCGTTCTTCCGCTGGGGGCTTCGTCAACTTCGGCACGGCGGGAATGCCAAGCACCACACTGCCCGACGCGACGTCCTTCGTCCCGACTGCCATCGTGCCGATCATCGAATCCGGCTCCATCGTGACGCCGGCGAGGATGGTCGCGTGATAGGTGACGCGGACGCCGTCGCCGAGCACGACGGGGAGGCACTCGACGTCGCGCTGATCGCCGAGCGAGTGGGTATGCGAGTAGATGTTCGCATAGTCGGCGACGGAGACACGATTGCCGAGCACGATGCCGCCGCGGTCGTCGAGCAGCACATGCCGGTGCACGACCACGTCGTCACCAACGTCCATGTTGTAGCCGAACGAGAACTTGACGTACTGGAAGCACTTGAAGTTGCGCCCGCAGCGCTTGAAGACATGGCGCGCGAGGATGCGCCGGAACGGGATGCCGATGTGGATGTTCTCACCGAGCGGACTCTTGTCGAACATCTCCCACAACCACAGCAGCGGCTTCACATCCGCGAACCGGTCCGGGTCCGTCTCGGCGTAGTACTCGGGCTCGAGGGTGACGTTCTGCGGATCCAGCTGGAGCAGGGCGAGCCGAACCGCAGGGCCCAGAGTCTCCGGATCGGCACCGGCGAGTCCCGGGTAGTACAGGTCTGTCAGGATCTCGCGGCACAGCTCGTTCCGGTCGCAGTCGGGGCTCGCGAGCCGGGCCTCGATCGTGCGTAGCCACTCGTCATAGGCGGCGAGCGTCCGCGCGGGTAGCGGGATCGACCTGAGCGGCAGAAAGGCCATGGACTCCGTCCGTTGTGCCTGGCAGCATTGCGCGCCGGGGTTCGGCCGCAGAAGCTAGAGCCGTACCGGGGAGCCGTGCAACTGCGCGCCATCGCGTGGCGTACGGCAGGCGTGACGCAACCGTCGCACCCGGTCGATTCTCACGAGGGGACACCCATGCACGACATTCTTCGCGAGCGCATCCTTCGCAAGCTCCAGGTGCTGCCCGAGGCGCAGATCTACCAGGTGCTCGACTACATCGAGTTCCTCGAGCAGCGCTACGCAGCAGAGCAGTCGCGTCAGCCGGACGGCATCCAGCGCTTCGCCGAGCGACTCGAGGACAGCATGCGGGTTCGCAATGTGGCGCCCAAGGTGATCGCGGGCACCGTCGGTGTCCTCGGGTCGGCGCGCAAGGTGATCCAGGAGGTGACGGGGGCGAGTCGGGGGATCATCGACGCCGCGCTTCAGCCACCGGCACCCCGGGGCAACGGCGCACCCGTGCCGCCGGCGCGTACGACCCCCGCGCCGCCCCGCCTCACTGGCGAGTGACGATGCTCGAGCTGCCGGTGCGTCGTCGCAATCGCTCTCCCCGACAGGTCGTGAGCCGGCTGGTGCGGCAGATCCCCCGGCTCATTCGCCTGGTCGGTCGGCTGCTTACGGACAGTCGTGTAGCGGCCATCGACAAGGTGATCTTCGCCGCCGTCCTCGCCTACATCGTCGCACCGTTCGACCTCATCCCCGATTTCCTGGTCGGCCTCGGATTCGCCGATGACCTCTACCTCCTCGGCCTGGCACTCAACCGGCTGTTCGCGAGTGCGGGTGGCCGGGTGCTGCTGGAGAACTGGGACGGCGATCCGGCAGATCTGGAGCTCCTGATCGAGGGCGCCGACGAGATCGGCACCGTGATCCCGCGACCGGTGCGCGGCGAGCTGGAGAGTGCGTTGCGAAGGGTCCGGCGTCGCGCACGGCGGCGTCTACGCAGGCGCGTCGGCGAAGCTTGACGCTCCCCGGGGGCGCGGATAGCTTCCCCCATGGCGAGACCAGACATCGAACCTCGCAGCGTCCAAGACGCCCGCGGGCCAGCGCATCCAGCATGCGACCGGCCGGCGGGCGTTGTGCTTTCATCCCCGTGCACGCCATGACTGACATCGCGAACCATGACCGCTTCTACGGCGAAGGGCTGACCTTCGACGACGTCCTGCTGATGCCCGGCCACTCGGACATCCACCCGAGCCAGACGGATCTCTCCACCCAGCTCACGCGACGCATCCGCCTCGCCATGCCGCTGATCGCAGCGGCCATGGACACGGTGACCGAGTCGCGCATGGCGATTGCCATGGCGCGCGAAGGTGGCATCGGCATCATTCACAAGAACATGCCGGTGGAGCGGCACGCGGCGGAGATCGACCGCGTCAAACGCTCCGAAAGCGGCATGATCCTGAACCCGATAACGCTGCAACCGGACCGGCCGCTGCGTGACGCGCACCGGCTGATGGAGCAGTTCTCGATCAGCGGAGTGCCGATCGTCGATGAGCACGGCACGCTCCTCGGCATCATTACGAACCGCGATCTGCAATTCGAGGCGGAGCTCGGCCGGCCGATCCGCGATGTGATGACGCGCGAGCGGCTCATCACCACTCCCGTCGGCACCTCGCTCGACGAGGCCGAGCGGATCCTGCACAGGAATCGCATCGAGAAGCTGCCGGTCGTGGACGAGAATGGGCGCTTGCGAGGGCTCATCACCGTCAAGGACATCTTCAAGCGGCGCCAGTTTCCGAATGCAAGCAAGGACGAGCACGGCCGGCTGCGCGTCGGCGCGGCGATCGGTACGACCGCACGCGAGCTCGATCGCGCGGCGGAGCTCGTGCAGGCGGGATGCGACGTCCTCGTCATCGATACCGCGCACGGACACTCCGCCAACGTGCTGCGCGCACTCGAAACGGCACGTACGAAGTTCCCCGAAGCGCAGATCATTGCGGGCAACGTCGGCACCGCGGAGGGCGCGGCAGCCCTTGCGGAGCGTGGCGCCGACGCCGTGAAAGTCGGCATCGGACCCGGCAGCATCTGCACGACGCGCGTCGTCACCGGCATCGGCGTGCCCCAGTTCACCGCGATCATGGATGCAGTCGCAGGCGTGAATGACAGCGTACCGATCATCGCGGATGGCGGGGTACGCTATTCCGGTGACATCGTGAAGGCGATCGCCGCTGGCGCATCCACCGTCATGATGGGCTCGCTGCTGGCCGGCACGGAGGAAAGCCCGGGTGAGAGCTTCCTCCTCGAGGGCCGCCGGTTCAAGACCGTGCGCGGAATGGGGTCCCTTTCCGCCATGGAGCAGGGCTCCGCCGACCGGTACTTCCAGGAGGACACCCTGGAGGCGCGCAAGTTCGTGCCCGAGGGGATCGAAGGACGCGTCCCCTACAAGGGTGCCGTGAGTGACGCGCTGTACCAGCTCATCGGCGGCCTCAGGAGCGGCATGGGATACGTTGGCTGCCCGGATATCCAGTGCCTGCGTACGCGTCCGCGTTTTGTGCGCATCACCCCCGGCGGACTCCGCGAGTCCCATCCACACGACGTCGCCATTACGCGGGAGGCGCCCAACTATCACCTCTGAACGTGCGGGCCAGTCACCGTCCACGGTGACCGCCGGCATTCGTCCGGGCACGCCCGTTGCACGTTCTCCATCCGAGCGCGCGCACCCGGCGCACGCACCGGACACCTGAATCGGAACTGCGATGATCGCTCTCAGTGACGTTCGCCGCCTTCTCGATCTGGACCCCGGCGGCTCCGCCGTTCTCTCGCTCTACCTCGACACCTCCGTCAACTCCGAGAACAAGCGTACGTATAGCGTCTTCCTCGCCCAGCAGCGCTCCCGCTTCGCCGAGCTGGCCAGTGACAACGGCCGCAAGGAGCCCGTGGGCTTGGTCCTCGGCCGCGTGAACGACTGGCTCGAGAACGAGTTCCGCACGGAGAATCACGGGGTCGCCATCTTCGCGACCCTCGATGGCAGCTGGTTCGAGGCGCTGCAGTTCCGGGTCCCGGTCCGCAACCGCCTCACGATCGGGGACCGCCCCGTTGTCGGGCCGCTACGCGAGATCGTCGAGAGCAACCGTCGCCATGCCCTCGTACTCGTTGACCGTCGCAAGCTGCGGGTTCTCACGGTGTGCATGAATGCGGTCGAAGACGAGCTGGTCATCGAGAAGGAGGAGTACCCCACCAGCCACGATGTACAGGCGGGCGGCGAAGCGGCGAAGGACCACCAGAAGCGCAAGGCGGAAGAGGCGCGCCAGTTCTTCCGCGAATTCGTCCAGGAGATCCAGGCCTACGACAAGCGCTGGCAGCCCAGCGCCTATGTACTGCTCGGCACCACCGAGAACACGAGCCATTTCCGCGATTTCCTGCCGCAGCCCATCACGCAGCGCATCGCGCACGTCGCGCACGCCTCTCTCGACGAATCCCCGTCCGAGCTGATCGCGCGACTCGCCGCGTTCTTTGCCTCGCAGGAGCTGCGCGCACGCGCCGAGTCCATCGATCTCCTCCGTGAGCGGGTACGCACCGGCCATTACGCAGTTGCAGGACTGGACCGCGCGCTCGAACAGCTGCAGGAAGGAAAGGTCGAAACACTCGTGATCGCTCGCGATCTCGAGTCGCGCGGTGGGCAGTGCACCAGGTGCGCCTTCGTCCTCGCGCGCCGTGACGGAAACTGCCCCTATTGCGGCGGTGAGCTCCGCGACGACGTCGACCTCGCCGAGTCCATGGTCCGGATCGCCACCGAACAGGAGGCAGGCATCGCCTTCGTGGAAGCTGACGTCCTCCAGGAACTCGATGGGGTGGGCGCGCTTCTCCGCTTCTGAATCCACACCTGGGCCGCGCGCCAACCGCCGCGCGGCCCCGGGCTTCCTTGACAGCTGCCGCACTGCCCGGCTACCTTCGGCGTATTCCCGTCCCCTCTCCGCATCTGCAACGCTTTTTCCGAGAGTTCCCGGCGATGTCATCCGTACCGCAATGGACCGACGCTGGCCTCCATGAGCGGCTCCGGGCGATTCCCGGTGTCGAGGACGTCGTGCGTACCGGTGGGGGCGACCTCTGGCTCGTCTGCTCGCCCGACTTCCGCCGCCGGCAGATCGAGCTCGCCGCCCGCGATGCACTCGCGAACGCAGGTGCCGCAGACACCCCGCTCGAGCTGGTCGTACGTGCATCCAGCCTTCAGCGTGAACGCGTCCGCTTCGACAGCATCGATCGCGTCGAAGCTCGAGACAACCAGATCAACATCAGCGTGGTGCTGGAGTGGAACGCCGAGACGTTCCGCGGCAAGGCGTCAGGAGAACGGGGCGACGCCATCGAGATCCGGACTTCTGCCGCAGCGACGATCGACGCCCTCGAAAAGGCCGTCGGCACCTCGCTCGGCATTCGCCTGATCGGTGTCAAACAGGTCCGCGCATTCGACGCCGAGCTCATCGTCGTGTCCCTCAACAGGGTGGAAGAGGGACAGAAGCTCGTCGGCATCGTGGTCATCGGTGAGGACCCCCGTCGGGCCGCGGCCCTCGCAGTGCTGAACGCCCTCAACCGCGCGCTCGGCAACCGGCTGCTCCGCACGGTCTGAGCCGAACTGCGACGGGGCGTCCGCAGTTCTCGCGCCGCGATCGTCGACCCGGTTCTGGCCGGCGCCAATAGCCCGCTTCGTCGCCGATCGATCGGCCAGCCCCCGCCAGCCACGCCAGGGTCGGATGCCGTCGCCGCTAAGCCACGCGTTCTGCATCGCCGCGGGCACGATGCAACGGTTCGCGCTCGCGTCTTCTGCCAATACGGCATGATTCTCCCTCCCACGCCTTCCCGTCGAGCGGCCCCCGGAGGAACCCCGTCACCCCCTCGCATTACCCGTAAGCGCAAGTAATGAACAGACTTACGTATTGTGCTCCGGGGCCGTTCGGATTACCTTTGAGGACCGCAATCTGCTACAGAAATGTCTTGAAGCACGGCTGTTGCCCCGAACAGGCGTGCGTTCTGAAGTCGGATATGAAGGAGGACCATGCTCAAGGGCCGCGATGTGAAGATGCTGGTGATCGGCGGCGTGGCGATGTCGCTTTCGCTGCTGACCGCGTGGTCGGTGCGAGTGGACGAGCCGGTGGAGCCTGCTCCGATGGAGGAGGTGCTGGCGGAGGTCGAGGCGAGTGCCGAGCCGGTCGTGACGTGGGACATCACCGTGACACGGAACGAGCGGGTCGAGGACTGGATCGACTTTCTGACCGGCCGCAATCGCGATCGCACGAAGCTCTGGCTGGAGCGTTCGGGCAAGTATGGCCCCATGATTCAGGCGGAGCTGCGCGAGCGCGGCATGCCGGAGGACCTGCTCTACCTGGCGCTGATCGAGAGTGGGTTTTCGCCGAAAGCCTACTCCCATGCTGCTGCGTCGGGCATCTGGCAGTTCATTGCCGAGACCGGTCGTCGCTACGGCCTGGAAGTGAATGGGGTCGTTGACGAGCGGCGCGATCCGGTGAAGTCCACGCAAGCCGCGCTGGACTACCTGCAGGAGCTGCACGAGCGGTTCGGCAGCTGGTACCTGGCGGCGGCGGCGTACAACACGGGAGAGAATCGCGTCGGCCGCATCATGCGCGAGATGTACGGCACCGAGCGCGGTACGGACGAGCATTTCTGGAAGATTGCGCCTCGACTGCCGCGAGAGACGCGCGATTATGTGCCGCTGATGCTGGCCGCCGGCCATATCGCGAAGGAGCCGGCGAAGTATGGCTTCACGGATGTGCAGTATCAGGAGCCGCTGGCGTACGACGTTACGTGGGTGCCCGGAGCCGTAGCGCTGGATGCAGTGGCAGCGGCGGTCGCCCTGCCCGTTGACTCGGTGGCGGACCTGAACACGCACCTCGTTGCCGGCGCCACGCCCGAGGGGCGTGCCTGGCCGGTTCGGCTGCCGTCCGGCCTTGCCGAAACGTTTGCGGCGAACTTCCCTGCGATCTTCAAGCAGGCGCGGCTCGAGCAGGCGAAGCGCGCAGCGGAGCTGGCGAGTGCTCCGACGCACCGGGTTCTGCGCGGCGAGACGCTGAGCCACATCGCCCGGCGCTACGGGGTCAGCGTGAGCGCATTGCAGGCTGCCAACGGCAATCTCTCGCCGCGGCGGCTGCAGGTCGGCCAGCAGCTTCGCGTGCCGGGGCGAGGCGGCAGTGCGGTCGCAGCGAGCAGGGCTGCGGAGGCTGAGACGCGATACCACCAGGTGCGCACCGGCGAGAGTCTCTGGACGATCGCCCGCCGCTACGACGTCTCGATGAAGCAGTTGCGCGCGTGGAACGGACTCGGCGGCCGCAGCGTGATTCATCCGGGTCAGCGACTGCGTGTGACCGCCTGATCGCAACGACGCGGGGTTGACAGCGAGGACCGCGTACGAGGCGCGCGGCACCGGGAGTGCTGGCGCGCCTCCTGCGTTGGGCAGCAGCGAACTGCATCCCCGGAGTGCGCACATGCATTGGATCAAGGTCACGAACCCGCAGTATCAGCAGTCCCAGGCGTACGCCGGACAGGTGGGCGAGGTCGTGGGGCGCTGGGGGCCTGAGAACAGTGCGGATGCCCGCGAGGGCTACCTCGTCGAGTTTTCGAATGGCGAGATCGTTGGCATCGCCGAGGACGAAGTACAGGAAGTCGAGGACCCTGCCTTACCTCCGAGGAGCCGACCGGAGCGCTGCCAGTAGAACGAGGACGGGCCGCGAGCAATGCTCGCGGCCCGTCGCAACGAAGATCAATTTGTGCGGGTCCGTTCAATCGGCAGAGCGGCCGAGAACCTTCCTGACATACCCGTTGCCCGGATCGCCGCCACCGCGCAGGATCTCGTCCACGCGCCCGGGTCCACGGTTGTAGGCAAGCAACGCAAGGCGAAGGTCGCCATCATACTGCCGCATCATCTCGCGCAGGTAGCGGAACCCGAGTCGCAGGTTCGTATCCCGGTCGAACAGCTCGCTGCGACCGATGCCCGGCTGCAGAATCTGGGCGGTCGACGGCATCACCTGAGTGAGGCCGACCGCGCCGACCGAGCTGATCGCGCTGCGCT
>CAYSGF010000279.1:0-26773 GCA_964430275.1 uncultured Gemmatimonadaceae bacterium
TCCGCGCTCAGCCCGTTCGTGTCGAGCCACGCGACGAGCGCCGGGTCATCGACGAGCTCGCGGATGTACGCGGTGTTGCGCGCGCGTGCGACGCGCTCGACGATCCCGGTTCCGCCGGCGCGCGCGATCAGGTGCGCCATCGCGCACAGCGTGCCGTCGGCGTCGCGGAAGATGGGGACCGCAGTGTCGGCGTAGCGGTCGTTCAGCGGGAACTCGCCGGCGTCGCGGTACGCGCGCAGCCAGGTCACGAGGCGCGCACGTGCGCTGCGCTGCGCGGGCGAGAGATGCGACACGTCGCGCGCGCGCAGCTCCGCGTCCACGGCATCGAAGTGAGCACGCAGGCGGGCGGCCTCGGCGCGGATGTGGGTTGCGCGGACGTCGGCTGCTGTGGCGCTGGCCGACATGGTTTCAGCGGACGTCGCGTCGGGTTGCTGCTGCCAGGCGGCGGCGACGAGCACGGCCAGGACGACGGCGGCCAGGGTTCGGGATCGCATGGTGCGCTCCGGCGGGAGTGGATCGGACGGACTCACCCTTGAAACGCGCGGGGGAGCGGTTATCTAACGGAGGCGCTTCCCTGGAATCGCGTGGGCAGGGTTCCGGCAAGCATGCGACTGTGTTGGCGGGAGGATCGCGAATCGTGCCACTCGCGGTGCACGATCGCACTGAACGGAAGGTTGCCCGTCCATGGCACTGTCAATCCTCCATTCGGGCTTGCGCGGGACGCCGCGCTGGAAGGTTGACCGTCGTATAGGCGGTAAAGATTCCGAAGAGCCGGATGGATGGTTCCAATGGTCGGTTTCTCGACCTGCTCTCAGCCCTCCTGCAGTGGCGTCTGCTGATGGAACGCGAGCAGCCACGACCGCTCGTGCCTGACGTACGCGCTGGTCGCGAGCGCTTCATAGTCGCGCGCGTCCGCTTCGCGGCGCGCAGAGGCGGTATACGTGAACAGTACGGAGTCCGGCGTGAGCTGCGTCACGTGCGGGTCCCTGATCGTGACGGTCGACCATCGCGGTGCCGCTGCAATCGACTCGACGGTGGCCTGCCTGTCGAGAATGCCTGCGGGCGGAGGGAACGCCATGATCGCGTTCTCGGCCAGGGCGGACCTGTAGTAATCCGCGTCGCTACGCCAGAACTGCTCTTCCATTTTCGATCAGCTGCTGCACGTTCATCGCACGTCTCTCGGCTTCAGGTTGCTGGCGATCGAGCGGCGCGGCGCGCTATGTTCTGTGCTGCATATGCGTCTGCCGCGTTCGGCGACGAGCGACGTTCAGCGCTCGTCATCTCTCCTTCCCGCGCTCCAGGTGGGCACGAGCGTCCCCTGCCCATCCTCCTGCACAACACGAATCGGTCGGCACGCACGGGTCCGACGACGGATAGCCTGGTCTCATTGCGATGCGTGCTACCGCTGCCAGCGCGGAGGCCGGTCGTCGCTGGATCGCCGTTGGAGACACAGGAGTCGTTTTCCAACGGATTTCGAGCACCCGAGCGTGCTTCAGGACAACGCAGATGCTGAATCCACGCTTGTTTCGGGCCCCGACGGGTCAAGAACGAGCAACGGCAGCAGTCAAAACTAAGACTGCTGCAAGTCAGAATATGGGCAGCTACTGCCCATGCGCCGAACGAGATGCAGCGCCAACGTTCCCCCAGCCGAATGGAAGCATGATGCCGTGTCCGAGAACCGCTGCAGATCGTGGCCCGCGATGCGTTTCCGCATGGACCTTCGTAATCCTTGGTTGTGTACTCATTTCCTGTGCCGATCCCGGCGGACTCGGGGATACCACGCCATGGCAGGGAGATCCGAACATAAGCGCTGCAGACAAACTAAAGATTATTGCGAGCGCGACCCAGATTGTCATCCCGCTGACCCGAACCCACTCGCACCAGGGATCTTCCTTGGTACTGACATCAACGAAGTGCAGTGCGCCATCACGAACGGAGATGTCGACCTCGATGGTGTCGTGGACTATTGCGAGTGGGTCATCGCCTCGCAGTTTGCTCCTATGCTTGCCACGAGCCCGACAGATGAAGACTTGACCCGCGAGCCGTACTGGGCCGCTCGATCCGTGACTACACTATCGGGCCCGGGCGTGCGGGTGATTTCGGCGGACGCGGTCCCTTCGGGCACAGAGTCAGTCGTGCGCCGCGATTTTCGGTGGAGTCAGCAACGACGCCAGATCCCTTCGGATTTCGCGTACGAGGGTAGTCTTCAGGATTCGCCGGAGAGCGATTCGCCGTTGAATGGCGCCCTGTGGGGAGCCGCAGCTGGGCTGGCGCTGGTAGCTCTTGTCGACCTATCCGGCTATGTCGACGGGGTTACGGACGCCAGCAGTTGGGAGAGAGCAAAAGGGTTGGCGGTCGGAACCATTCTCGGCGCGGCGATCGGGTTCAGCATCGACGCAGCACAGGAGTAGAAGGCGCGGGGGGCGGGACCGCGCCATGCGGCGGCGCGGCCGCTTATCGCCGCCCATCGTCGCCCATCGTCGCCCATCGTCGCGCATCGTTGCGCATCATCGCGCGCAGGCGCCGCCGCTTGTTCCCTACCTCCCCTTCAGCGCATCCAGCGGATCGATCCGTATCGCTCGCCGCGCCGGTACCAGCCCCGCCCCGGTCGCGACGACCATGAGCAGTGCGGCGACGCCCACATACGTCAGCGGATCCGCGACGGTCACGCCGACGACGAGCCCCGTCAGCGAATCCGCGAGCAGCCAGGCGACGCCCGCGCCGAGCGCGGCGCCGACGGCGACGAGCGCGAGCGTCTGCCCGAGCACCATGCGCAGCACACCGAGCGGCTGTGCGCCGATCGCGACGCGGATGCCGATCTCGCGCGTGCGCTGGGCGATCGAGAACGCGATGACGCCGGCCAGTCCGACTGCAGTGACACCGAGCGCGATGAGCGCGAACATGCCCATGAGCAGTGCGGTGAGCCGATACGGCGAGAGACGCTCGCCGCGGTGCGCGTCCAGCGCCAGCACCTCGGTGACCGGCTGCTGCGGATCGACGGCGGCGATTGCGGTGCGGAGCGCGCGCTCGAGGGCGATTGGTGACGCGTCGCCGCGCACGAGGACGCGTGCGCCGATGCCGGCGCCGCTGTAGTGCGGCACGAAGACGAGGTCCTCGAAGTCGTCCTCGAGGCCGAGCCGGACGTCGCCGACGACGCCGACGACGCGTCCCCAGTTCTGGCCGCCATCGAAGGAGATGCGGCGGCCGATCGGGTCCGCGCCCGGCCAGTAGCGTTCGGCGAGGGAGCGGGTGACGATGCCGACGGGCTCGGCGTCGGCGAGGTGGTCGGCGGAGTGGAACGTGCGACCGCGCAGCAGCGGTACGCCGAGCGCCTCGAAGTAGCCGGGACTCGCGGTCGTTGCGCCCACGTCCGGCGCTTCGTCACCGACCACGGCGCGGTCCTCGATCGCGAAGTCCACGCTGAATGCGGGGTCGCCGTTGAGCGGGAACGTGGAGCCGACGCCGACCGCGCGCACGCCGGGCTGCGCGGCCAGCTCGCGCTCGAGGTCGAGGAAGAACTGCCGGCGCACGTCGCCGTTATCGTACTTCGTCCAGTTGAGATCGACGCGTGCGGTCATGACGCCGGCGGGATCGAAGCCGGTGTCCACGTTCTGCAGGTGCGTGACCGTGCGCAGCAGGAGTCCTGCGCCGACGAGCAGCACGAGCGAGACGGCGACCTGCAACACAATGAGCCCGTCGCGGATGCGCGCGTGCGCGCCACCGGTGGTGGTGCGGCCGGAGGACTGGCGCAGCACGGTCGCAATGCCGGAGCGCAGTGCAGTGAGCGGCAGCAGTCCGCTCACGAGTGCAGTGAGCGACGTCGCGCCGAGCGCGAACAGCACGACCGCACCGTCCACGCGGATCTCGGACGCGCGCGGGGTGAAGCGGCTGACGAATGCAGCGAGCGCGTCGGTGGATGCGAATGCGACGAGCAGGCCGAGCGCGCCACCGGCTGCCGCGAGGACCGCGCTCTCGGTCGCGAGCTGGCGGGTGAGGCGCGCGCGCGTCGCACCGAATGCAGTGCGCACGGCCATCTCGGAGTCGCGGCGGAGCAGCCGCACGATCATCAGGTTGCCGACATTCGAGCAGACGATGAGCAGCAGCAGTCCCGTCGCCGCGAGCAGGATGACGAGGGTGGCTCGTGCGGGCTGTGCGATCAGCTCATCGAGCGGGACGGCGGCGATGCCGAAGCGCTGCTCCGTCGGATACGCTTCCGCGTGCTCGGTCCGCAGCCGCGCGGACACCGTGCGCAGCTCCGTCATGAGCGCGTCGGTCGTGACGCCGGCGCGCACCAGTCCGAGCGCGGTGCCGCGCGCTTCGCGGTTCTCGGCCCAGTTCGGTCCGGCGCGGAAGGGACAGGAGCTGGTCGGCATGTAGACGTCGTTCTCGTCCGGGTACTGCGGCAGCGACGGCAGCACGCCGACCACGGTGTGCGTGCGGTCGTTCATGCGCAGTGTGCTGCCGACGACTGCAGGATCACCGCCATGCTCGCGCTGCCAGTACTCGTACGAGAGCAGCAGCACCGGCTCCGCCCCCGGCTGGTCCTCGCCGGGACGGAACAGCCTGCCGAGCACGGGCTGCACGCCGAGCGCGTCGAAGAAGCTGGCGGACACGACACCCGTCTGCAGCCGCTGCGCCTCGCGCGCGCCGACGAACGTGAACGGCATCGAGTGGTACTCGACGACGTCCTCGAACACGCGCGCCTGTTGCTCGTAGTCAGCGATCTCGAGGGGGGAGAGCCCGGTCGTCTCCGACACCGTGTTCGGCTGGTACAGGCGCACGACCCGCTCGGCATTGCGCTGCGGCAGCGGGCTGAGCAGCACTGCATTCAGCACACTGAACATGGCCGTGCTCGCACCGATGCCGAGCGCGAGCGTCAGCAGGACGGCGATGGTGAAGCCGGGCTGCGTGCGGGCGGTACGCAGCGCGTGGCGGATGTCGTGGCGCAGGTCGGTCACGTCAGGCCTCGGATCTCGGCGGGTCAACGTAGGTTCGCGCATATGCTCCCGTTCGACAATGTCGCGGATCGGCGCTGCGCTGTCTGGAACGTGCAGTGCGCGGGTGGAACGCCCGTGATGCCGGTGGGCCGGAGTGGCGCGGTTTCGCGACGAATACCCCACGGAGCGGGCCGGCAGGGGCGACGTCGGCGGCGCACGCGCCTGGCGGATGGCGCTCGAGGGGCGGGCGCACCGCCCGGCGGGTCCGGCGCGGTGGCGCTCCCGGACCCGCGACGGCATCATTCGACATGAGCGTGAGACTGGAGAACGGATCCTTCTACGGCCGGGCCGGCGCACCGGTACGCCTGGACGACGTCGTGCTGACGGAGACGTCCTACAGCGACGGCTTCGTCGTGCCGGTGCACGCGCACGCGCATCCGTTCTTCTGCCTGCTGCTCGAGGGCAGCATGATCGAGCACTTCGAGCGACGCCCGCGCTCGCTCGGCCCGCGCGCCGCGTTCTACCACCCCGCCGAGGCGGATCACGCAGAGACCTTCGAGGCCGGCACTGCGCGGCTCTTCAACATCCAGTTCGGCGCCGACTGGCTCGGCAGCATGGCGCATGTCGATGTCACGCTGCCGGCCGAGCACATCCCGCTGCCGGACGGGCGCGTGCCATGGCTGGCGGCGCAGATCCACGAGGAGTTCCGCGGTGGCGGCGAGCGCCTCGTGGTCGAGGGGCTGCTGCTCGCGATGATCGGTACGATCGTACAGCGCGAGGCGGGACGGGAGCGGAGCGGCACGCCGGCCTGGATGCGACGCGTCGTCGAACGACTCCATACGGCAGCGACGGAGGATGTCGCGCTGGCCGAGCTCGCACGCATCGCGCAGGTGCACCCGTCGCACCTCGCGCGCACGTTCCGCGCGACGCACGGCTGTTCGGTCGGCGAGTACATGCGGCGCCTGCGCGTGCAGCGCGCGACGGAGCTGCTCAGGAGCGGGCGACTGCCGCTGTCACGCGTCGCACTCGCATGCGGCTTCGCCGACCAGAGTCACTTCACGCGCGTGTTCCGCCGCGCGACGGGGATTACGCCGGCGGCGTTCCGGCGCGGTGCCGGCGTCAGGGATCCGCGATCGACTACGTAGCGCTCCTCATCTCCGCCACCCGCGCCTCGATCCAGCGCGCCAGCCCCGGATGCGGCAGCAGTGCCTCACCACTGTAGACGACCGGCAGCCCCGCGAGGTCGGCGGGGATCTTCTCCCGACTGACGGACCCGGTCGAGATGAGCGCCGGCACGACGATCACGTCCCGGCCGGTCAGCTCGTGCTGCAGCCGGATCATCTCGCGTACCTGTTTCACGGCTTCCGCGCGCACGGCGGGCGGCGCATCGTCGCGCACGAGGCCAACTTTCACGTCCATGAATCCGGTGCGCGCCTGCACGCTGTCCGCAATCGGCCGCAGGTTGCTCATCCACGCGGCATTGTCCTCCGCGCTGTTCGGCCCGTGGCCGACGATGTAGAGCGCATGTGCCTGTGGCTCGGCCGTGAGCGCTAGCGCCCGCTCCGCCAGGATGCGCGCGACGTCCGGCGAGTCGTCGATCGCGCGCGCGACGCGGACCGGCACTGCCACGCTTGCGCGCTCGATGCCCGCCATGTGCAGGTGGTGCTTCATCGTCTCGCTCAGCTCATCGACCTCGCGGGCGAGGTAGCGGATCTGCTCGTAGTGGCCGGAATGGCTCGACATGAGCAGCGGCACGACGACGATCTGCGACGCGCCCGCGGCGACCAGCTTCGCGGCGACGTCCTGGAAGCGGTGCGTCTTCGCCGCCGGTCCCATGAGGTAGCTGACCTCCACCGGTCCACCGGTGTGCACGAGTGCGGCGACGCTCTCGACCTGTGCGTTCCACTCGGGACCTGCACCGTGGGCGAGGATAATCGTACCGACGGACTCCAGCTGTGCGAAGCCGGGCGCGGGTAGAGCGAGCAGCAGGACCGTCAGTAGCGTGCGTATCACGCGCATGATTCGCGTTTCTCCGTGGGACGTTGGGATCCGTATTCAGTGCAGCTCGCGCGCGCCGCGCCAGCCGATACCCAGGTACAGCTGTCGGCCGAGATAGCCGGGATACTGTTCGAGTGTTGCGTCGAACACGTTGTCGATGCCCGCGCTCAGCTCGAGGCCGCGCGGCAATGACTGGGCGATGCGCACGTCCACGCGCGTGAGTGCGGCGCGCTCGACGAGGGTGCCGTCCTCCGCGCGTGATGCGGGCGTGACGCCGGTGTGCGTGCCGGAGACGTTGGCGCGCAGGCCGAAGGAGAGCGCGTAGCCGAGCGACGCGCGTACACTGTGCGTCGGCCGGCCGAGCAGCGTCTCGCCGGTCGTGCGGTCGCGCGCCTGCAGCCAGCCGTAGCCGGTCTCGGCACGCAGCCCGCCCCACGTCGCGCCGAGCTCCAACTCGGCACCGTACGTCTCGCCGTCGTCGATGTTTGCATAGGTGAATGCAGTCAGCCCGCCTTCGCCCGGCAGCTCGCGCGTCTCGATGAAATCGTCGAAGCGGTTGTAGAAGAGCTGGACGCGCGAGTACAGGCGGTCACCGCTCCACTCCACACTGCCGGACACGTTCGCCGACGTCTCGGGCTGCAGGTCCGGATTGCCCTGCACGTGGTAGCCGGCGCCGGCGCCCGTGTTCAGGAAATCCATGTACAGCTCCTTGAAGGAAGGCGCGCGGAAGCCCTGGCCGAGGGAGAGCCGCAGCGCGAGTCGCTCCGCGGGACGCAGCATCGCGGCGATGCGCGGCGTGACGTGCGCGCCCCACTGCTCGCTCCATGACAGCCGCACGCCCGGCACGAGGCTCCAGGCATCGCCCGACCAGGTCGCCTGCGCGAAGGGCTCCGCCGTGTGCAGCGTCCGGTCGGCACCATCGACGCGGTCCGAGTGAATGGCCTCGCGGCGCAGCTCGACGCCGGCATCGATGGCGATGCGCTCCGTCGCATAGCCGTAGAGCAGCTCCGCCTCCAGCAGCCGCTGCACTTCCGTCTCCTCGTCGCCGCCGGCGATCGGCTGCGGCAGCGTCGAGCGGCGCGACAGATGACGGAACTCTGTCGCGTACAGTGCAGGATGGAAGCGGTGCGCACCGCGCGTGTACACGGCGCCCGCGCGCCCACCCCATTGCAGGTTGTCGGCGAAGTTGTACAGCACGCCCGTGCGCCAGCGCTGATGCTCGTCCAGGAACAGCGCGCCCGCATTGAACGACAACACGTCCGACGCATCCCACTGCACGCGCGCACTGCCGTCCCAGCGCGTCGCGACCGTGCCGGCATCGCCCGTGTGCCCGGGCACGAGCTCGATCGTGCGACGGCCGCCGTCGACTGCGTACGCTGCCGCGCCAAAGGCCCCGACCGCATTCGCGCTCACGTCGATCCGGCCGTGCGACCCACCCGTGACGTCCACGCCGCCCTTCCACACATCGTGCTCGGGTGCACGCGTGATCACGTTCACGACACCGCCCATCGCCTCCGAGCCGTACAGCGTGGACTGCGGCCCCTTCACGACCTCCACCCGCTCGATCATGGCCGTGGGAATGCGGGACAGATCGAGGCTCCCGGAGATGCGGCCGATGAACGGCTGGCCGTCGAGCAGCACGAGCACGCGCTCGGAACCCAGGCCCTGGAGCATCACGCCCGCACCCACCGGGTGCCCGCCCTCCAGCGAGACACCCGTGCGCTCCACCAGCACGGCCGACAGATCCGGCGAGCCGCTGCGCTCGATCTCGGCACGATCCACCACCTCCGTCGCGACCGGCACGTCCTTCAGCTGCTGCAGCCGGCGCGATGCCGTGACGACGAGCCCGGAGAGGACAACCGGACGGGGGGTGAGTCGCACCGCGATCGGGCTGTCGGCGCCTCGCGGGACCCTCACCACCTCATCGGCGAATGCGAGATGCTCGACGACCAGCTCGTGCGCGCCCGCAGGGAGCACGAGCCGCCACGCACCGTCCGCATTCGTTACTGCCGACGCGCCATGACCGGCCGCATGCACCTCCGCGCCTGCGATCGGCGTATTCGCTCCCGCCTCGAGCACCCGACCATGCAGTACGACCTGTGACGGCGGGGCCGGGAGCTGCTGCGCACCAGCCGGCACGCCCATCGCCAGCGTACCGCACGCCACGCAGACGAAGGCTGCGAGAGCACCGCGCATCGTCAATCGAGCGGTGCGGAGCGGAACGAGACGTAGCGCGCATCACCCGTCTCGTCATAGTAGCCGATGACCTGGAGCTTGTAGACGGCGTCACCTGTGTCGATCAGGTAGACGTCGTAGGTCGGGAAGATCGTGTGATTGCCGTCCAGGTCATAGCGGTACCACGGCCGCGCAGCGAAGACACCGCCGAACGCATCGCCGCGGTAGACCTGCGCCGGTGCATCACTCGCGTCCGTCATTGCCGCGAACGACTCGGACGCGACCACTGCGCCCGCACCACCACTACCGCTCACACCACCGTTCACGCGCAGCTCGTAGCCGTCGAGCAGGATGTCCCAGTCGCTCGCATCACTCACGGCGCCCGTCGCAAAATCGAAATAGACCGGTGCCGTCCGACCATCCAGCACGACGCTCTGCACCCCACCGAACGGCTCGCCCGCTGCCGCCTGCACCGCAAACTCGATCGTCACCCGTGCACCCGCCTGCGTGCCGTCCGCGATCTCCGTCACGTGCAGCTTCGCGTACTCCGGGTCCTCGCCCGCTCCGCGTACCTTCCACACCTGCGACGGCACCGCCGTCACCGTGTGCGTCGTCATGTCGTACGCGTACCAGTCCGCAAGCGCCGGATCCAGCACGTCCGTTTCCCACGCCTGCGCGTCAGCCGGGATCGAGGACGCGTCCACCGCATCGAAATCCCCGCGCTCGCTGTCCGGGGTCATCGCCTGGACCTGCGCATCCGTGGCTGCGGCGTTCTGGCAGACGCAGTAGCCACGTACAGCGGCCGGACCCGCCGCACCCCCGTTCAGCATCACCCGGGTAGCGTTGAAGGCGAGGTCCCAGTCCGCCGAGGTGGCCGCATCCGCCACGCTCACCTGCGTCGCCTCCTCGCCCAGCCGTACGTAGGCCCAGTCCTCCCTCGCATCGACCATCAGGACGTCCGCGTCCGCCTGCGGTGGCGCGATCGTCTCCTCGTCGCAGGCGGAAAATGTCAGCAATGCCCCGCAGGCCAGGGCGCCGAATCGGTTGAGAGCAGGTCGCATCGTCTCTTGAGTTTGAGAATCGTTCTCAAAGATCGTGGCGAGTCTACCCTGTCCGAGCGGAGCCGGCAAGAGAAGGCCGCTGGAGGAGCTTGGGTCAGCCGTGCAGGAGGGACGCGATCTGTTCCACTGTCGCGCGGGCGCTGCGGCCGACGGCGATCAGGGTGGCGGAGGCGAAGCCGGTCCATTCCCCGTAGCCGAGGAGCCAGAGGCGCGGCTCTGCCGTGCTGCGGTTCCCGTCCACGTCGACGCGGCCGTCGCTTCCGACGATCCCGAGCGGCTGCAGGTGATGGAGCGCCGCCCGGAACCCGGTGCACCAGATGATCGCGTCGATGGTGGCGCGGCTGCCGTCGCTCCAGACGGCGTCGGTGTCGGTGAGCCGCGCGATGGGCCCGGTGGCGCGGAGCACTCCGCGGGCGCGGGCGTCGCGCACGGGCGGGACCAAGACGATGTCGCCGAGCGAGGCGGCGGGCGGTTCGGGCTCTCCGGCGAGGCGGGCGCGGTAGCGCAGTGTCGCCTGCTCGAAGAGGTAGCGGCCATCCACGTGGTCGGGGAGGAAGACCGGGGGTCGGAGCGTGGACCAGATGGTGTCTGCGACGGTGGAGACCTCGGCCAGGATCTGGGCGCCGGAGTTACCGCCGCCGACGACGAGCACGCGCTTGCCGGAGAACGGCTCGGGGCCGCGGTATGCGGACGAGTGGATCTGGGTGCCGGCGAAGCGGCCGCGACCGGGCACGTCCGCCACGATCGGCTCCTCGAAGGTTCCGGTCGCGCTGATGACGGCGCGCGCGAAGTAATCGGGCCCGTCGGTCGTGAGGCGCAGCGCGTTGTCCGCCGGCAGCACGTCGTACACGCGTACTGGCCTCTCGATGGGCAGGGCGTAGCGCTGCTCGTAATCCTCGAGGTACGCGAGGGCCTCGTCGCGGGTGGGATAGTAATCCGTGCCGCCGGGCATGAGGCGCCCGGGCAGCGAGCTCCACTGGGCGGGGGAGAAGAGGCGGAGCGATGGCCAGGTGTGGCGCCACGCCCCGCCGGGTGCGGCGGCCGCGTCGAGAATGACATGACTCAGGCCGGTCCGGCGCAGGTAGTACCCCGCGGCCAGACCGGCCTGTCCGCCGCCGATGACGACGACGTCCCGGGGCGTCATGCGGCTAGGAGCGCTCGATCACTCCGCAGGCGACACGGTCGCCCGAGTTGCCGGAGGGGTCGGAGACCATGTCGTCCGGCCCGGCGTGAACGATGAAGGCGGCGCCATCGCCGTCCAGCAGTGCGTTCGGTCCTTCCGTCAGCGTGAGGCGGTCGGTGGTTTCGGACAGGGTTCCGGTGCCGTCGTCGCCGACTTCCATGTTCGGCAGGTCGCCGGCGTGCGGTCCCTGCGGGTTTTCGAGCCCGTGCTGTGTGCTGTCCGGGTTGAAGTGACCGTCGGCGGATTCGAACGGAGACTCGCCGGCGGCGTCGCACTGCCCGACGCTGTGGAAGTGCACGCCGTGCTCGCCCGGGGCGAGGCCCTCCACGTTCAGTGTGACCTGGACGCCGTTATCCTGCTGTTCCAGGACGACCTGTCCGACCGCGTTGCCGCTGCTGTCGCGCAGCTCGGCGCGCGCCGTCACCCGGGAAGCGCCGTCAGCCGCCTCGTTGCCGAGCGCAGCCGTATCGGCTCCGGCGGCATCGGGGGCGGTATCGGCGCCGTCGTCGGGCGCGCACGCCGCGGCGACGAGGAACGTTCCTGCCATTGCGATGTGCTTCCAGCTCATGTCTCAGACACTCCGGTTGCGGGAATTCTCGTCCCTGGCGGGTCAAGATGCGGGCCGCCGCGGCACGCGTCTACTGGCAGCGCGGAATGTGCGGCGGAATTCGCGGCACCAGAGCGGGTTCTGCAGCGCTCGGCCTTGAACGGAGCGCACGATGTCCGCCATCTTGATGGCTCGGACGTTACAGGATGACGAAGGTCGTGCAATGGTGGCGTCGCGGCCTGCAATTTCGAAGCTGCTCGCAAAGGATGGGTGCAATGAAGGCAGGCTATGCGCTGGCCGCGCTGGCGGCGCTACTCACGGGGTGTTCGCTGGGAACGGACACGAGCTCGGAGGAGGCCCGTGTCGTCCTCACGGGTAACACGCCGGTGGACATTCAGATGATCACATCGACGCACTTCACGGTGAGCGTGGACGGCGAGACGGGCAACACGCAGACGACGCTCGTCGATGCGGATACCGTCGACATCCGGCCGCCTTTCGATCAGACCTGGGAGATTTCGGAGTACGGCCTGTTCCTGGTGCGCGTCGTCAATGCGGACACGACGTGGGCAGAGTTCGACATGCGCATTACCATCGATGGCGATACGAAGTTCGACGACACGCTGCGCATGCGTGCAGCGGACGGGAACGCGGCGTCGTACGAGTGGCAGTGGATCGAGTAGGCGTTCAGTCCCCGAGCAGTCGACCCGGTCCGATCGCATCCGGACCGAAGCGGTCGCGCACGGAGTCGGTCAGGCGGGCGAGTCGGCGATCACGATCCGACTCGCCCGCTGCCGTTTCATCGGCGAAGAGACCGAGCTGGATCTCGCCGTCGCCGTCCGTAAGCTGTGAAGCCGCGACGGACAGGAGTCTCGCGGGCACGCGGCGTCCGGCGCGCAGCCGTCCGAGCAATGCGCGCGCGACGTCGTAGATGGCGCGGTCCGATTCCAGCGGCTGCAGGAGCGTTCGGCCGGCGCTGCGGTTACGGAAGTCGGCATCGCGGATGCGTACGGTGATGGTGCGGGCGCGCACGCCTGCACTGCGCAGGTCACGTCCGAGGCGCACGACAAGCGCGAGCAGCTCACGCTCGAGTGCGCGGTCGTCGTCGATATCGCGAGCGAACGTTTCGTCGCGCGACACCTGTGTTGCCTCGTGGCTCGCGTCGACCGCCCGCTCGTCGTCGCCGCGGATCCAGCGGAACAGCCACCCGCCCCGGCGCTCACCCAGGCGGCGGATCATCGTCTCTTCGTCGAGGCAGAGTGCGTGCGGCACGGTCGTCAGCCCGAGTGCGCGCAGCTCGTCGGCGAACACGGGACCCACGCCGGGCAGATCGGCCAGCCTGAACCCGGCGAGGAACGCCTGCTCCGCGCCGGGCGCGACGATGTGAACGCCTGCGGGCTTGGCTGGCCGGACCGCCATCTTCGCGATCAGTTTGGACGTGCCGCCCCCAATGGAGACAGCGATATCGGTTTCGCGCAGGACCGCTGCCTGGATGCGGCGCGCGGTGTCCGGCAGCGTCTCGTCATGGTAGAGCCGTTCGGTGCCGGCCAGGTCGAGGTAGGCCTCATCGATGGAGGCGGGCTCGACCACGGGCGCGAACCGCTCGAGCACGGTGCGCACGGCACGGCTCTTCTCGCCACACAGGGTTCGGGGCACGGGCACGACCTTCGCCTGCGGGCAGAGCTTCAGCGCGCGTGCGGTCGGCATGCCCGAGCGGACACCGAACTCGCGCGTCGCATACGAGGCGGACGTAACGACGCCTCGCTGTGCGGAGCTGCCGCCGACGAGCAGGAGCGGCTCGCGCCCCGCACCGTCGGGATCGGCGATGCGGGCGCACTGGACGAAGAACTGGTCGCAGTCAACGAGGAGGATGCGGCGCGGGGCGGTCATGCGGGAATGGTAACGCCGCGGGTGTATGCCGCGCAGCAGGCCTGCGCGGCGTTCTGGCGACCGGCGAAAGCTAGTTCACGACGACGGGGACGTTGAACGGCCCGAACACCGTGTCGAGCGTGTGCTCGATACTCACCCGCAGTGTCGCGTTGCCATCGGCGGTGACGAGCGTGCCATCCATGTCACCGAGTGGAGTATAGCGCGCGACGCCCTGGTTGCTCGTGCCGATGACGAGCTCGTCGCCGTCGTGTAGGTTGAGGCGGCGGCCGTCGGCATCGTAGGCCTGCGCGCTCACTGCATGCGTGCCTTCGTCGAGGATGAACGAGTCGTCCGTCCCGTCGAAGTCGATCGTGACGGGCTGACCGTCGATCGTCAGGACCAGGTGCCGGATCTGGTCGTGGCCGCCCGGTGCCGACAGATCGCCGCAGGCAGCCAGGGCACCGATGAGCGCGAGCAGGCCGAGCAGGCTGCGCATGCGGAAGTTGCGAATCGTCATATCGTTTCTCCGGCCGCAGGGCGGCGCGTTCTCAGAACGTGAGTCGGTAGAGCAGACTGATGTTGCGCCCGGGCTCTGGCATGATGTCCTTGATGCGCGAGAGATGGTCCCGGTACGACGCATCGAGCAGGTTGTCGATTCGCAGTGTAAGCGTGTGCAGCCGCCCGCCTCCCAGGAACCGGACGCCACCGATCAGGTCGGCAAGTGCGTACGCGGATGTGGGCGTCTCGAAGTCGCCGGTCCTGTCCTGCTCGGCGGCCAAACGCGCGCCGGCACCCGCGAACCAGTCGGCGGTTTCGTAGCGCACCGCGACCCGGCCGTTGGGCGGCGGGATCAGCGGCGGGTACTTCGACGCCGGCACGAGAATCGTGTCGCCATCCTCGAGGACCGGAATGGCGGCACGCCGTCCCGTGAACTCGGCGCTCACGAGCGACCCAGTCGCCTCCATAATGATCCGCTCGGTTACGCTCCACTCCGCAGTGCCCTCGACGCCGACGAAGCGCGCGTCCTCGTTCGTGTACTGGAAGCGCGGTCGGCCACCCTGCGTGCCGAGCTCGATGCGTCCGCGGCTCGACGGGAAGATGTAGCCGTCCAGCTGGTTGCGGAATACCGCCACCTCGCCGCGGAGCCGGTAACCGTGGTAGCGGACGAACGCATCGAACCCGATGCCGGTTTCCGTATCGAGGGTCGGGTCCCCGACGTCGTAGGAGTTCGCCGCGAGGTGCGGTCCGTTCGTGTACAGCTCGTTGAAGTCGGGCGTGCGGTGTGCCCGTGCTGCACTGATCCCGATACGCAGCGGCTCGGTGATCGTGTACAGCACGCCGAGCGATCCCGCGAAGGACCCGAAGTCGCGCGGCCTTACGGGTATTGCTTCCCCGCCGACGAACACGAACGCGGCCGTATCGCGCGGCTCGTAATGCGCGAAGTCGTAGCGCCCGCCCACCTGGAACCGCAGGGGCCCCGTACCGAGCTCCTCCACCACGAACACGGCAGCGGCATAGTCGTACGTGGAGGGGGTGCGGAGCGACCCGGCGGTGTGCACGTCACGGTATTGCGCACTCACACCGATTGCGCCGGTGGCGAGCGGACCGATGCTCCCGTGGCGACCCTGCACCTTCAGCGAGGTGACGTCCTGCGAGAACTGCGTCCCGACGTGGCCATCCGACTCGATCTCGCTGTGCCGGTAGTCCGTGAATGCACCCGTGATCTGTACCTCGTCGAAGATGCCGAGGCCGTGCACGTCGATCTTGCCGCGCGCCGCGTGGCGGCGCATGTCCACGTCCACGCCCGCGTCGTGACCACCCACGAAGCCGCCGGGAATGCCGTAGCGAGAATTGAAGTAGCGGTAGCTGCCGCCGACGTGCGTACGTCCGATCTCGCGGCCCACGCCGCCGGCCAGGCCGAAGGTGCGTGCGTCGGTGTTGTGGAGCGTGCCGCCGGGGCTCTCGACATCGCCCGAGCTGCGTACACTGCCCTCGACGCGCGCGGCCCAGCTGCCGATCGGCATGACCGCGAACCCGCCCGCCGTCGCACCCATACTGACGGACTCGCCCTGGGCGACTGCGGTACCGTGCACGTGCTCCGGCACGGTCATCGGCACCTCCTCGCGGACCACGTTCACCACGCCGCCCAGCGCGCTGCTGCCGTAGAGGAGGGACATCGGCCCGCGCACGACTTCGAAGCGCTGCGCCGTCAGTGGATCCATTGCGACCGCGTGATCGCCGGATGTCGCTGACATGTCGCCGGGCCGCACGCCGTCCTCGAGCATGACGATCCGATCGCCGCTCAGGCCACGGATGACCGGCCTGGCAGTCGTGGGCCCGAGTCCCGTCACGGCAACGCCGGGCTCATCGGCAAGCGTCGCCGCCACCGTCCCGCCCAGTTTCCGCTCGAGCTCGGCGCCGGACACGACTGTGGTCGGGCTCAACACGTCCCTGCCGGCGCGCTCGCTGATCGTGCCGGTCACGACGATCTCGTCGAACTGAACCGCCGCGACTTCCAGCTCGATGCGCAGTTGCGTGCTTTCCCCGGCACGCACCACCACTTCCACCGAGCGCGGCGCGTACCCGATCCGCTGCACTGCGATCGTGTGCTCCCCCACGCGGACCGCCGGAAACACGAAGCCGCCGTCGTCGCGCGTCGTCTCGACACGGTGCGCCTCGACCAGCTCGACCTGTGTGGCCGCCAGCGGCTCACCCGTCGCCGCTTCGACGACCGTTCCGACGATCGTGGCGCGCCCCTCGGGCTGCTGCGCCGCTGCCTCGCTCCGGCCTGCTGCGATGACAATGAGCGTCAGGACCAGTCCTGCTGTCCGGATCATCTTGCTCCTGTGACAGTGGTGCGCCCGGGCCGCGCCCTCGCGGCGACCGGGCGTTCTGCCTACACGCACGGATTGCCTGGGGGTCCCGGCAAGGGCGCTTCCGTTACATGGGAACCCTTGCAGGCGTTTTCCTGTTATCATACAGTCGGCAGTCAACCCCGAGCCCGAGGCGTCACTTTCGTGCCCTCTACAGTGCAGCGCCGAATCGTGAGTCTGATCGCCGCCTTCGCCTTCCTGGCGACGGCGGGCGCGGACGCATACGGGCTGCACTCGTGTCCTCACCATGACGGCGTTCCGGCTTCGCAGCATGCCCACGCCTCGAACGACGCTGTCGCCGGCCATCCGGGCAGCGACCACCTGGCTGGCAAGGCCGCCGCACCCGGACACGGCACGGCGATGGGCGGCGCGCACGAGGGCGCCGGAAACCATCCCGCCGACAGCCACGCCGACCATGGCCCCTGTACGTGCGTCGGTGCATGCAGTGCGACGGCCGTTTCCGTGCCCTCGGAGCCCGCACGAGTCCTCGTCGCGGCACCGCCCGTCGGGACGGTCGCCGCTGTGCCGGGCGACGCGCAGACATTGCCCGGCATCCGCGCCTACATCCTTCCCTGGGCAAACGCACCTCCCATCCGCTGAGTCCATGCTGTCGTGTCACACTGCACGAGGCAGTGTGACGAGTGGACCGAACGCGTAACTCGCGCTCGACATGCGGAGACCTTCCGATGCCAATTCGTTATCGGACGTGGACACTGTCCATGTGCGTATTCGTTCTCGCCGTTCTCATTGCGGCCGCGCTGCCGACCGTCCTGCATGCGCAGGATACGGGTACCCTATCGGGCCGTGTCCGCGCTGACGGCGGCGGTGCCGTGCCCGGTGCCTACATCGAGATCGGCACCCGTTTCGTCGAAGCCGACTCGGCCGGCTCCTTCCGCGTTCAGCTCCCTGCGGGATCCTACGATGCTGCGATCGGCGCGCCTGGCCACGCTGCGGTGCAGCGGGAGGTCCGCATCGTTGCGGGGAACGTCACGACGATCACAGTGGAGCTGCAGATCGAGGCGCTCGCCCTGGAGCAGCTCATCGTGACCACCAGCCGCGAAGCGCGCCGCAAGGCGGAGACACCTGCGACGATCGGCGTCGTATCGAGCGAAGCGATCCGGGAGGCGCACGCGACGCATCCCGCCGAGCTGCTGAACCAGGTCGCCGGCGTGTGGGTGAGTGTAACGGGTGGCGAGGGTCACATGACCGCCATCCGTCAGCCCAAGACCACGAATCCGGTCTATCTGTACCTGGAGAACGGGGTCCCGACGCGCTCCACCGGATTCTTCAACCACAACGCGCTGTACGAGGTCAACGTCGCCCAGGCGGAACGGATCGAGGTGGTGAAGGGACCGATGACGGCGCTGTACGGGAGCGATGCGATCGGCGGCATGGTAAACGTGTTGACCCGCTCGCCTGCAGACGTGCCGGGCCTCGCCGCATCGGTCGAGGCGGGCAGCCACGGCTTCCAGCGCGTGCTGCTCGGAGGATCTCTGGGCGACGCTGCCAGCGGTGTCGCCGCCGAGGTCAACCTGACCCGCACCGACGGGTGGCGCAGTGGAACCGGTTACGATCGTGGCAGCGGGACGCTGACCTGGGAGCGCACACTCGGCGCGGGAAGCATGCTGCGCACCGTCGCGTCGTTCTCCACGATCGATCAGCAGACCGCCGGCGCATCCGCGCTCTCGCGCGAGGACTTCCTGAACGATCCCGAGCGCAATTACACCCCGATCTCCTACCGGGAGGTGCGCGCGTTCCGCGCCTCCTCCGCCTACGAGCGCGCGAGTGACGTTTCTTCCCTCGGGATCACGGGCTTTGCGCGGTGGAACGAGATGGAGATGCTGCCGAACTGGTCGCTGACCTACGATCCCGCGATTTCGGAAACGGGTCACGCCTCGGCGGGCGCCCTCCTGCGATACCGGCGCAACGTCCCCGCGCTGGCCGCGCGCGTGACGTTCGGCACCGATCTCGAGTACAGCCCCGGCGCGCATCGCGAGTGGGGCGTCCAGCCCGTACGCACGGACGGCGTCTTCACGGCATACCAGCGTGGGGACGAGCTGTACGACTACGACGTGACGTTCAGCAGCATCTCGCCGTACGTACAGTTCGAGAGCTCACCGATCGATGCACTGCACCTTAGCGCCGGCCTGCGCTACGACCGGCTCGGCTACGCGTACGATAATGCACTCGGCGTACTGCAGGAGGGCAGCCATCGGCGGCCGGCGAGCCGGGACGTGACGTACACGCATCTATCGCCGAAAGTCGGCGCGACGCTCGAGCTGTCACCGGCGTTCAACGTCTTTGCCGCGTACGGGCACGGCTTCCGCGCACCGTCGGAGGGACAGCTCTTCCGGCAGGGACGTGCGGCCAGCACCATCGACCTCGAGCCGGTGAAGGCGGACAATCTCGAGGTCGGCGCACGCGCGCGCGCGCTCGGCGTAGCGGTCGAGGCGGCCCTCTACCGCATGGTGAAGACCGACGACATCCTGACCTTCACGCACGACGACGGGACAACCGAGACGGTGAACGCCGGTGAGACGCTGCACCGCGGCGTCGAGCTGTCCCTGGCGGCACCGATCGGTGACGTGCTCGACGTGAGCGCGGGCTACACGCGCGCCCTGCATACGTACGAGGAGTGGGCGCCGAACACGGGCGTGGACTACTCCGGGAACGAGATGGAAGACGCGCCCCGCTCACTCGTCAATGCCTCCGTCGGCATTGCGCCTGCGGCGCTGCGCGGCGGCAGGGTCGCGCTGGAATGGTCACACGTCGGCGCGTTCTGGATGGATCCGCACAATACCCGGCGCTACGACGGCCACGATCTGCTGCACGTGCGTGTGCAGCAGCCGGTTCTCGCCGGAGTATCGCTGTTCGCACGCGTTCACAACCTGACGGATGAGCGATACGCGGAAACTGCGACGTTCACGCAGGCACGCGGCGCGGAATACGCCCCGGGCATGCCACGTACGCTCTACATCGGTGCGGAATGGAACCCGGACGGTGCGCGATGAGGGCGCCCTCGTTTCGGCGCTATTCGGTCGTGGCTGTGTGCCTGGTCGCGGCGTGCAGCGCGAGTGAGCAGGTGCAGCTGAGTGATACGATCGTGGCCGCAGGCGGGGATGCCCACAGCCCCACTGTCGCGCTCGACCGTGCCGGCAGCGTGGCGTACGTGACGTGGGTGAGCGCCACGACGCCGCACGATGTCATGCTCGTGCGCGGCAATGCAGATGGCCAGTTCAGCGCGCCCGTGCAGGTCAACGACATACCGGGCGACGCCGCGCCGCATGCGCAGGCCCCCGCCCAGGTCGCCGTCGGGCCGGACGGCAACGTGTACGTCGTCTGGCAGAACAACACGCCGGTGGAGGGGCGGCGCTTCCCCGCGAGCGACCTGCGATTCGCGCGCTCGACGGACGGTGGCAGGACGTTCGAGCCCGCGATCCACGTGAACGACGACGCGGGTGGCGCGCCGGCGTCGCACACGTTTCACCACATGGTCGTCGGGGACGACGGGACGATCCATGTCTCCTGGATCGACTCGCGCGACCGCTCGTCCGGCGGTGATTCAATGACCGCCGACGGCCCGGCCATCCGCGTTGCCCGCTCGCGCGACGGCGGCCGCTCCTTCGAGCCGAGCGTCGTGGTTGCGACGAAGGCATGCCCGTGCTGCCGCACGGCAATGGCGGTCGACGGGCCTACGATTTATCTCGCGTGGCGTGACGTGACAGAGCAGTCGATCCGCGACGTGGTCGTTGCACGCTCGAACGATGGCGGCAGCAGATGGAGCGCTGCTGTGCCGGTGCACGCGGACGGCTGGCGCATCGACGGCTGCCCCCACGCCGGCCCGTCACTCGCGATCACCGATGACGGCCGGCTGCACGTCGCCTGGTACACGGGCGCACCGGATCGCGCGGGCATCCACTACGCCGTCGCGGATACGGCACTCCGCTTCCAGCCGCCGCGCGCTCTGCTCACGGGCGCGTGGGTACCGCCATCACTGGTCGCACTCGCGAGCGCCGGGAACGACGTGCTCGCGGCCTGGGACGATCGCCGTGCGGAGTCGCCGGTCCTGCGCCTCGCCCACCCGACGGCGAGCGATGACGCGATGCGCATGAGCGGCTCGGCTCCGAGCGTGGACATGGCGAACGGTACGCGGATCATCGCGTGGCTGCGCAACGATTCCATTTTCGTGCGGCGTGGAGGCATGAATTGATGCGGCGGATGGTCTGGATGCCGCTCGCGGCCGTCTTCGTGGCCTGTGGCGGAGCGGTGGATTCGTATGGTCCGCTGCGCGCGGGCGATGCTGCGCCGGCGTACGGCGCGCGCACACTGGACGGTGACTCCATCACGCTCGCGGGGCTGCAGGGGCGCACCCTGCTGCTCAACGTCTGGGCGACGTGGTGCCCGCCCTGCCGCGAAGAGATGCCCGCGCTGCAGGCACTGGACGACCGCTACCGGGAGCGCGGTCTCGAGGTCGTCGCTGTGAGCATCGACCAGAATGCGCAGGAGGCAGCTGTCTTCGCGGACGAGCTGGGCCTGCGATTGCGCGTGCTGCACGACCCGGCAGCGCGCGTGACCCGCACGTTCCGCACGACCGGCGTGCCGGAGACGTTTCTCATCGACCGCAATGGACGCATCGTGCGCCGCTGGATCGGCGCGTTCGACCCACTCGCGGCCGATGTGACTGCCGACGTCGAAGCCGCGCTGGCAGAAGACGTCACGGGCGTGGATTCCTGAGACGATAGCGCCGCGCCCTTCACAAGCCTCACGTACGCGCAGTATCGGGTTCGTCCGTAACCACGCGACGCACTGGATAGGCGGAGCGGATGCGCGCGGCGTGCTCCGGTGCATTCATGGCGTTCGAGAGCTCGAGAGTGAGCGTGCTTGCCCAGCGACGTCGCTCGCGGACCGGCACCAGGTAGCGGACCGTGACTTCCAGCCAGTGCTCGACCCCGCGCACATAGACCTGCGGCTCGTCGGCCACGTCGATGCCGAGGCCCGCGGCCTCGAGCATGCCGCGGTACGTCTCGATCGGCTGCTGCATCGCATCGCCGACTACGCGGCGCGCGACCTCGACGGCGACCCGCATTGCATGCTCGATGTCACTGTCGTCCGCGATCCCGGTCGCGACCTCGTCCCAGACATAGGGGAAGTCGCGCGTGTAGTTGATGACGTTCGCGCGCAGCAGCTCCGAATTCGGAAACGTGATCAGGGCACCGGTCGGCTGCGCACCCTGCACCGGCTTCTCGGGGCCGCCCGCTTCCCAGACGGTGGTGTTCAGGAAGTCGATCCGGTAGACGTCGCCGAAGACGTCACCCACGCCGATCCGATCGCCCACCCGGTAGTAGCCCTTGAACGAGTTCAGCAGCCACGCAGAGAAGCTCTCGATCGGGGACTGGAGCGCCCAGGAGAGTGCCAGGCCGAAGAGGCCGAGTGAGCCGAGCAGCGCGCGCGGACTGCCGGCGACCACGCTCAGCGCGACCGCGAGCGCGAGGAACCAGAGCAGCACGGTGGACGCGGCGGCAGCGGCGTCGGCCTTCTCCCAGGTGCCGAAGGCGTGTCGCAGGAAGGGCCGGAGCAGCCGCGTCAGCAATGCGATCAGGATGAGGATGACGATTGCGATGACGAGCTTCGGGAGCAGCCCCATGAAGCCGACCGCGACCTCGCGGATCGTACTGCGCGCCTCCTGCAGCGAGCGGCTCGCCTCGACCGCCACGTTGTCGGCCAGGTCCCCCGTATCAGGCGCCGCAACAGCAGTATCCTGCGCGCCACCCGTGAGCGGCTGGACGACGACGGTGTCCGCGAGCAGCGAGTCGGCGGGCAACGGCTCCTGTGCGGCATCCTGGCCACCGGCCGGATCCCCCCAGAGCAGAAGCAGCAGACCCGTGAGCGCAATGGCGAGTGCCGATCCGGTGCGGAACCGGCGCAGCCGGTAGCGCGCGCTGCGCACATACGCGGCCGAGCCGGTGGCCCCATAGCGCGGCCGACGCAGCCGCCTCACGGGGGTGCTTCGGCGGCCGGTTCGCGTTCGCTCGTTCGTCATGGAGGCAGTCCCATCTGCACGACGCGTGCGAGCGCTCGGCGGGACCATACAGGGGTATGACACGGAGCGTCCGCGGTTCTCGCATTTTTCCGGGCGCTGCCTATGTTACGCGGGCTGGTGCAGTTCACTCCTCCGAGACGAACGATGACGACGACCTTCGATGCGCTGCCTCTCTCCGGCCACCCCTTCACGCGCCGCCACAACGGGCCGGGCCCGGAAGAAGTGCAGTCGATGCTGGATACCCTCGGCTATACGTCCCTCGACGCGCTGATCGAGGACGCGATTCCCGCCGCGATCCGGTTCCGCGGCAACCTCTCGATCGGCGAGCCGACGAGCGAGTTCGAAGCCCTCGCGGAGCTGCGCGCCCATGCCGATCGCAACCGGCCGCTCCGCTCGTTTCTCGGGCTCGGCTACCACAACACCTTCACGCCGCCGGTCGTACAACGGAAAGTCCTGGAGAACCCGTCCTGGTACACTGCCTACACACCCTACCAGGCGGAGATCTCGCAGGGACGGCTCGAGGCACTGCTCAACTTCCAGACGGTCGTCATCGACCTGACGGCCCTGCCCATCGCGAACGCGTCGCTGCTCGACGAAGGCACGGCGGCCGCCGAAGCGATGCAGCTCGCGCAGGCGGCCGCGAGTGGACGCCGCAACACCATTTTCGTATCCGAACGGTGCCATCCGCAGACGATCAGCGTCGTGCAGACCCGCGCCGATGCGCGCGGCTACCAGGTTGTGGTGGGCGATGAAGCGGAGCACGAGTTCGATGAGGACGTGTTCGGCGTGCTCCTCCAGTATCCCGCTACCGATGGCGCCGTGCTCGACTACAGCGACATCGCCGCGCGGGCGCGCGAAGCGGGTGCGCTCGTCATCGCCGCCTGCGATCTGCTCGCGCTGGCGTTGCTCGTTCCACCCGGCGAATGGGGCGCAGACATCGCGGTCGGCAACTCGCAGCGCTTCGGTGTACCGCTCGGCTTCGGTGGGCCGCACGCTGCGTTCCTGGCCACGCGTGACGAGTACAAGCGGATGATCCCCGGCCGCATCATCGGTGTATCGACGGACGCGCACGGCAAGCCCGCACTGCGCATGGCGCTGCAGACGCGCGAGCAACACATCCGGCGCGAAAAGGCGACGAGCAACGTCTGCACCGCCCAGGTGCTCCTCGCCGTGATCGCCAGCTTCTACGCGGTCTATCACGGGCCGGAGGGCATCGAGCGCATCGCGCGCCGCGTCCACCGGCTTGCGGCCGCGCTCGCGAACGGCCTGCGCGCCGGCGGGTTCACACTCCGCCACGAGATCTTCTTCGACACCGTGCGCGTGTCGGCGCGCGGCCGGCAGCGCGAAATTCTGGCAGCCGCACTCGAGCAGGGCATCAATCTGCGCGCGTGCGGAAACGACGACGTCGTCATCGCTCTGGACGAGACGGTAACGGCGCGCGACCTGCGCGACGTGCTGGCCGCATTTGGCGTGCACGACGCCGATGCGGAGCGGCTCTTCGAGGACGCGGACGACCGCTACGGCGCGCCGCTCGCGCGCTCGAGCGATTTCCTCACCCATCCCGTCTTCCACCGGTACCGCTCGGAGACGGAGATGCTGCGCTACATCCATCGACTCGAGTCGAAGGACCTGTCGCTTACGACGTCCATGATCCCACTCGGCTCGTGCACGATGAAGCTGAACGCCGCGGCCGAGATGTACCCGATCTCGTGGGCCGGCTTCGCGCGCATGCATCCGTTCGCGCCCGGGGGGCAGACGGAAGGTTACCGCGCGATGTTTGCGCAGCTCGAGGGCTGGCTCGCCGACATCACCGGCTTCGACCGCGTGTCACTGCAGCCGAATGCGGGGTCACAGGGCGAGTTCAGCGGGCTCATGGTCATCCGCGCGTATCATGCGGCGCGCGGGCAGACGGGCCGCAACGTCTGTCTGATTCCACAGTCGGCGCATGGTACGAACCCGGCGAGTGCCGTGATGGCGGGCATGAGGGTCGTCGTCGTAAAGAGCGATGCGAACGGCAACATTGCGATCGATGACCTGCGGGCGAAGGCCGAGCAGTACACGGATTCGCTCGCTGCCCTGATGGTCACGTACCCGTCGACCCATGGCATCTTCGAGGAAGGCATCCGCACGATCTGCCAGATCGTCCATGAGCACGGGGGGCAGGTCTACATGGACGGCGCGAACATGAACGCCATGGTCGGCCTGTGTCGCCCCGGTGACATCGGCGCCGACGTCTGCCACCTGAATCTGCACAAGACGTTCTGCATCCCGCACGGCGGCGGCGGTCCCGGCATGGGCCCGATCGGCGTGGCGGCACACCTGTCGCCCTACCTGCCCGGTCATCCACTCGTCGAGACCGGTGGCGAGCAGGCGATCGGGCCGGTATCCGCGGCACCGTGGGGCAGTCCCTCGATCCTGCCGATCTCCTGGATGTACATCCGGATGATGGGCAGCGAGGGGCTGACCGATGCAACGCGGATTGCCATTCTGAACGCGAACTATGTGGCGCACCGGCTGCGCGAGAGCTATCCGGTGCTGTACACGGGGCGGAACGAGCGGGTCGCCCACGAGTGCATCATCGATCCGCGGCCGCTGCGCCAGAACACCGGCGTCGAGGCAACCGACATTGCGAAACGCCTCATGGACTACGGCTTCCACGCGCCGACCGTCTCCTTCCCGGTCCCGGGCACGCTCATGATCGAGCCGACGGAGTCCGAGTCGAAGGAGGAGCTGGATCGCTTCTGTGACGCTCTCATCGGTATCCGCGAGGAAATCCGGGAGATCGAGATGGGCATGGCCGACCGGTCCGACAATCTGCTCAAGAATGCGCCTCACACCGCCGAAGCCGTGATCAGCGACGAGTGGACGCACCCGTACTCCCGCGAGCGCGCCGCCTACCCGGCACCCTGGACCCGGGTGCACAAGTTCTGGCCGGCCGTCGGGCTGGTCGATGCCGCCGGCGGCGACCGCAACCTGATCTGCGCCTGCCCGCCAATCGAGGAGTACGCCGGCGCGACCTGAGAAACGCGCCCGGGCCCTGGGCCCGGGCCGGGGCCCGCCTTTTCCGGTGACCATCCTCGCGCACTTACGGTCCGGAGATTATTATTAGGACCGCTGTGGGAACCCTGCCCTGACGCCGTCGGTACTTCAGCATCGACGGCGACCGCCGGGAGGGAGTGGCCCCATCCAGCCGGCCCCGACTGCGGGCGCACAAGGCCACGCACGCCGCATCTCCACACAGTTACGCTGCGGATCCGGACTGACCATCCGCAAAACAGGGCGAGCCGCGACACCGATCGCTGGCCCGCAGGTTGCACAAAGAGTGTCCAGTATCGTCCCCTTGGGAAAGAAAACGTTGTGAAGACCGCAGAAGCACTCGGCATCCTCGACATCACGTCGGGTGGTGCCGGATTCCTCCGTCGCCGCGAGGCCAGCTACCTCCCGGGCGAAGGCGACATCTACGTCGCACAGAAGATGATCCAGCGGTATGGCCTGCGCGCCGGCGATGAAATCGTCGGTGAGGCGGGACCGTCGCCGGGTCGCGGCAAGAACCCGCCGCTGACGACGATCGAGCTGGTGAACGGCGAGCCGGCCGAGACCGCATCGCAGCGACCGCAGTTCAACCGCCTCAGCGCCCAGCATCCCGACGAGCAGCTCCGTCTCGAATCCGACATCGAGTACCGAGGCCAGCCCGACTACACGAACCGGATCATCGATCTGTTCGTGCCGTTCGGTAAGGGGCAGCGCGCGATGATCGTGGCGCCGTCGAAGGCGGGCAAGACGACGGTGCTGCAGCATGTCGCGAAGGGCATCATCGACAACTATCCGAACGCCGCCCTCTTCATCCTGCTCGTGGACGAGCGGCCCGAAGAGGTCACGGAAATGGAGATGTGCGGTTACGGCGAGGTGATCGCATCGAGCTTCGACCAGCCGGCAGAGCGCCATGTAGACGTCACCGAGATGGTGCTCGAGCACTCGCGCCGGCTCGTGGAGGGCGGCAAGGATGTCGTGATAGTGCTCGATTCGCTCACCCGCATGGCGCGCGCGCACAACACCGCCGAACGGGGCACGGGCCGCACACTGAGCGGAG
>CAYSGF010000280.1:0-4740 GCA_964430275.1 uncultured Gemmatimonadaceae bacterium
TTGCGAATCCGATCCGAGGTATAGTCCTTCGCGGCCGACATGAGCCCTCCTGACGGGATGAGCCAAAGCGGGTCGGTGTGGGGGATTCGGATCGTACGGCGCCCCCCGGGTGGGCGTCAAGACGACCCGACGGGCCAGCCCAAACCCGGTCCCCGCACTCCGGATTCCGCACTCCGAATTCCGCACTCCGAATTCCGCACTCCGAATTCCGCACTCCGAATTCCGCACTCCGGATTCCGCTCCGGATTCCGCACTCCGGATTCCGCTCCGGATTCCGCACTCCGGATTCCGCACTCCGAATTCCGCACTCCGAATTCCGCACTCCGAATTCCCGGATTCCGTCGCCGTTCAGTTCTGCCGGAACCGCCGTGACGCCTCGTCCAGGAGTCGTCGCTCCTCGGCGCTCAGGCTGCTGATGCCGTGGTTGCTGATCTTGTCGAGGACGCGGTCGAGGTCATCGAGCAGGCGAGTGTCGTCCTCGCGGCGCTTGCGCGGGGGCTGCGGTTGTGGAGGGCGCGGCTCTGCGACGTCGCGGCCGCCGGGCACGACGGTCAGGTTCTTGTTGCGCCGGCTGGGCATGGCGCCTTTCAGGCGGGACATCAGCCCGCCGCCGTAGCGCTGGTGCCCCGAGAAGCGGAGGTAGAGGAACGCGGCCGCGAAGCCGCCCAGGTGGGCGAAATGCGCGACGCCGTCCGCGCGCCCGCCGAATGCATTGACGATGCTCAGGGCGAGGATCACGCCGACCAGCCACTTCGCCTTTACCGGCAGGATGCCCCAGATGTAGATCTGCATGTCGGGCCAGAAGATCGCGAACGCGAGGAGCACGCCGTAGACGGCTGCCGACGCGCCGATGATCGGTGCATTGTACGCGAACGCGAACGACAGTGCAGCGCCGCCCAGGCCGCAGACGAACCAGAAGATGAGGAAGTCGCGCGAGCCGAGACGTTCCTCGAGCGGCGGTCCGAAGAAGAAGAGGCCGACCATGTTCAGCAGCAGGTGCATGAAGCTGCCGTGTGCGAACATGTAGGTGACGAGCGTCCACGGCCGCACGATGGCCGCCGCGGGGATGAATGCGAGCTGGTAGGTGAGTGCGTTGCCGAGTACCATCTGCAGCACGTACACCGCGGTATTCGCGATGAGCAGCCGCTGCACCCACGGAGTCAGGCCGTAACCGAAGCCGAACGAACTTCCTCTGTACGCCATATCGTCGTCCTGGCCGCCCGAAGCTGGCGCGACCAAAGTGGTTGTCGAGAGTAGGCCTAGACCCCGCCGGGACGGGCGTGTTCCTCGATGCCCAGCTCGCAGATGCGCTCGCACACCTCGGGAAACGACGTTCCCGCCGCTGCCGCACCTTTCGGAAAGAGCGAGGCGGCCGTCATCCCCGGCAGCGTGTTCGCCTCGAGACACCAGAACGTGCCGTCGTCGTCGAGCCGGAAATCCACGCGGCTGTAGCCGCTCAGCTTGAGGGCACGATGCGTCTTGAGCGCGAGCATCTGCACGGTGACCACCTGGGCGCCCGTCAGGTCGGCGGGAAAGATTTCCTCCGCCATGCCCGGCTGATACTTGCACTCGTAATCGAAGATCTCGTGCTTCGCGATGATCTCGCCAACGGGCAGCGCATCGTCGCCGAGAATCGGTACGGTCAGCTCGCGGCCCGGGATGAAGCGCTCGATCATGACCTCGTCGTCGTAGCAGAACGCTTCGGCAACGGCATTCTCGAAGTCCTTCGGGTCCTTCACGACCGTGAGACCCACCGTGGAGCCCTGTTTGCTCGGCTTCACGACGGCCGGCCAGCCGACGACCTGCGCGACGTCGTCGTGTGTCGCCGGCGCCATCAGCCACGCCGGGGTCGGCACCCCTGCGGACATCATGAGCCGCTTCGAGATGTCCTTGTCCATCGCGATCGCGCTGCCGAGCATGCCACTGCCCGTGTAGGGCAGGCCCGTGAGATCCAGCATCGCCTGCAGCGTCCCGTCCTCGCCGGCGCCGCCATGCAGGGCCAGGAACGCGACGTCCACGCCGATCAGCTCGGGCGAGCGGAGCAACGCGCTGATGTCGCCGGTGCGCAGCACGTCCAGCTCGCCGCGGCCGGGCGGCAGATTCGACACGCCCGCCTCCAGCAGCTTCGCCTCCTCGTCGCCGCGCAGCACACCCCGTGCAGTGTCCACCGCGACGACGTCATGGCCGCGCCCGCGCAGCGCCTTCACCACCTGCGCCCCGCTCGCGATCGACACGTCCCGCTCTTCACTCGTTCCACCGAACAGCACTGCGACTTTCATGTGTCCCTTCCCCGCCGGGTCCGCCCCGGGCCCGGGCACCGGTCCGGGCCCGGGCCGAAACGCACCCCTGCCCGTACCCGCACCCGTACCCGAATTCACCAATTCACGAATTCACCAATTCATTCATTCCGCCACGCGGCGCCAACGGCGCCGCGTGGCGGCTCATCGGGTCAAGTAGCGTACCACGTCGTAGCGGGTGATGATACCGCGCAGCTCGCCGTCGGCGGCGACGAGGACTGCGGGGTTCTGGCGGGTGAGCATGCGGCCGACGCGACTCATCGGCATGGCGGCGTCGACGACGGGGAGCGGCTCGTCCATCATGTCGCCGACCTCGCGCTCGAGCACGCCCGGGTCCTCGATGACGCGGGCCATGACCGCGGACTCGGCGAGCACGCCGAGGCAGCGGCCGTCGGCGCACACGGGAAGCTGCGAGATGTTGTACGTATTGATGAGGGTGAGCGCGTGGCGCAGCGTTGCATGCGGCTCGACGGATACGAGCGCGGGTGCATCGCCGTCCTTGCGGTCGATCATCTCGCGCGCGAGCAGATGTTCCGGCTCCAGCAGGCGGTTCTCGCGCAGCCACTCTTCATTGTACACCTTGCTCAGGTAGCGCTCCCCGGTATCCGGCAGCACGCACACGATGAGCGCATCGGGATCATCGACCTGCTGCGCGACCTGTACGGCCAGCCACGTGATCAGGCCGGAGCTGCCACCGACGAAGAGGCCCTCCTCGCGCGTGAGCCGGCGCGCCATGCGAAAGGCATCGCGATCGGTGACCGGGTGGAACTCGTCGATGATGTCGAAGTCGAGGGTCGACGGAAGCTTGTCGTTGCCGATGCCTTCGACCTTGTACGGTGCGCTTTCCCCCTTCTCGCGCGTGGCGTGGTAGCGGGCGAAGATCGAGCCGACCGGATCCCCCGCGATCACGCGGATCGCCGGATTGCGCTCCTTGAGGTAGCGAGCGACGCCGCTCGTCGTGCCGCCGGTGCCGGCGGATCCGACGAAGTGCGTCACGCGGCCTTCCGTCTGCTCCCAGATCTCGGGACCCGTCGTACGATAGTGCGCCTCCGGGTTGACGGGATTGAAGAACTGGTCGGCGAGCACCGCACCGGGCGTCTGTTCGACAATGCGCTTCGCAGTCTGCACATAGTTGTCGGGATGATCAGGGGGCACCGCCGTCGGCGTGACAACGACATCGGCGCCGAACGCCTTCAACAGCCGCACCTTCTCCTGACTCATCTTGTCGGGCATCGTGAAGATGCAGCGATAGCCGCGGATTGCGGCCGCAATGGCGAGACCGATGCCCGTGTTCCCGCTCGTCCCCTCGACGACCACACCGCCCGGCTTCAGCGTACCCGCCCGCTCGGCGGCCTCGATCATGGCCAGACCAATGCGGTCCTTTACGGAGCCGCCGGGGTTGAAGAACTCGGCCTTGCCGTAGATCGGCGTGCGCGCCCCGTCGCTTACGCGTCGCAGGCGGATGAGGGGCGTCCAGCCGATCGTGTCGAGGACACTCTCGTAGGGGCGCATGTGTGCGGGCGGTCTGCGCGGCTCACTCATTCCCTGTCCCCTGATCGGTGCCCATGGTGGCGAGCGAATCGACGCGAAAACGCACCGGCACGCGCGTCCACGCAGCGATGCGGCGGTCGCCGTCGCGCGCCGGCGAGAAGCGCAACCGCCATGCACCGCGAACCGCCGCGGAGTCGAACGCCGGCTGACCGCTCGAGATGTCCACGGTTACGGTGTCCACGTCGCCCACCTCAGACACATGGACGAGGAGCATGGTCTCGCCTTCCTCCCCCTGTTCCCACAACTCGATCGGGTACTCGAACGGCGAGCCCTCCGGGATCGGCTGTGGCGGCTCGTCGCCGACGCGTGCCGTGCGAGCAGCGGCGCCGCCCCGATCGTCCGCCAGTGGGCGCTCCCCCTCGCATGCGACCGCACAGATCGCCAGGAGCACTGCGGCTCGCGTCATGAAGTCATCGGATCCGTTGAAGACGTGCGCGCGCCGCGCTGCCCGGTCGCTGCGGCGCCGATCATGGAATGCAGCTCGGCAAGCACATTCAACGCCTGAATCGGCGTGAGTCGCTCGACATCGAGGCGGCGCAGTCGCTCCACGACCGCCGGCTCGGGCTGCTGGAAGAGGGACAGCTGGTCGCGCGGCACACCCTCCGGTCCGTGTGCGCCGCCGCGGCCGAGACCCTGCCCGGTCGCACCATGGGCGCTCTCGAGCTCGTGCAGGATCTCGCGGGCACGCTGCACGACGTGCGCCGGCAGACCCGCGAGTCGCCCGACCTCGATGCCGTAGCTGCGGTCGGCACCGCCCGGCTGCAGGTAATGCAGGAACACGATGTCGTGTCCCACTTCGCGCACCGCGACATTGAAGTTGACGACGGCAGGCAGCAGCTCGGCGAGCTGCGTCAGCTCGTGGTAGTGCGTCGCGAAAATCGTCTTCGCGCCG
>CAYSGF010000281.1:0-2122 GCA_964430275.1 uncultured Gemmatimonadaceae bacterium
GACCACCCGCGCCGTCGTCGGCCGACCGTACCGGCAGACACCGGTGTTCCGCGCGCGCATGACTTACCTGGTGCTGAATCCGACCTGGACCGTGCCGCCCGGTATCGTCGGCGAGATCCTCGCGGCCGTCCGACGCGACCCTGGCTATCTCGATCGGAACGACTTCACGCTGCTGGACCGCAGTGGTCGCCGCGTCGATGCCTCGCGTGTCGATTTCTCCCGCTATACCGCACGTACGTTTCCGTACGTGTTCCGTCAGGAGCCGGGCCCCGCCAATCCGCTCGGCCGCATCAAGTTCATGTTTCCGAATCCGTACAACGTCTACCTCCATGACACCCCGGCTCGGGAACTGTTCGGGCGCGAGCAGCGCACGTTCAGTCACGGCTGCATCCGTGTGCAGGATCCGATACGCCTGGCGGAGCTGGTACTGGACGATGACGCGTGGAGCCGCGCCGCACTCGAGGCAGCGCTGGAAAACACGCGGACGAGGACGATCCGCCTCGAGGCGCCTCTGCCGGTGCTGCTCCTCTACTGGACCGCCTCGACCGACCTTCACGGCGAGCTGCACTACTACCGCGATGTGTACGAGCGGGACGCTTCGCTCCTCCGGGAGCTGAACCGACGACAGTGACGAGTGCGCGCCCACGGGCTGGGCGCCACTCCGACTCGGACGGGAGAGCCTACCATGGCAGGAAACGTGATCGTACCGCTCGACGGATCGGAACTGGCCGAAACTGCGCTGCCCATGGCGACGTCGTTGTGCCGCCGCACCGGTGCAGCGGTCCATCTGGTTCACGTCCGCGGGATGACACCGCCGGCAACGGAGGTGACGGACGAGGACCAGGCCCGTGGGTACATTGACGGGGTCGCGGAGCGCGTCGCAGGTGAAGGAGTCGACGTGAGCGCGGCCATCCTCCCGGATGAGCCGCCGCAGCTCCTGCTGCCGACGCCCTCCCCGCGCAGCATCGCTACCAGCGTACTGGCGTACGCGGGACAACATGAGGCGGATGTCGTAATGATGACGACGCACGGTCGAGGCGGTGTCAGCCGACGGTGGTTCGGCAGCGTCGCAGACGCGATGCTGCGTACCAGTACGCTGCCCGTGCTGCTGGTCAGGTCCGCTGTTGGCGGGGATTCGCAGCCGGTCGCCAACGTACTGGTTGCGCTGGCCGCCGACGATGCGGCCGAGAGGTCGGTCGCCGCCGCACGGCGCATCGCAGGCGTATTCGAGCCGCACTTCACCCTGCTGCGGGTCCTGCTGGTACCATTCCTGTCGGCGGACGGCCTCGCGCGTCCGACCGTCGTCAGCCCGGCCGACCGCGCCGCCGAGAGGGAATCCGCGGAGCGGGACCTCGCAGGGCACGCGCGCTCGTTCCCCTCCACGAATATCGAGATTGCTATCCGGGTCGACATCGAGCCGGCCCGTGGCATACTCGCATTCGCCGGGGAACAGAACGTCGACTTGATCGTCATCGGCACGAACTCCCGACGTGGCATCGACCGGCTGCTGCTCGGTAGCGTGGCTGACAAGGTAGCGCGTGGCGCAGACTGCAGCGTGCTCATCGTACCGCCGTGATGGTTTCGTGCCTCACATCCGTGCCGTCGGTCTGGCCGAGGCGTGGTCGGGGCGGCACCATGCTGCAGCCACCCGGTGCTGCTGCCCATCCGATTGACAGCTGACGGCGACCTGCGTCACCTTCACGCGCACGCAGCGCGAGGAGCGAGGAGCGAGGAGCAAGGAGCAAGGATGAACGGGGTGCGACTCCTGAGAGCCGGCGTCGTCATCGTGCTGTGCGCAGGCTGTGCGCAGGCGAGCGAGCCGCCGCAGATGTGTACGCTGATCGGCTGCCAGAACGGCGTCACCGTTCTCCTCGGAAGCGCCTACGTTGCGCCGGTAACGGTCGAGATTGGACCGGTCGGCGGCGTGGCGCAGGCGCGGACGTGCAGTGACACGGTCGAGTGCACGGCTGGCGTGTTCTTCGCCGATCTCTCCGCACCGGAGCTGCGCGTGAGGGTTTTCTCCGGCAATGATACGATCGTGCGCACGGTGCGGCCGGAATACCGGGTGTCGCAGCCGAACGGTCCTGACTGTCCACCCACCTGCCGGCAGGCGCAGGTCGAT
>CAYSGF010000282.1:0-3917 GCA_964430275.1 uncultured Gemmatimonadaceae bacterium
GGATCGCGTGGGGTGAGGCCTGCCGGTGGGCCTTCGCTTACCGGTCGTGCCTACCGCCCCGAACAACTTCTTCACCACAGAGCCCTCGGAGCGCGCAGAGGCCGGCGCGTGGGGACAATCCGTCGGCAGCGAGGCCAGCGGAATGAAGGTGTGCTTCGCCGCGCGGCCCGCGGCCTTCGCCGGCCTCTGAGCCCGCTGGGGGCTCTGTGGTGAAGAGCTGTGCGCTCTGCGGTAAAGTGCTGTGCGCTCTGCAGTAAAGATGTCCTTCCCCGCCCCTCTCTGCCCCCGGATTGCGCGCACACGCCAGTGAACACCACCTTGCCGCCCGCATGACACAGCTCCTCCTCCTGATCGGCACGCGGCGCGGCCTCTTCCTCGCGAGCACCGACGCGCAGCGCACGGCGTGGCAGCTCTCGCGTCCACTGCTCGCGGGGCGCGAGATCTTCCACGCGATCGTCGACCCGCGCGACCGGCGCACGATCTGGGCTGCGAGCAGTCATCCGGTGTGGGGCGCGCACGTGCATCGCAGCCGCGACCTCGGCGAGGGTTGGGAGCTGCTCGAGGCCGCACCGCACTACGACGACGAGCGCGGGCTGAAAGCGATCTGGTTCCTGGCGGCGGGGCCCGCGAGCGAGCCGCAACGACTGTATGCCGGCATCGAGCCGGCCGGGCTGTTCGTGAGCGACGACGCCGGCGCGAGCTGGCATGGCGTCGCGTCGCTGAACGAGCACGAGACGAGCACGTCGTGGCAGCCGGCGGGCGGCGGGCTCGCGCGGCATGCGATCCAGCATGACCCGCGCGATCCGCGCCGCATCTACTGCGCGCTCTCCGCCGGTGGCGTGAACCGGTCCGATGACGGCGGTGTGACATGGATGCCGAAGAACGATGGCACGCGCGCCGACTTCCTGCCCGACCGCTACCCGCCGCACGGCCAGTGCGTACACAAGCTGATCGTGCATCCCGCACGGCCCGACCGGCTCTACCAGCAGAATCACTGCGGCGTCTACCGTTCCGATGATCGCGGCGACAGCTGGACCGAGATCACGGACGGCCTGCCCAGCGATTTCGGCTATGCACTCGCGACGGATCCCCGCAGCGCCGACGTGCTGTTCACGATCCCGGAAGAATCGAGTCACATGCGCGCGACGGTCGATGGTCGCCTGCGCGTGTACCGCACCGATGACGCAGGCGCGACCTGGCGCCCGCTCGTCGGCGGCCTCCCGCAGGAGCACGCATACGTGTCCGTCCTGCGCGACGCCATGACGAATGACATGCTCGAACCCGTCGGTGTCTACTTCGGCACATCCAGCGGCCAGCTCTTCGCGAGCGCGGATGCCGGCGAGACGTGGAGCATGGTTGCCGGCTTCCTGCCGAAAATCCTGTCCGTGACCGCGGCGGTCGTGGAATGACCGTGCGGCGCAAGCGAACGGTCGCGGCATGAGCGTGCGGCGCACCCGAACGCGGGCGAACGTTTCCAGTTTCGCGCGCGCCGTGATGCGCGCAGTCAAACGCATCCCGCGCGGCCGTGTCGCCAGCTACGGCGACATTGCCGCCGCGATCGGCAGCCCGCAGTCTGCACGTGCCGTCGGCAGCGCGCTTCAGGCACTCCCCGACGACGCCAACGCCCCGTGGTGGCGCGTGATCAACGGCCGCGGCACGATCAGCCCCGGCGGCGGCCTTCACCGCGCCCGCCTGCAGCGCGAGCTGCTCGAGCACGAGGGCGTCCGCTTCGACCGCACCGGCCGCACCGACTTCGCGACGTTCGGCTGGCGCAGGAGACGCCGTGCCGTGGACTAGAAGCACGTCACGCAGCATGACCCTGCACCTATACCTTCACTCTAAACCCGCCCCACGCCCCGTGCCCCCGCATGGTACACGTAAACCTGAACCCGCCCCAAACAACGGATGGGGCGGGTCGAGGTGTAGGTGTACGATTTCCGGGGCATGGGGCGTGGGGCGGGTTCAGGGGCAGGGGCGGGTGCAGGTGTAGGGATTCAGCGAATCGCGCGAGACGCAATCGCCCGGACGCAAGAGGCGGCGAAAAGCAACCCTCACCCGAAGTGAACCCCGCAGTGTCCCCACCCCCACGCTCACGCCCACCCCCACCCGCAGCACAGGTTCACCCCCACCCGCAGTTCACCTCCCTCCTCTCCTCTACTACCTTCCCCTCATGCCCGAACAGCAGACACTCATTCTCGTCCGGCTCGCCGCGGAGCTGACGATCAAGTCGCGGCGCACGCGCGGCGCCTTCGTGCGTCGACTGACGCGCAACATGCGCGATGCGCTGGACAGCGCGGGACTCGAGGGGTCGATCGAGTCCGCGTGGGGTCGCATCTACGTGCATGCGACGACGCCCGCCGCCGTGCTCCCGCTCGCGCACGTATTCGGCATCAGCTCGCTCTCCGTGGTGGACCGGGTCGTGCCCGCCGAGCTGGACGCGATCGTCGCGGCGGGCGCCGAGCTGTATCCCGACGCCGTCGCCGGCAGGCACTTCGCGGTGCGCGCGCGCCGCAGCGGTACGCATGATTTTTCGTCGAAGGACATCGAGACTCGACTGGGTGCGGCACTGCGTCCGCATGCGGCAGGCGTCCGGCTGAGCGATCCCGATGTCACGCTGTCCGTTGAAGTGCGCGACGAGCAGGCGTTCCTCTTCAGCGACCGCATTGCGGGCGCATCGGGGCTGCCGCTCGGTGTCGAGGGGCGCGCCGTGTCGCTGCTGTCGGGCGGGTACGACTCGGCGGTGTCGTCCTGGCTGTTGCTCAAGCGTGGCGTTGCGCTCGACTACGTGTTCTGCAACCTGGGCGGCGACGCGTATGAGCGTGCCGTGCTCCAGGTCGCGAAGCTGCTGGCGGACGAGTGGAGCTATGGCACGCAGCCGCGGCTGCACGTGGTCGATTTCGGCGACGTCGTGCGCGACCTGCGCGAGAAGGCACGGCCGAGCTACTGGCAGGTGGTGCTGAAGCGGCTCATGTACCGGGCCGCGTCGCACGTCGGTGCGGAGCTGGACGCGCAGGCGATCGTGACTGGCGAGGCGGTGGGACAGGTGTCGTCGCAGACGCTCACGAATCTGCGGGCCCTCGAGCCGGCGGCGGAGCTGCCCGTGTTCCGGCCACTGATCGGCTTCGACAAGGAGGAGATCATTGCGCGGGCGCGCACGATCGGCACGGCCGCACTATCGGAGCAGGTGAAGGAGTACTGCGCGATCGCGCCCGGCAAGCCGGTCACGGCGGCTGGAGTCGAGCGCGTGGCGGCGGAGGATGCACTGCTCGATGCCGGCCTGCTCGAGCGTGCCGTCGCGGAGCGGAAGGTGATCGAGCCGCGCTCGCTCTCGGCGAGCGACCTCGTCGCGCCGTACCTGTTCACGAGCGAGATCCCGGACGACGCGGTCGTGATCGACTGCCGGACGCCCGTGCAGTACCACACCTGGCACCTGCGCGGCGCCGAGAACCGCGAGGAGTGGGAGCTGCTGCGCGACTACCGGCGCCTCGACCGTGACCGCACCTACGTGCTGTACTGTGCGCAGGGTATCCAGACCGCCTACATCGCGGAGAAGATGCAGCGCGCGGGCTACGAGGCCTACTCCTTCCGCGGTGGCCTGCGCGGCGTGATGCGCTACGCCGAGCAGCAGGGCGCGAACCTGAGCCTGCTGCGCTGAGGCGCTCTGCACTCAGTGATGCATTCGCTCCGTCGCGCCGCTGAATGCACGCAGCCGCTCCGCCGTGGCCGGCCCGACGCCCGCCACCAGGTCCTCCCACAGCTGCGCCCACACACCGGCGAGCATCCGCATCTCTGCTGCATCCACGTCGCCGTCCGATCGCGTTGCGCGCCATTCCGCCAGCCGGTCGCGTGCCTGTACGAGCACGGCTGACATCGCTGCGCGCTCTGCCGCATCCGGCAGCGCGAGCGCGATGAACAGC
>CAYSGF010000283.1:0-1998 GCA_964430275.1 uncultured Gemmatimonadaceae bacterium
CAGGGCGGCGCGCAGTGCGCGCCGCCCGTTGCCACCTCGATTCGAGTTCCTGATATCAGTCATGGGTTTCGTCCTCATCCAGTCGTCAGAAGGTGACGTCTACGCGCGCCGTGAAGTAGCGCGCTGGCGGCTGTGTCAGGAACTCGGCAGTGCTGAAGTTCGAGCCGCTGCCGGCGAAGTTGACTTCCGGATCCAGGCCCGTGTAGTCCGTCCACGTCGCCAGGTTCCGGCCGGACAGCGTCACCGAGAGTGCGTCCGTGCCCAGACCACTGATGTAGCGCTGCGGCACCATGAACGTGAGCGACAGCTCGCGCAGCTTCATGAAGGCTGCGTCCTCCAGGTATCCCGTACCGTTGCCGAAGTACGCGATCTCGATGGCTCTTGCCTGATCCTCGAGGGACGCGTCCGCGTTGTAGAGCGCCTCGCAGTTCAGGAAGCTGCCGCAGCGGAACTCCTCCGAGCTGTTGTACAGCTTGTAGCCGCCGCGGTAGTCGAGCATGCCCGAGACGCGCACGATGTCCCACAGCGTCAGGCTCGAGGACAGTGCCGCTTCGCGGGTCGGGAACGGGCTGCCCATGAAGACTGCCGTATCCGAGGTGAACTCGATCTCGTCCGGGATGATGATGCCGTTCCCGTCGGCGTCCTCGTAGGTGTAGGGCCGGAAGAAGTACGCGCCCAGCGGATACCCTTCCTGGTGCCGCTGCGAGGAGCCGCCCAGGCCGAAGATGATCGGCGGCAGCCTCTCGCCGGTCACCGGGTCCACGCCCAGGTCGGTCAGCTCGTTCTTCAGGCGCGCCGCGGTGATCGTCGCGTCCCAGCGGAAGTTCTCCCGATCGAGGATGCGCGCGTTCAGCAGTCCCTCGATCCCGCTGTTCTCGACGCCGCCGAGGTTCTCACGCCGCGACGACGAGATCCCGAGCGACGGCGGCAGTGTGCGCGAGACGAGCGCATCCTCGGACGTCTTGTGATAATACGTGAACTCGAGACCGATGCGGTCCTGGACGAACCCGGCATCGAAGCCGAGCTCGTACTCCGTGATCTTTTCCGGCTTCAGGTTCGGATTGCCGGCACCGCCGATCGTGAAGCCGGGGGTGGACCCCGTCAACGTACCTACGGCAACCGGGTCGAAGAACCGGAACGCGTCGAGCACGTCGGGACGCAGGCCCGAGCGACCCGCGGCGGCGCGCAGGCGCAGCGTGCTGATTGCCTGGATGTCGGGGAAGAACGCCTCGTCGGCCACGACCCATGAAAGGCTCGCCGAGGGATAGACGGCCAGCCCGAAGTCGTTACCGAACGCGCTGTTGTCGTCGGCCCGCACCGCGAGCGCCAGGAACAGGCGATTGCGCCAGTCCAGCTTCTGCTGGACGTATGCGCCGATCGTGCGAACCTGGAAGTTGCTTTCGCTGATGTCGAAGCGCGCGTTCGCACCTTCCAGCGACGGCACACCCGGCAGCAGGAGGGCACCGAACGCACCCGTGCTCCGCAGGACCTGCTCCGTGTACTGCGAGCCGATGGACGTCGTCGCGGAGAGCTGGTCCGTCAGCTCGTACGTCGCGTTGCCGCCGAAGTTGACGGTGTACTCCGTACGCAGGCCGCGCTCCTGGGAGCGCGAGCCCTGCAGCAGCGTCGCGTTGTAGGGAACCTGTCCCGGCGGGACCGTTTCCTGGTCCGTGACGTTCACCCGGTCCATTCCCGCCGTGCCGATGAGGCTCAGCCAGTCGATCGGCCGCCAATCGGCCGTGGCGCTGCCCGTCAGGCGATCGACGATCTGTTCCGTGTCGATCAGCGCAATCTGGTCGGGTGTAATGTTGAAGCCGTACCCGTGGTTTGCCTCACTGAAGCGGATCTGCGAGCTGAGCATCGCGCCGCCCAACACGCCGAGCGCGTTGTTGTCGTTCTGCGGCAGGATCGCATTGCTCCGCACGAAGCCGCTGTTCAGCGTCACGTCCAGCTCGTCCGTGAGCTGCGCACGCACGTTCGCGCGCGCACTCTTGCGCT
>CAYSGF010000284.1:0-17846 GCA_964430275.1 uncultured Gemmatimonadaceae bacterium
TTCCGAAGCCGAGTAAACCGAAGCGCCGGCCTCCGACACGACGAGCTTGCGCAGCGTGCCGCGGTCCGCCGTCGAGAGGCGGTCCTGCGCGAGCTGCTCACTGGCACTACGAATCGATGCCAGTGGATTCTTGATCTCGTGCGCGAGCGACGCGCCCAGCTCCGCAACCGCCTGCAGCCGCTCCGCACGCCGGATCAGCTCCTCGATCTGCTTGCTCTCCGTGATGTCCTGCAACACGGCGGTCACCCAGGGCAGACCTTCGCGCTCGAGCACCGTCGTGCGCACGCCGATGTAGTGGTCACCGTCCACGCGCTTCACCCGCAGCTCGCTGCGACGCACGCCGATGCGGGTCGCCGCAGTGCGACGCAGCATGGCGCCCAGTCCCGGCACCCGCCGGTCCAGCCCCGTCAGCACGTCCGGCTCGAGCCGCTCGCCTCGCCCCAGGTTCAGGATCTCGCGCGCCGCATCGTTCGCCTGCACGAGGCGGCCGGCACCGTCCACCGTGATCAGGCCCGTGTCGATCGTCGCCAGGATCTCGCTCGTGTCCAGCCGCAGCTGCCGCAGCTCCGACTCCGCCTCGCCCAGCGCCGTGCCCGTCTGCCGCAGCCGGTCCCCCAGCTTCCCCGTCAGCAGCGCCGTCAACGCAAAGACGCCGATCTGCAGGAACACCGCGACCGTGGGCAGGCTCGGCTGCAGCCACAGCGCGTCCGCGAAGTACAGCGCGCTCGCCAGCCCGCCGATCAGCACACCGCCGGGCAGCGGCAGCAGCAGCGCACCCGACGCGATGTTCAGGATGTAGAGCGGCGCGAACGGACTGCTCCCGCCGTCCGCCGTGATATGGACGATCCCCGTGATCAGCAGGGTGTCGAACACGACCTGCAGGTACAGGAAGTTCCTGCCCGCAGGCCGACGCAGCAGCTGCGTCCACCACAGCCCGCCCAGCACCGTGCCCAGCGACAGCAGCAGCGCCAGCGTCGCGAGCAGCGTCGTCTCCGGCGTCGTCGCCTGCCACGTGAACAGGGCAGCGCCAAAGATCCCGGCCGCGAGCGTGAGTCGCCCCAGGTAGAGCCACCGCAGCAACCGCGTCGGCACCATCGCTCAGTCCGGCTGTTTCAGGATCGAAGAACGGGGGACCGCTAAAGCTAGGGGTACCTCTTGCAAACTGCAAGTCTCGATGTTTGCAAAAGATGCGGCGGCGGGGGCGTGTTGGAGTGGGCGCGTTGCGCTTAGGTTGCCGCAATCGTTCTACAGGAAAGAAGGCCAGCCGATGACGGAGTCGGAGATGAGGGAATTCATCGCGGTGGGCGGAGTGCCGCGGTCGGGGACGTCGCTCGTCCAGAAGATGCTGGACCTGCACACGGAGGTGTACGGCGGGCCGGAGCTTGGGATCCTGCCGCAGCTGATGGGGACGTACCGTCACGTGTCGCGGTCGATCACGGAGGGGAAGCTGTCGGTGGTCCTGGATCACGAGCGAGCGCGCCGGTCGTACCGGGATTTCGTGTGGTCGTTGTACGAGGATCGGCTGGCGCGCAAGGGCTGCCGCTATCTGAGTGAGAAGACGCCGTTCAACCTGCTGGCGTTCGATCTCTTGGCGGAGGTGTTCCCGACCGGTCGGTTCGTGTGGGTGATCCGGGATCCGCGGGACGTGCTCAGCTCGATGCAGGCGGTGCACGCACGGGGGCAGGAGGTGGGGGACACCTCGGTTAGTGTCGGCCGCTCGGTGCACCGCGACCTGCGGCTGATCCGGCGCTATCTGGAGGCGGGCGAAGCGTTCGCGCGGAGTCATGGCGAGCGGCTGCACGTGATCCATTACGAGGAGCTGCTGTCGGACCCGCGGCGGATCGCGATGGGGCTGTGCGCGTTTCTGGACCTGGAGTTCGAGGACGCGATGCTGGCGACGCAGCAGTCGAACGACACGTCGGCTGCGCTGGGTGAGGAGCGCAAGCGGCAGAGCGTGTTCTACGATCTGGCGATGTTCGACCGGCCGATCGACCGGAGCAACATGGGGAAGTGGCGGAGCGAGCTGGACGCCCGCAGCGTCCATGCAGTGGAGGTGTACCTCGGGACGAACCCGCTGCCGTGCCTGCAGCGCTACGAGATCGGGCGTCCGGGGCCGTTATGGTCGACGTGGGCAGCAGTTGCAGCGCCTGCTTCGGAACTCGGCGATGCCGTGCTGCGGCGGGTGCGTCGGCGTCGTCGTCGATGAATGGCGGGAGCCTGTGCGTAGAGGAACGCGGGCGTCCGGCACCCGGTATAAGCCTTGCGATTCCGCGAGATTCGAGATGCGGCAACATTCACATCGGTTGCAGGGGGTAGGAATGCATCGCCCGTCCGCTCAAGGATCGCTTCGTGCGCTCCTCTTCGTGGTGCTCGCGATCCTCGCGGCGCAGCCTGCCCAGGGCCAGTACTTCGGGCGACAGAAGGTGCAGTACGAGGATTTCGACTGGAAGACGCTGCACACCGACCATTACGACATCTACCACTATCCAGGCACGGAGACGATCACGGGCGACGCCGCGCGCATGGCGGAGCGGTGGTATACGCGTCTCTCGTTCGCTTTCCAGCACGAGTTCGACAAGAAGCCGCTCATCTTCTACGCGGACCATCCGGACTTCCAGCAGACGAACGTGATCGGCAGTCAGCTCACGGAGGGCACGGGTGGTGTCACCGAGAGCCTGAAGAATCGTGTGATCATGCCGTGGACGGGCGTGTATGCGGAGAACGACCACGTCCTCGGCCACGAGATGGTGCACGTGTTCCAGTACGACCTGGCGCAGAGCGGACCGACGGGGCTGCAGGGCCTGTCGGCGCTGCCGTTGTGGCTGATCGAGGGCATGGCGGAATACCTGTCGCTGGGACGTGTCGACGCGCACACGGCGATGTGGCTGCGCGACGCCGCACTGCGCGGCGAGCTGCCGACGATCGAGCAGCTCGGTCGCGACGCGCGCTTCTTCCCGTATCGCTACGGCCAGGCGCTGTGGGCATACATCGCCGGGCGCTGGGGCGACCGTGCGGTGACGGAGCTGTACCGCTTCTCGACGCGCGCCGGCTGGGACGCGGCGCTCGAGCGCGTTCTCGGCACGACGTCGGAGCAGATCTCGGCGGAGTGGATCGAGTCGATCCGCACCGCTTATCTGCCGGCGATCCAGGGGCGGCAGCGCCCGGAGGATGCGGGTATGCCGGTGCTGACGAGCGACGAGATCGGCGCGATGCACCTGTCACCCGCCGTGAGCCCGAACGGGCAGTATGTCGCGTTCTTCGGTCGGCGCGAGCTGTTCACTGTGGATCTGTACCTGGCGGACGCGCGGACGGGCGAGGTGGTACGGGAGCTGGCGAGCCCGCAGAACAGCCCGCACTACGACGCACTGAGCTTCATCCAGTCGGCGGGCGCGTGGTCGCCGGACAGCAGGATGTTCGCGTACGTCGTGTTCGAGGAGGGGGACAACCGGATCGAGGTCGTGGACGTCGAGAGTGGCGACGTCGTGCAGCGCCTGGCACCGGCGGTCGGCTCGATCTCGAGCCCGGCATGGTCGCCGGACGGCCGCTCCCTCGTGTTCTCCGGGATGAAGAACGGTCTGGGCGACCTGTTCCTGATGGATGTCGAGAGTGGATCGGTCCGCCAGCTGACACAGGATCGCTACTCGAATCTGCATCCGGACTTCTCGCCGGACGGCCGGACGATCGCGTACGCGACGGACGAGGGCGAGGGCACGGACTTCGAGCGGCTGATCTTCGGGGAGCAGCGGCTCGCACTGATCGACGTCGAGACCGGGCGCCGGACGCTCGTCGACGCGTTCAACCAGGTGAAGCACATCAACCCGCAGTTCTCGCCGGACGGTCGCAGCCTCTTCTTCATCGCGAATCCGGAAGGCTTCAGCGACATCTACCGGCTCGACCTGGCGAGCGGCGAGGTCTACCAGGTGACGCGCGTGGCGACCGGCGTGAGCGGTATCACGGCGCTGTCACCGGCCATGAGTGTGGCGGATCAGAGCGGACGGATGCTGTTCTCGGTGTTCATCAACTCGGGCCAGCACATCTACGGGCTCGCGCCCGAAGAGACGCAGGGGACACTCGTCTCGCGGGTCGCGAACCCGCTCTCCGTTGCAGCCGTGCTGCCGCCCGTGGAAGCGGCAGGCAGCGGCATCATCTTCGAGTACCTGAACGATCCCCTGCGAGGCCTGCCGCCGGCGAGCGTCGCGTTCGAGGTGAGCGACTACAGTGCCGGGCTGCAGCTCGACTTCATCGGTCCGCCGTCCTTCGGCGTCGGTGTGGGCGGCTATGGCGGGACCGGCCTGGCCGGCGGCGTGTCCGCCTACTTTTCGGACATGCTCGGCAACCACCAGCTCGGTGCCGCGATCCAGGCGCAGGGCGAGCTGAAGGACATCGGCGGACAGGTACAGTACATCAATGCCACGAACCGCTGGAACTACGGCGCGATGGTCGGCCACATCCCGTACCTGACCGGGTTCAACCAGATCGCGCTCGATCCGCAGACGGGCAACCGCGTGCTGCAGCAGCTGCGCGAGCGCATCTACATCGACCAGGCGACGCTGCTCACGCGCTACCCCTTCTCGACGACCCGCCGCTTCGAGGCGTCTGCCGGCTACACCCGCTACGCCTTCAACCGCGAAGTGTGGAGCCTCATGCTCGACGACTTCGGCAACCCGATCGGCGAGATCGAACGCGACAACATCCCGGCACGTGACCCGCTGAACTTCTTCGAGAGCTCCGTCGCGTACGTCGGGGACAACTCGTACTTCGGCTTCACGTCACCGATCCAGGGCGAGCGCTTCCGCTTCGAGGTGTCACCGACCCTGGGAACGCTGCAGTACGTCACCGCACTCGCGGACTACCGCCGCTACTTCCTGCAGCGGCCCTTCACGTTCGCGATGCGCGGCGTGCATCTCGGCCGCTACGGCTCCGACGCCGACGGGATTGCCGACGACAACTCGCGCATCCTCTCGGAGCTGTTCGTCGGCTGGGAGACCCTCGTGCGCGGCTACGCCCAGGAATCCTTCTCGCTGCGCGAGTGCAATCCGATCCCCGCGACGGAGGACGATCCGGGCAACCCCTGCCCCGAGTACGATCGCCTCTCGGGCAGCCGCATCGCGGTGGCGAACTTGGAGATCCGCATCCCGCTGCTCGGCGTGCAGGAGCTCGGCCTGATCGAGTTCCCGTATGCGCCCGTCGAGATCGCACCCTTCTTCGACGCCGGTCTGGCCTGGAGCGCCGAAGAGGCACCCACGTTCGAGTTCGCGCGCAGCACCCCTGAGCGCGTGCCGGTGTTCTCCACCGGTCTGAGCGCCCGCGTCAACCTGCTCGGCTTCATGGTCCTGGAGGCATACTACGCCTACCCGTTCCAGCGGCCCGACCAGGGATGGCACTGGGGCTTCTCGCTGGCGCCAGGCTGGTAACAACGGATCACGTAACGCCGATCACCTTCGTCTCCCCGTGCGCCGGCACCCACAACCGGTCCGGAGCCAGCCCTGCCGCGCCCCAGGCGGCGCGGATCCGACGAGGCGGGTCGAGGGGCGCTTCGTCGGAGAGGCGGAACGTGCCCCAGTGCATGGCCGCGAAGAGACCGCTCTCACCTAGCTCCTGGTAGGCCTGGACGGCCTCTTCCGGACACATGTGGGCGGGCTGCATGAACCACCGGGGCTCATAGGCGCCGATGGGCAGGAGCGTTGCGTCGAAGGGGCCGTGCTCGGCCAGGATCTGCTCGTAGAAGGGTGCGTACCCGCTGTCGCCGCCGTAGTACACGCCGGCCTTGCCCGCCCGCAGCGCGAACGACGCCCACAGCCGCCGGTTGCCTGCCGGCCCCCGTCGCGTCCAGTGCCGGGCCGGGAGCGCGGTGACCTGGAGCTCGCCTTCCGCCGTGCGCAGCGTCGTGCTTTCCCACCAGTCCAGGTCCGTGGCGTTCTCGATGCCCTGTCCCCGCAACCAGTCCGCGTGGCCCAGAGGCGCAATCCACCGGAGCGCGGCGCCGAAGCGGGCATGCAGCCGCCGTACGGTCGGCCGGTCGAGGTGGTCGTAGTGGTCGTGGGAGAGGAGCACGGCGTCGATCGGCGGCAGCGCATCGAAGTCCAGCCCCGGCTCACGGATCCTCGCCGGGCCCGCCCACGGCACGGGTGAGACGCGTCGGCTCCAGACGGGATCGGTGAGCAGATTCGCGCCGGGAAGCTGGAGCAGGAACGTCGCATGGCCAACCCACGTGAGGCGTATCTCGTCGACGGCGACGTCCACGACCGCCGGCTGCTCGTGCGGCAGCTCGTCCGCGGCGGGATCCGGAGCGACGCCGTCGCGCAGCCGCTGCAGCCGCCAGCGCAGGAAGTCACTCAGACCGCGCCGATCCTCCGGCGAGCCCCACGGATCGCGGAACACGCCGTCCGATCCCCGCACCGCCCGCACCCGTCCATTCTCGGTCATGTCGGAATTCACCAATTCACCAATTCACCAATTCTACAGGAACCGGCTTACGAGATCGGCGATGCTTTCGCGCGCGCGCTCGACCCACGGCCGTTGCAGGAACTCCGCCAGTCGGATTTCGCGGGAATGGGCGAGGTCGGCGAGGAAGATGCTGTCGAGGCGGGCGGCAAGGGAGGAGTCGTGCACGAGGAGAGCGGATTCCGCGTTGAAGTACAGGGATCGCGGGTCGAGGTTGAGCGAGCCGACGACTGCGAAGGCGCCGTCGACCGTGAACGTCTTGGCATGCATCATCTGCGGCTGGTACTCGAAGATGCGGACGCCGCCGCGCAGCAGCCGCTCGTAGTCGCTGCGCGCCGCATAGCGCGTGATCGGCACGTCGGTCTGTTCGTCGGGCAGGAGCAGGCGGACGTCGACGCCGCGCGCTGCGGCGGACAGGAGCTGGCCGCGCAGCGCGTCGTTCGGGACGAAGTAGGAGTTCGTGATCCACAGGGTACGGCGCGCGCCCGCGAAGCTGAGCGCGAGCAGGCGGCTGGCCGGTGGCACGCCATGCGACGGCACGGCATGCAGCAATGCGGCGGCGCTCCCGCCCTCCGTGGCGTCGATGCGCGGGAACCAGAGCTCGCCGACGAGCAGCTCGGCGGTGACCTCGGCCCACGCACCCGCGAATGCAACCTGCAGCGCCGCGACGGCCGGGCCGGTGAAGCGCACGTTCGTCTCGCGCCAGCCGCGTGTGACGCCGTCACCGAGCCATTCGTCGGCAATGCCGAAGCCGCCGGTGTAGCCGACCAGGCCGTCGATCACGACTGCGCGGACGTGCGAGCGGTCGCTCGCCTTGTGCAGCGAGTACCAGCGCAGCGGTCGCAACCTGGCGACCTGCACGCCGCCGGCTCGCAGGGTGTCGATCCAGGGGTCGTCGAAGCTGGAGCCGAACGCGTCGTAGAGGAAGCGTACGCTGATGCCGGCGCGGGCGCGCTCGCGCAGGACCTTCGAGACGCTGTCGGCGAGTGCCCCCGGTTTGCCGTAGTAGCTCTGGAACGTGATGGAGCGGCGGGCGGCACGCAGGTCACGCCAGAGCTGCGGGAAGGTCGCACCGTCGAGCAGCAGGTCGATCGTGTGGCCGCGTTGCGGCGGCGCTTCCGTGTAGAGACCGAGGATGCGCGCAAAGCTGGTGTCGCCGACGGCAGGCGGGCCGTCCAGCTCGCCGAACGCCCGGACCGTGCCCTGCGGCGCGCTGCGCGTCAGCAGCAGCACACCCACCACGGCGAACAGGAGCACGAACAGCACCGCCACCGTAAGAGCAACGGAGCGGAGCACTTTCATGCGTCTACCTGACGCCGGAGCGAGTTGTCGGGGGGACGTCGAACGAAGCGCGCGGCATGAGCGCCGCGCGCCTTCGAGCTACCGGCCGCGACGCTTGGCGCGCGCACTGCGACGACGGGCATCCGCCGCCTTGCGCTTCTTCGCCTCGCTGGGCTTCTCGTAGAAGCGCTTCTTCTTCATGTCCTTGAAGAGCCCCGAACGCAGCATCTTGCGTCGGAACTGCTTGAGCGCCCACTCGATGCGATCGCCCTCGCCGATCTGGATCTCGAACATAAATCTCCCGTCATTCTGCGCGGCACGTCCGCGGCTCGGTATGCCAGCCCTTCAAGCTAAGCCGAGGGGCTGGCGCTGTCCAGCCGGTCGGGCACGGTGCCGCCCACTGGACGGCCCGGCGCCGTCTGGCCACAATTCAGCGACTCCAGCCAAGGAAGCTTCGTGCGGCGCAGGCACTACCACCTGATCGGCATCGCCGGCACGGCGATGGGCTCGCTGGCCGGGCTGCTGAAGAGTGCGGGGCACGAGGTCACGGGCTCCGACGAGAACGTGTACCCGCCGATGTCGACGCAGCTGCAGGCGCTCGGGATTCCGTACCACGAAGGCTACCGTCCCGAGAACCTGGAGCCGCGGCCGGACGTCGTGGTGGTCGGCAACGCGATCTCGCGCGGCAACCCAGAGCTGGAGCATGTGCTGAACGAGGGGATGTACTACACGGCGGCCGCGGTGGTGCTGAAGGAGGAGTTCCTGCGCGGCCGGCACGTCGCGGCGGTCGCGGGCACGCACGGCAAGACCACGACCACGTCCATCCTCGCCTGGACCCTCGAAGTCGCCGGGTTCGATCCCTCCTTCCTGATCGGCGGAGTTGCGGAGAACTTCGGGACGTCGTTCCGCCTGACCGACTCCGCGTATTTCGTGATCGAGGCCGACGAGTACGACACGGCGTACTTCGACAAGGGCCCGAAGATGTGGCACTACCTGCCGCGCACGGCGATCGTCACGAACATCGAGTTCGATCACGCCGACATCTACCGCGATGAGGAGGCGTATCGGTTCGCGTTCGCTCGCTTCATCAATCTCGTGCCGCAGAACGGGGTGCTCGTTGCGGGGGTGGAGTCACCGATCGTGCGGGAGCTGGCACCGAAGGCGCTCGCGCCGGTGGAATGGTTCGGGATACAGGGTGCGGCAGCGGGCGGGAGCGGCAGCGGTAGCGGTACGGAAGCGGAAGCGGCAGCGGAGCGGGAGCGGGAGCGGGCGGGTGGCTGGAGCGCGGCGGATGTCCGTTACGACTCGGACATGACGCGGTTCACCGTACTGCACGATGGCGGGGTGTGGGGTGAGGTCGAGACGCCGCTCGCGGGTGCGTACAACGTGCGTAACTGTCTGGCGACGATCGCGGCTGCCCATGCGATGGGTGCGGAGCCGGCGAAGGTGCAGGAGGCGATGCGCACGTTCAAGTCGGTGCGCCGGCGCATGGAGGTGCGCGGCGAGGTGCGGGGGGTCACGGTGATCGACGACTTCGCGCATCACCCTACTGCGGTGCAGGAGACGCTCCAGGCGGCCCGGCAGCGCTACCACGGCCGGCGCATTGTCGCCGTTTTCGAGCCGCGCAGCTATACGGCGCAGCGACGCGAGTTCCAGGAGCCGTACACGGGGGCGCTCGCGCTGGCGGACGAAGTCGTGCTGGCGGGACTGTTTCACCCGGAGCGCTACTCGGCGCAGACGGCGCTCGATCCGGACGCCGTGATCGAAGCGCTGCGTGCGGCCGGGCGCACGGCTGCCTACATTCCCCAGGTCGACCACATCGTCGAGCACCTCACCGGGACGGCCCGGAGCGGCGATGTCGTGGTGATCATGTCGAACGGCGGGTTCGGCGGGATCCACGGCAAGCTGCTGGACTCGTTGACAGGAGAGTCATGATGCGTACGCCCACCTTCCTGACGCTGACGCTGCTGCTCGTTGCAGCGCCACTGCATGCGCAGAAGCGCGCCTTCACGCCGGCCGACTGGTATCGGCTGACGACGCTGAGCTCACCGGCGATGTCGCCGGATGGGGAGCGCGTGGCGTTCACGGTCACGACCGTGAACGAAAAGGAGAACGAGCGTCACCGCGAGGTGTGGCTGGTGCCGACGTCGGGCGGCGAGCCGGTGCGCTACACGTCGCCGGGCGTCGAGAGCTCCGACCCGCGGTGGTCGCCGGACGGGAAGTACCTGTTCTTCACGTCCCGGCGCGAGGGCGGCGAGGGCACGACGTGGGCGCTGCGGATGGACGCGCCGGGCGGCGAAGCGTTCCAGCTGGAGGGGTACCCGGAGGGCTCGATGCCGCGCAGCGGCGAGTTCGTGGTGTTCGCCGAGGAGCCGGATGAAGAGGACGCCGACAGTGCACAGGCCGATTCTGCGAAGGCGAAGCCGTTCGCGAAGATGCAGCCGATGGCGCGCCCGCCGCATGAAGCCATCACGAAACCGCTCGATCCCGCGCGCTTCGACGGCCGTCACATCGTCGACCTGCCGTACAAGCGTAACGGCCCGGGCTTCACGCCGAACCGGGACGATGTGCGTGAATGGGATGCGTCGCAGATCTTCGTGCAGACGCTCGGCGACACGGCAAAGACGCAGCTGACGCGCACGCGCTACTCGCATCGCAGTGTGGAGGTCTCGCCGGACGGCCGGTGGATCGCATTCACGGCAGATGCGTCGCTGCGGCCCGACTCCATCGTGGAGGCGGAGCGCGACTCGATCGGGCGTCTGCCCTACGACGCCGAGCGCGACGAGGCGCCGCGCAACGACGTCGATATCTACGTCATGCCCGTCCAGGGTGGTGAGCCCCGCAAGGTCACGGAGTTCATGGGCAACGAGTTCCAGTTCGCGTGGTCGCCGGACAGCCGGCGCATCGCGTTCGTCGCGAGCACGGCGCGTACTGCGCCGCGCCGCATCTACATCGTGGACGCCGAGGGCGGTGAACCGCGCAACCTGCTGGGCGACTGGCAGTACGAGCCGGGCAGCGTCGAGTGGCTGAGGAACGGCGATCTCGTGTTTACGGCCGCGATCGGCGGGCGCACGGCGCTGCATCGGCTGGATCCGGACAACGGTCGGGTCACGGAGCTGCTCGGGGGCCGGCGTCGCATCACGGATGTGAGCTATGACCGCGACCGCGATCAGGTCGCATTCGTCGCGACGTCCGTCACCCAGCCGACCGAGCTCTACATCGCAGACATCGACGGCGACAACGAGCGGCGGCTGACCGGCTTCAACGACGCACTGAACGCCGAGATCGCATGGCCCGAGGCGGAGCGCTTCACGTACGAATCGGTGGGCGGGCGCGAGATCGAGGCGTGGCTGATGAAGCCGTTCGGTTACCAGGAAGGCGAGCAGTACCCGCTCGTCCTCTACATCCACGGCGGTCCGCACTCCTCGTACGGCGAGCAGTGGTTCGACGAGTTCCACAACATCGCAGGCGCGGGGATGTTCGTGCTGTACACGAACCCGCGCGGCTCGTCAGGCTATGGCGCCGACTTCACCTACTCGACACGCGGCCGCTGGGGCCTCGAGGACTACGAGGACATCATGAAGGCGGTCGATATCGTCGCGCAGCGGCCGGACGTCGACTCGACGCGCATGGGCGTGACCGGCGGCAGCTACGGCGGCTTCATGACCGCCTGGATCACCACGAAGACGAATCGCTTCAAGGCCGCACAGACCGACCGCATGATCTCGAACTGGTGGTCGTGGTACGGGACCAGCGACGCACAGGGGCTGACGGAGTTCGAGTTCTACGGCAAGCCGTGGGACAATCCGACGCTCTACGACGAGCTCTCGCCGATCCGCTACGTCGACAAGGTCCGCACGCCGACGCTCATCGTGCAGTCCGAGGAAGACCACCGCACGCCGATGACGGACGCCGAGCAATGGTTCATTGCGCTCGAGAAGCAGGGCGTGCCCGTCGAGTTCGTGCGCTATCCCCGTTCGACGCACGATCTATCACGCACGGGCGAGCCCTGGCTGCTGGTCGACCGTCTCGGGCGGCTGCGCCAGTGGTTCTCGCACTGGCTGGGCGTAGAGGCCGCGGTTACGGCCGAGCAGTAGGTCGAGCGGTGTGGCGTCCGCGGTGAACGGCGTTTCACCACGGAGCCCGCAGAGTGCAAAGAGGGGGCTCGCGGGGTAACGAGCGCTCGCGGGGTAACGAGCCCTCGCGGAGTTACGAGGGCTCGCGGCCCGGTCAGCGATCCTCTTTTGGTCAACACACGGCGGTTCACGGTCGGTGCGTAATTTCGTCCGCAGGAGACGCCGCGCCTCGAACGTGAACCGCCGTGTGTTCAACAAAAAATGGATCATGGATGATGACCGCGAACGATCGTGCTTCGTCGGGGCCGTCGCCGCCATCCGTGCCCTCCGCCACCTCCGAGCCCTCCGTGACACGCCGTTCTCTGCGTTCTCTGCGCACTCTGTGGTTGAAGTGTCGTGCCTCGAACAGCGTCCTGCCCCTCAGTACTGCTCCGCCAGTATTGCCGCACAGCGCTCGATGACGCGCGCCCGCCAGGGGCGTCGCTTCCACGTCTCCAGCTCGATCTCGCAGCAGCGCTCCAGGTCCGCGAGGAAGGTACGCTCGACGGTTTCGGCGAACCGCGCGTCCTGGATGCCGATGATGTTTTCGTTGTTCAGCTCCTTGGAGCGGACGTCCATGTTTGCCGAGCCGACGATGCTCCAGACGCCGTCGGCGACACACAGCTTGGCGTGCATCATGGTCGGCTGGTACTCGTAGATGCGGACGCCTGCTTCGAGGAGCTCGCGGTAGTAGTACTGGCCGGTACGGCGGATGGGTGCGGCGTCGGTGTGCTCGTTGGGCACGAGGATGCGGACGTCGACGCCGTCGCGTGCGCGCTGCGCGACAATGCGGCGCGTGTTGCGATCGGGCACGAAGTACGGTGTGGCGATGTAGAGCCGCTCGCGTGCTGCCAGGAACGTGAGCAGGAAGAAGAGGCGGAGCGGGTACTCGTCGTCGGATGGCGAGCTGACGACACCGGTGTGGCGCTGGATGCGGTGTGTGCCTTCGGGGTCGTCATACTCGTCGTGGTCCGGGTAGAACTTCGTGGTGGTCAGGATCTCGCCGCAGGTGTACGCCCACAGCTCGGTGAACGCGGCCTGGAGCGTTCCGGCCGCGCAGCCGGTCAGACGCACCATGGAGTCGCGCCACTCCTCCTCATTGCGGGCGTCGCCCGCCCACTTGTCACCGCACGCCGCGCCACCTGTATAGCCGATGCGCCCGTCCATGACGATCGCACGGCGGTGATTGCGGCGATGGAAGCGCATCAGCTTGCCGAACACGGGTGGCCGGAAATACTCGACGCGCCCGCCCGCCGCGCGCAGCCGCTCGACGCCCTCATCGGGAATGCGCATGCCGCCCATGGCATCGACGAGCACGCGCACCTCGACACCGGCCGCGGCACGCTCGGCGAGTGCGTCCAGTACCTGGTTGCTGATGCGGCCGGGCTCCCAGATGTAGACACTGAAATTGATCGTGCGCCGGGCTGCGGCGATGTCGTCGAAGATGCGAGGGAAGTAGGCATCGCCGTTGTCGAGCAGCTCGGCCGTGCCGCCCTTGAGGATTGGTGCATTCACGATCCCTGCGACACCACGCAGAAAGTCGCCGGAATCGAGGGGCGGGCCGGGCTGCGCGCCGATGCGATCGGGGCGGCGGCCGAGCTTGAAGAAGAGCGTGATGATTGCGGTGCCGATCGCCAGTGCACCGATGACGGCAAGCGTCGTGACCCACCACGGGCCGGCGGTGATGTCTGCCATCAGGTGTCAGGGCCGGAGGTGAAGTCGACGCGTGCGAGCAGCGGGTGGTGATCGGAGCCGAAGACGCGGCTGGTGCGATCGCCGGGCACCTCGTCGACGCGGCTCACGCTGACGCGGCGGATGCGGCCGGTCGGTGAGCGGTAGAGAACGTGATCGAGGAGCAGCCGTACGCGGGCGTGGTACGTGTGCCGCCACTCGCCGACGCGCATTGCGGGATGGAAGCCGGCGCGGACGAGAGAGCGCACGACCGGGTCGAGCACGCCCAGGGGCGTGTTCAGGTCAGCGCCGAGCAGCACACACGCGTCGTGCTCGGGGTCGACGAGACGGTGCGCGAGCTCGTCGGACTGCAGCAGGCGGCCGGCACCGAAGCGTGCGAGCCGGCGCGTCCCCGGCGGTGTGCCGCCGGTATCGAGATGCGCACTCGCGAGCACGATGTCGTCGATGCCAGCCAGATGGGTCGTCACCGTAACGCGGCGCTGTCGCACGTAGGGCAGCAGGAAGCAGTGCGTGTCCTCGAGCGCGACGTTCGCGAGGATCGCATTGCCGCGGTCGCTTCGGTGCTGGCCGTTGCGCATCGAGGGCGCATAGCGGAGGCTCAGGCCCGTGCGGTGCGCGAGCTCGACGACGTCCGCACGACCCGGCACGATGCGACGGCCGCCATGGCTGGCGTCATGCGCCCGCTCGGGCACCTCGTCGCCTCCCCGGAACGCCTCCTGGAGCAGCAGTACGAGTGGCCGGCTCGCGTCGGTGCCGAACCCGTGGTAGGCGCCATCGGCGATCCGCCGCAGCAGCTCGTCCACATCGCCACGGCCGACGGCGACGTTCCAGCTCACGATATCGAGGCCGGTGATACCGGGCGGCGCGGGTGCGGCGTGGTCGAGTGCGACGGGCGCGCCGACATTGCGCCGCCAGGCGGTCAGATCCGCGTGGAACCGGTCCTCGTGCACCGGCTCGAGCGCCGGGAAGCCCGCGGCACGGCCGAGCAGGGGGCCGTGTCGCTCCCGGGCGGCGTGCCGATCGTCTGGGTCCATGGTCCTCTCCCCGTTTTGCTGCCAGCGTGGCAAGAGCGGCGCCAGCGGGGCGGATCGAGGAACCTGCGCGCGTACGCGCCCGTAGCAGAGCGATGCAGCGCGACACACCGGCCTTGCCAGCCCCGGATCGAGAAACCAGTTTGCGGCCTTCCCCGCGATCCTGCCCGATGCCGGGGCCGCTCAACACGACCACATCCGAAGGTGACGAATGAACGTTATCGAGGGCCTGGAAGCAGGCGCCCGCTGGCTGCTTGGAGTGCTCGAGCCGATCGCCAACTTCGGCCCGACGTTCGGCGACGAGCAGGTGCCGCTCTTCGTGTTCATGCTGATCGGCACCGGCGTGTTCCTGACGCTGCGCCTCGGCTTCGTCCAGCTCCGACGCCTCGCGCACGGGATAGCCGTGACGACGGGGCGCTACGACGACCCGAACGAGCCGGGTGACGTCTCCCACTTCCAGGCGCTCTCGACGGCCCTCTCCGCGACGGTCGGCATCGGCAACATCGCGGGTGTCGCGACCGCACTCCATTTCGGCGGGCCGGGCGCGCTCTTCTGGATGTGGATCACTGCCTTCCTCGGCATGGCCACGAAGTACTGCGAGGTGACCCTCGCCCAGCACTACCGGCACGTCACGGGGCCGGACTACGACGCGAAGAAGTGGGAAGGCACGGTGTCCGGCGGGCCCATGTACTACATCGAGCGTGGCCTCGGCCCGAAGTGGAAGTGGATGGCCGTCACGTTCGCAGTGCTGCTCGGCATCACCGCCTTCCTTACCGGCAACGCGATCCAGGCAAACACCCTCGCCGACACGGTCCGCACGCAGTGGGGTCTGTCGCCGGTCGTAACGGGCCTGATCAGCGCTGCGATCGTCGGCGCCGTCATCGTGGGGGGCATCACCCGGATCGGCCGCGTGACCGGAATCCTGGCGCCACTCATGGCCGCGATCTACGTCGGCGGCGCGCTGATCGTGATCCTCATGAACGCAGGCGACATCATCCCGTCGTTTGCGCTGATCTTCCGCGAGGCGTTCAACCCGACGGCCAGCATCGCAGGCAGCGGCATCGGTGCACTGCTCGTCACCCTGATGTGGGGCGTGCGACGCGGACTGTTCTCGAACGAGGCCGGCCAGGGCTCGGCGCCAATCGCGCACGCGGCCGCCAAGACGGACGAGCCGGTGTCGGAGGGCGTGGTCGCACTGCTCGAGCCGTTCATCGATACACTGCTGATCTGCACGATGACCGGCCTGGTCATCATCATGACGGGCGTATGGGACGACCGGCATCCAACCGAGCTCGTGCTGACGAGCGGCGACGTGGCGTGGGTCGCGGACCGGCCCGACGGCAGCATCAACCGCTCGGCACCGGTTCCCGCCGAGTACCCCGTAGCGGACGGCGTACCGGTGATCGATGGCGAAGGCGCATCCCGCTTCGGCTGGCACGACGTGCGCGTCGAGCGTTTCTTCACCGACGCCGCGCAGACCCAGCCGTTCACAGGGGTCATCCTGGCCGCGCGGGGAATCGCGACGGGCGCCGACGGCCAGACCTACACGACGCTGTACGGCGACGCCGTGGAAACGGGCGCGCCGCTCACGATGCTCGGGTTCCGCGAGGGGCTGCCCGGCACGTTCGGCCAGTACATCGTCATCCTGGGCGTGCTCCTGTTCGCGATCTCGACCGCGATCTCCTGGAGCTACTACGGCGACCGCTGCGCGAACTACGTGTTCGGCTCGCGCGCGGTGCTGCCCTACCGCGTGGTGTTCGTGATCATGCACTTCGTCGGCGCGATCGCCTCACTGGACGCGATCTGGTCGCTCGGCGACGTCTTCCTGAGCATTGTCATCTTCCCGAACCTGATCGCGCTGCTGCTCCTGTCCGGCAAGGTCACGGAGCTCACGAACAGCTATTTCGAGCGGAAGCCATGGGAGGAGAACGCACGGGTGCATGCGGCGCTGAAGGGCAAGGGGCGTACGTAGACCAGCCGGAGGGCTCGGACGAACAGCATCGTTACCACAGAGCCCACAGAGAGCACAGAGATTCGAGTAACGAAAGGCCCGGACGGGGATACCGTCCGGGCCTTTTTTCTGGTTTGCTTCGCGGGCTCTGTGGTGAAAGAAGTTGTTGTTCCCCGTTGATGCTCTGCCCTCCAGTCGAAGCCCCTCAAGAACTCAGGTCGACCGATTCATGAACTCCTGCAGGTTCGACCGGTACCCCCGGCTCGACGTGAGCCGCGTACCATCGCGCAGGATCACCACGTAGTCGCCCTGAAACAGCGGCTCGAGCTCGGCGACGGCGTCGATGTTCACGATCGTGGAGCGGTGGATGCGCAGGAACCGGGCGGGATCGAGCTTGCCCTCGAGGCTCGTCATCGTCTCGCGCATGAGGTGTGTCCGCTTGCCGACGTGCAGGCGAGCGTAGTTGCCTTCCGCACCGATCCAGTCGATCTCGGCGGTGCGCAGGAACACGATCTTGCCGCCTTCCTTGACGGCGAGGCGCTCGAGATGGCGGGGGCGGCGCAGGTCTTCGAGGAGATCGGTGAGTCGCTGGTCGAGGCTGCCGGCGTCGCGGTGGCGGAGCGACTCGCGGGCGCGGCGGAGCGCCGTCTGGAAGCGGTCCTCGTCGAACGGCTTCATGATGTAGTCGAGGGCGTGCGCGTCGAAGGCCTGCACTGCGAAGTGGTCGTACGCAGTGACGAAAACGATGGCCGGCACCGCGTCGTGGCCGATCGACTCGAGCACACCGAAGCCGTCGATCTCGGGGATGTTCACGTCGAGGAACAGGAGGTCGGGCCGGTGCTCCTCGATCTGGGCGATCGCGCTCTGGCCGTCCTCCGCTTCGGCGACGATGTCGATGTCCGACTCCGCCTCGAGCAGGGAGCGCAGGCGCTCGCGCGCGAGCGGCTCGTCCTCGACAAGCAGTGTGCGGATCTTCATGATCGTATCGCCTCCTGGTGGGCGGACACCACGTCTACGACGGGTGCCGCATGGAACGGGATCGAGAGGGCCGCGAGGAAGCCGCCGCCCGGACCACTCCCCGCGTCGAACCGGAAGTCTTCACCATATAACGTTTCGAGACGGGCGCGTGTGTTCGCGAGCCCCACGCCGCCGCCGCGCCGGCTGTTGTGCGGCCCGCCGCCGTCGTCGCGCACCCGCAGTTCCAGCCGATCGCCAGCGCGCTCGCTGTGCACGGCGATGTGGCCGCCACCGGCACGCGGTGCGATCGCGTGGCGGACCGCGTTCTCGACGAGCGGCTGCAGCACCATGTGGGGCACCATCGCGTCGAGCGTG
>CAYSGF010000285.1:0-13602 GCA_964430275.1 uncultured Gemmatimonadaceae bacterium
CGGTCGTCCTCGGCCTTGACCCACTCGGAGTCCTTGGGGCTCCTGCGCTCGAGCGAGTGCACCGCCACGCGCACCAGCTCCTCGACCAGCCCGGCCATCTCCAGGAGCTTGTTCTGGAGACCGTCCAGCTCGTCGTGGAAGTGCCGCCGCCGGCGTGGTGCGTCGGGCGTCATCAACCGAACCTCCCCGTCACGTAGGCCTCCGTGCGCTCCTCACTGGGCTTCGTGAAGATCGTCTCGGTGGGACCGTACTCGATGAGCTCGCCCATGTAGAGAAACGCCGTGTAGTCCGAGACGCGCGCAGCCTGTTGCATATTATGCGTCACGATCACGACCGTATAGTCCCGCTTCAGCTCGTAGATCAGGTCTTCGATCTTCTGCGTCGCGATCGGGTCCAGCGCGGACGCCGGCTCGTCCATCAGCAGCACTTCCGGCTCGACACTGAGCGCCCGCGCGATGCACAGCCGCTGCTGCTGTCCGCCCGACAGCGCGAGCGCACTCGCGTTGAGGCGGTCCTTCACCTCCTCCCATAGGGCAGCCTGCCGCAGCGACTTCTCGACGAGCTCATCCATGTTGCCCAGGAAGCCATTGATGCGCGGCCCGAACGCGACGTTCTCGTAGATCGACTTGGGAAACGGATTCGGCTTCTGGAACACCATGCCGATCCGGCGACGCACGTCCACTGCATCGACCCCCGCGCCGTACAGATTGCTTCCCTGGAAGATCGCCTCGCCCTCGATGCGCGCGCCCGGAATCAGGTCGTTCATCCGGTTGAAGCAGCGCAGCAGTGTGCTCTTGCCGCAGCCGGACGGACCGATGAACGCGACGACCCGCCGGTCGGGAATCCTGATGGAAATCGAGTTGACGGCGCGCGTCTCGCCGTACAGCACGGACAGCTCACGCGTCTCCAGCTCGATGTCGCCGGGCGGCGTGATGATCGGGCCCTCGCGCCGATCGGGCTGGCCGGCCGCGGGTACAGCCGGCCCGCGCGCGGCGGTGTCGATGTGACCACCGGATTCCGTTGTTTCCGACATGTCAGCGTCTCTTCGCATAACGATTGCGCAGCAGGATGGCGACCGCATTCATCGCGAGCAGCAGCACGAGCAGCACGATGCTGCCGGCCGCCGCGAGCGCGTGGAACTCGGATTGCGGGCGTGATGTCCAGTTGAAGATCTGGATCGGGATCACCGTGAACGCGTCGTTCAGTCCGCGAGGCGCGAACTGCACGAAGCCGACCGCACCGACCAGCAGCAGCGGTGCGGCCTCGCCGACCGCGCGCGAGAGGGCGAGGATCGTGCCGGTCAGGATGCCGGGCATTGCGTGCGGCAGCACGTGGTAGCGGATCGTCTCCCACCGGGTCGCGCCGAGCGCGTACGAGCCCAGACGCATGGATCCCGGCACGGCCTTGATCGCCTCCTGCGCCGCAATGATGACGACGGGCAGGATGAGCAGTGCGAGCGTGAGCGCGCCCGCCGTCACGCTGCGACCGAGGGCGAGGCCGCGGACGAATACGGCGAGTCCGAGGATGCCGTACACGATCGACGGCACGCCTGCCAGATTCGAGATGTTTGCCTCGATGATGCCGGTCAGGCGGTTGTTCGGCGCGTACTCCTCCAGCCAGATCGCGGTACCGACGCCGAGCGGGAACGCGACGAGCGCCGTGAGGACGAGGACCCACAGGGAGCCGACGAGCGCGGGCCAGACACCCGCGCGCGTCGCCAGGCGCGAGGGGCTGTTGCGCAGGAAGTCCGTCGACAGTTGCGCGGCACCGTCGCGCCAGATGTCCACGAGCAGGATCACCAGGAACACGAGGCCGACCAGCGTCGCGGCCAGAAAGATGACGTGGAACGCCGTTCCGACACCGCGGCGCCGGCCGATCGCCGGCCGGAACCGTGACGGGTCGCGCTGGGCCGCACCATGCTGCAGCGTCGTGCTCATTCGTAGATCTCCCGGTACTTCTTCAGCACGAAAATGCTGATCACGTTCATGGTCAGCGTGACGGCGAAGAGGGCCAGCCCGACGGCAAAGATCGTCTGATACTCGACCGATCCGTGCGCGGCCTCGCCCATGCTCGTCTGTGCGATGTAGGCCGTCATCGTCTGGACCGCCTTCAGCGGGTTCAGTGACATGCTCGGTGTCGCACCCGCGGCGATCGTCACGATCATCGTCTCGCCGATCGCACGCGAGATCGCCAGGATGAAGGACGCGATGATGCCGGACAGCGCGGCCGGCACGACGGTGCGCGTCGCAACCTCGAAGCGCGTTGCGCCGAGCGCGTATGCGCCCTCGCGCAGTGTACGCGGAACTGCGCTCATCGCATCCTCGGAAAGCGACGAAACCAGGGGGATGATCATGATCCCCATGACGATTGCGGCACTCGCGCCGTTGAAGATGTCGGTCTCCGGCCAGACCTGGCGCAGGAGCGGTGTGACGAAGGTGAGCGCGAAGTAGCCGTAGACGACGGTCGGGATTCCGGCGAGGATCTCGAGGACCGGCTTGATGACGGCGCGCACGCGCTCGTGTGCGTACTCGCTCAGGTAGATCGCGGCGGCGAGCCCTACGGGGAGCGCGACGAGCGCGGCGCCTGCCGCCACCATGAGCGAGCCCATGAGCAGCGGCAGCACGCCGAAGCTCTGCGGCCGGAACAGCGGCGTCCACTCCGTGCCGAAGAAGAACGCGAGTGGTGAGACGTGCGTGAAGAAGCTGGCCGCCTCGATCACGAGCACCGCCACGATGCCGATCGTCGTCAGGATCGAGATCGCGCTGAATGCGACGAGCACGGCGCCGACCGCGCCCTCGCGCCGCTTGCGCCGGCGCCGCAGCGTGGCCGGATCGCGATACTGGCCGCCAGTCGACGGCGCCTCAGGCACCCGTGTCCCTGCGCTCCGGGGAAACGCCCGTCGTGGAGCCGAGCTTCGCCAGCTCCGCCAGATACCGTGCCGGCTCGAGTGCTACGTATCCGACCTGCGGGACCAGCTCGGCGGCGTTCTCGAGATAGAAGCGCACGAACTCCGCCACGTGCGGCTGCTGCAGCATCGCATCGTTCACGTACACCATGAGCGGTCGTGACAGGGGGGCATACGTGCCGTTCGCGACGGTCTCGTCCGTCGGCAGCACGCAACCGTTGCCGCCGTCCACCGCGACCGGGGTCATGCGCCCCTCGTTCTCGATGTAGTAGGCGTAGCCGAAGTAGCCGAGTGCATCGGGGTCTCCCTCGACGCCCTGCACCAGCACGTTGTCATCCTCCGATGCCGTATAGTCGCCGCGGCTCGCGCCCGCCTCGTCCATGATGACTTCCGTGAAGTAGTCGAACGTACCGCTGTTCGTGCCCGGGCCGTACAGCACCAGCTCCTCGTTCGGGAAGCCGTCGCGAACCTGCGACCAGTTGTTCACCGTGCTGCCCGGTTCCCAGATGCTGCGCAGCTCCTCGACCGTCAGACACTGCACGAACGTGTTCGCCGGGTTCACGGCCACGGTGAGCCCGTCGATCGCCACGGTCAGTTCCGTATACGCGACGCCGTTCTGCTCGCACAGTGCGATCTCCGACTCCTTGATCGGCCGCGATGCATTGCTGATTGCCGTCTCGCCCGCACAGAAGCGCTTGAAGCCGCCGCCCGTGCCGGACACACCGACCGTCGTGCGCACTGCCCCGTCCGTTGCCAGACCGTACTCCTCTGCAACCGCCTCGCTGATCGGATACACGGTGCTCGAGCCGTCGATCGCGATCTCGCCGCTCACAGCGGTGCCATCACCGGCCGGAGCGTCGCCACCACCACAGGCAGCGACTGCGATCAGGCCGGCGACGATTCCACTCCGCATGCTCATTCCCGCTCCCTTTCGTTTCCCGCGCGACGCGCTCTGCGCCGCGTCTTCTTCAGAAGTGCAGCTGTGCCTGGACCTTGAACGAGCGCTCCGTCTCGAAGCGGTCACCTTCCGGCACGAACACGTCGTAGTTCACCATCAGGCGGTTGCGGCCGTGGAAGTAGAGATTGATGCCGGGCGTGAGGAGCAAGCCGGCATCCTCTTCGACGTCGCGGCGCGGATCGCCCCAGCTCCCGCGCAGCACCGGCTCGAGTCCTTCGATTCGGCCGAGCGCGAGCGGCGCAAACCACCCGGCGGCCGCCTGAGCCGCGAGGAAGTCGTCGTCGCCCGTCGCGATGTTGTCGCCGAACGCGAGCTCACCGATCAGGTGAGCGCCCGGCTCACGGAAGCCGCCCCACTCGACATCGAGCTCCCAGGCGACGCCCGTGCCGTCGTCGCCGGTGATCGCCAGATCCGTCCGGCTCACGCCGGCTCCCAGCTCGAGCCGCTCCAGCGGCGCCAGCGTGAGACGCGCCGCGACCGCCTTCGAGCCGTCCTCGTCCAGCGCGTCGGCGCCCGTGCCGTTGAACACGCCCGCCTCGTACCCGACGGCGCCGAGCGTACCGTGCACTCCCACACCCATGTCGTAGGACTGGTAGCCGAGCGCGTCCAGCAGGTACTGCTCCTCACCGAGCAGCGGGCCGTCCAACCGGCTCAGCACCGGCGACCCCGTCTCCAGGTCCACCTGGTCGAAGGCGCCCGCCAGGCCGCGGATGCGCAGCCCTCGCTCGATCGCCGGGTAGGCCAGCGAGCTCGTCAACTGCACCCGGCTGAACGGCTTCTTGAACTGTCCCGCCCGGACTACGAACGCGGGGTCGATGACGTACTCGATCCACGCCGCCTTGATCTCGAGATCCGCCTGTGAGAAGTCCGGCTCGATGAACCCGCGGATCGTTTCCCCCACGCGAATGTCGGCGCCCAGACGCAGCCGCCGGAACTCGAAGGTCTCGTCCGCGCCGGATACGCTCGACGTGTGGAACTGGTACTGGATACGGCCCGTGAGATCGATCGTGACGTCGCCGATGTCCTGTGCATGCGCCCGGCGGCCCACCGGCAGGAGCACCAGTGCGGCGAGCATGAAGAGCAGCATCGGCATCCGCTGTCCCATTTCGATCCCCTGCGCGTGACGGTTGCGTATCGGATGCCGGAACATGCGCCACCCCGGCCACTGCGCAGCGACGAAGTCGTAACGAGGACGTAACGACATCCCCGGAAGGGGTCTGGGCTCGACCGGGAGGGTTGCTCCAGCGCTCCCGCACTTCGGCGTGAGCTAGCGCGCCGTTCGGTGGGCCGAGCGGCAGAGGTCAGCGGGCATGGACCCGTATCGCGTCGCTCGCGCCCGCCTCGATCGCGCCGTGGCTCATGCCGGCCCACCGTAGCTGGATCGTGCGCGTGCCCGGCTCCACGGGAAGTGTCCAGCGAAACGTGCCGTCCTGGAGCGCCTCGATGTCGGCCGCTGCCGGCATGATCTCCCGCCCGTCCACGTACGCGTGCAGGTGCAGGTCGCCGCTTGCCCAGCCCATGCCGCCGAGCTCGAGGCGGTCGCCGGCGGTGAAGCGGAGCGGCACGGGCGTCTCGACGGTGTCGTCCACTGCGGGGCTGAGGAGTGTGAGCGCAGGGACGTCAGCGGGCACGGCATCGGTCGGTTGCGGCCTTAGTGCCTGGACCGCGCCAACCACGATACCTGCTCCGACCATCAGGATTCCGAGGCCGCCAATCAGCGGCACGAGGCGGGAGGACTGCGCTGCTTCCTGCTTCATCCTGCGTTCTTCCGTGCAATGGCGGGCGCCTGTGCGGCGCGCAGCCGGACGCGAATCGTGGTGCCCTTGCCGAGCTCGCTCGCAGCCGTGACGTCGCCACCCATCCGCTCGACGAGATGCTTGACGATCGAGAGACCCAGGCCGGTGCCGCCCTCGCCGCGCGAGCGCGCCGGGTCGACGCGATAGAAGCGCTCGAACACCCGGCCCAGCGCGTCGCGCGGGATCCCCGATCCGGTGTCCTGCACTTCGATCGCGGTCCAGGCCGTCCCGTCCGCGCCTTCATCCCTGGCCACCCGGACCGTGACGGTGCCACCCGCGGGCGTGTGGCGAATCGCATTGTCGAACAGGTTCGTGAGCACCTGACGCAGCCCACCCGCGTCCGCCACGGCCGGGAGGCTAGCGCCGGTCACCGTGAAGGTCAACGGCGTGGCCTCGGCGCGCTCGGCGACGGCGCGCCACGCATCGCGCGCGAGCTCGGCGACGTCCACCGCTCGCAGCTCCGGTCGCCAGCCGCCCGATTCGAGCCGTGACAGATCGAGAAGGTCATCCACGATGTGGTGCAGGCGCTCGGCGTTGTTGTGGACGACCTCCAGGAACTGGCGACGCGTTTCGTCCGGAAGCTCGTCCGTGAGGAGTGTCTCGACGTAGCCCCGAATCGACGTGAGCGGTGTCTTCAGCTCGTGGCTCACGTTCGCAACGAACTCGCGGCGTACCTCCTCCAGCCGCCGCAAACGCGTCAGATCCGTGAACGCCACGACGGTGCCGCGCGCATCGCCGTCCGTAAACGGCCGGCTGAGCACCAGCAGCCGCCGGTCGTCCAACGTGATCTCCGCCTCCGGGATGCTCTGTCCCTGCGCCGCGCGGGCGAGCAGCATCCGGAGCTCTACATTGCGGATGAGCGTCGCGATCGGCTGGTCCCGCACCACGTCCGGCAGTCCGAGCAGGAGTCGCGCTGCCGGGTTCGCCCGGATGATGCGCGCACGACTGTCCACCTGCACGATGCCTTCGGACGTCCCGTTCACGAGCAGCGCGAGCTCGTCCCGGTCCACGCGCAGGGCATCCGCGCGGGTCGATGCCTCCGCTACCAGGAGATCGAGCGTGGCGGACAGCGCGTTGAGCTCGGCGAACCGCGAGTGGGGCATGCGCGCGCCACCGTCGCCACGCACCCGCGCGAGTGCATCCGTGCGCAGCCGCTCGAGCCGGCGCGACGCTGCGTTGCCGAGCGCGATGCCGATGAGCAGCGCGAGCACGAGGGCGAGGAGCGGACCGACGCGGCTGGCGGCGAGCAGGGTGAGCGCGGCAGTCGCAAGCAGCGCCATCGCGACGACGATCGAAACCCGCCAGCGCGCACGCCTCATTCCGACTCGTCGCGCGGGCGGAACCGGTAGCCGAAGCCGCGTACGGTTTCGATCAGATGCCCGGCATCGCCGAGCTTCGTGCGCAGTCGCTGCACGTGCATGTCCACGGTCCGTGTCTCGATGCGGGCGTGGATCTCCCACGCCGTCTCGAGAAGCTGCTGCCGCGACTGGACGCGGCCGCGCCGCTCCAGCAGCGTGACGAGCAGGCGGTACTCGGTCGGAGTGAGATCGATCGCAACCCCGTCCACCAATGCGGAAGTGGCGTTCAGGTCCACGGTGACGGGACCACCGCGCAGTACGCGACCCGACCCTGCGAGTGCGGGTGACTGCGCGCGCCGCAACACGGCAGCGACACGGAGCACCAGCTCCCGCGGACTGAACGGCTTCGTCACGTAGTCGTCCGCGCCGAGCTCCAGCCCCTTCACGCGATCCGCCTCATCGCGGCGAGCGGTCAGTACCACGACCGGAATCTCCGCAAGCTCCGGGCGTCGCCGGACCTCCTGCAGCACCTCGTACCCGGAGAACCCGGGGAGCATGAGGTCGAGCACGAGCAGGTCCGGGCGCTCGGCCGCCGCCGCTTCGAGTGCTTCCGTGCCGCCCTCGGCCGTCCGCACCCGGTATCCCTCCTTGGTCAGGTGGTACGCCACGAGTGCCGCGATGTCACGTTCGTCCTCCACCACCAGGATTCGCGCCGGCGCCTGCTTCACCGCTGCCGTGCTCATGTTCGTACTGCCTCGCTGTACCTGGAACCCGCACCGCCGACGGCGGCCCTGTAGGAGGTGTATCGCGCAATGATCAATGCCGGGTCACTGGCGTGTAACGATCCGATCACAACGCTCGAATCCGCGCCGCCACATCCAGCACCACGCCCTCACGCACACCGACATGCGGCACCAGCATGGCCTCGAACCCGAACTGCTCGCACAGCGCGGCGTACACCATGGCCGCGGGCAGCACCACGTCCGCCCGCTCGCTGCGCAGCCCGAACCGGCGGACACGGTCGCGTCGCGGCATGCCCGCCAGCGTGTCCGCCGCCGCCTGCAGCGTCGCCAGCGGGATGTGGCTTACGCCGCGCTCGTCGCACGGAGCGGAAGCAATCACCGCAAGCGCCTCGCTGTTGCCTCCCGTTGCGACGAAGCCGGCGGGCGCTCCGGCTGCGGGCAGTTGCAGGCGCGAGACGTACGCGTCGATGCGAGACCGGCAGCGCTCGAGCCCGTCCGGGCCCTCCAGCTCCGCCAGCAGGCGCACCGCGCCGAGCGGGTGCGAGGTCGTCCAGGCGACGGCCGTCGCGTTCGCCAGCGATACTTCCGCACTGCCGCCACCGAGATCGACGAGCACCCACTCCCGCTCGTCGAGCGGGATGCGACTGCGCACGGCCCGATGCACCAGGCGCGCCTCCTCTTCCGCCCCGATGGGCTCGAGCGTGACAGTGGCCTCCCGCTGTACACGCGCCAGCAGCTCGACGCCGTTGCTGCTTTCGCGAACCGCGCTCGTGGCGACGGCCCGGTAATCAAGAATGCCGAGCGCGTCCATGCGTTCCCGGTAGTCGCGCATCGCAGCCGTCGCGGCGCGCATGCAGTCATCGCTCAGAGCGCCGTTCTCGAACACACTCGCACCGAGACGAACGGCGGTGCGGGCCACTTCCAGCACCTGGAAGTCATCCTCCGAGGTGACCTCCGCTGCCAGGAAGCGCATCGCGTTCGAGCCTACGTCCATCGCGGCAACGCGAAGCGGGCGATCACGGGTCACGCTCGACATCGTCCTGGGCAGCCTTTTGCGACGGTGGCCTCAACCAGACCCGTATCCGCTGCTGCACCGGCAGAGCGGCCAGGTCCCATATGAATCTGAACGCGTCGGGGGAGTAGCCGCTACTGTGGCGCTAATCCCAGAACAAGAAGCGGGGGCCGGCGCTCGCCGACCCCCGCTGCTGCTGAACGACCGTGTCAGTTCTGCGCGAATGTAGTCCAGCCCTCGTACCACTCCTCGGCGCCCGGCCCGACCGCGCCAATGAAATCGACGGCCGTGAAGAAGTCGTCTGCGGGGGCAGCGATGGCATTTTGCGTCGCTGCCGACCCTGCCGCCGGCCGGAAGTCCGGATTCGCGCGGTCGAATGCCGCGGCGAGGGCCGGATCATCGAAGCGCAGGTCGAAACCGGCAGTGGCTTCGCAGGTCTGTTGCAGAGTGTCGTCGGACGCGAGGTCCTCACCGTTGCCGGCGATCACAAGCCCGCGCATCGTCAGGTCGCCGGCCGTGCACTGTGCGAGCGTTTCGTCATTGTCGATGTCGAGACCGACCTTGAAGCCGGTGATGATCATGTTCGCGATGTCGCCTGCCGCGCCGCGCCGGTACAGCACGCCGGCCGGGCTCTCCGTCGCACTCCCGCCCGCACCGCCGCCGACCAGCGTCACGTTGTAGACCGTCGGGCTCGTTCGCGGTAGCGCATCGTAGTCGTTCTCGTTGTTGTCGATCTCCCAGCCGAAGTCCCCGTCCGCGGGATCCTGCTGCGCGATCCAGAACTGGCCGCGTCCGCTCCAGCCGGTCGAATAATCGAACGAGTCGTCGGAGATGCCGGTCGCGATCGCATACTTCACGTCGACGGTACCACCGAAGAACTCGATGCCGTCGTCGGAGCCGTAGTGCACCTGGATGTGGCTGATCTCCGTGCCGGAACCGACGCCGTTCAGCGTCAGTGCATTCAGCTCGTTGCCAAAACTGACCTCGTAGCCGGCGAACTCGATGCGCACGTAGCGCAGCACGCCGCTGTTATCGTCGAGGTCGTCGCCGCCGTATGCGCCGGACGAACCTTCGCCGACACACTCGTCCGCCGGGAAGTTGCAGGTCGATCGGCCATTGAGCACGATGCCGCCCCAGTCTCCGCGCTGCCGGGTGCCCGCGGGTGCCGAGCTGGTGAACACGATCGGCGCGTCCGCCGTGCCCTCGGCGAAGATCTGGCCGCCACGCCGCACGATCAGCGCGCTCGGCGTAGCCTCGACGTCACCGAGCAGCAGGGTACCGGCGGGGATGCGCAGCACGCCGCCCTCGTCCACCGTGACGATGCCGCGGATGTAGTAGGTCGTATCGGCATCGAGCGCCAGCTCCCCCGTGATCACTGCAGGCAGCTGCGCCTCGTCGGGGAGCTCGACGCCCGGTCCGGTCGGATCGGCCTGGTCCTCGCACGCCGTGACAGCCAGCACGCCCGTGAGCACGAGGGCGAGATAATTCGTCTTCCGCATCATTGCTGAGATTCTCCTCGAGAGTGATGATCGCTGCGAACGTCCGCTCACCGGCCGGGCTCCCACGAAACCGTGAGCGAAACGGTGCGGCCGAGCTCATGGCCGCGGATGAGGTCGCCGAACTGCGTGAACTCGACCTCGCTACCGAGCAGCCGCGCAGCCGATAGCTTGAGCGCGACCGCGCCCGTGAGCTGCTTCTCGACCGTGAGGTCGAGCTGATTGCGCGCCTCCTCGTAGATATCTTCCAGCTCCTGTGCGCCCACGGAGTCGATGCGCCGGCCGAAGCGGTTGAACAGCACGCTTGCGCTCAGCCCCGCGTTTGCGTTGGCGTACGTTGCACCGACGTTCACCACGTAGGGCGACTGCCCCTGCAGCGGCCGATCCTTCTCCACCACGGCGAGCGGCATCGCGCCTTCGCCCGGCAGGTAGACCTCCACGTCGCTGCCGGTGTTCACGTCCGACGTGACGAGCGTCAGGTTCATGTTGAGGGTCACGTCCGTGAGCGCGGCCGCGATCATGCCCAGTCCGGTGCGCGCCTCGAGCTCGACGCCGTAGTTCGTCGCACGCGGCGCATTCACCCAGGTCTTGATCAGCTCCGTGCTCGGTAGCACGAGCGTCTCGATCGGATCCTCGAACTGCTTGTAGAAGCCACTCACGGCGAGCAGTGCACCCGGTCGAAGGAACCATTCCCAGCGTGCGTCCAGGTTCGTGATGCGCGTCAGATTTAGCAGCGGGTTGCCGATCGTGAGGTAGCCGCCGGCGTAGTCGGCAAAGGAGAAGGGCGCGAGCTCGCGGAACTGCGGCCGGGCGAGGGTGCGCGAAGCGCCGAGCCGGATGTTCATGGCGTCGCGCGCGGCCCACGTCAGGTTCAGTGCAGGCAGGACGTCATTCGCTTCGAGCGCAGCAGGATCGATGGGCGCCCGCGCCGCGTCGAACAGGTCGAAAGGCGCAACCTCCTGGGACGTCGTCTCGTAACGGGCACCCGCGACGACGCGCAGGCGTGGCAGCAGCTCGAAATCGAGCATGGCGTACCCCGCATACACCGCCTGCTCGGCGCCGTAGTTGTCGGTATTGAACGTCGCCTCGCGGATCTCGAAGCCGCCCGGCCCGATGTGCTCTACCGCGAACAGCTCGTTCGGCTCCAGCACGCGCGTGTCGTCGCTGATGCTGCCATTCTCGGGGACGAACCGGAACCGGCGCGTATACGCATCGCGTGTGCGCCGCTCCGCACTGCCACCGAGCGACAGCTTCCCCGGCAGATCGCGGAAGCCGAACGGCAGCTCCAGGTCGGCCGCGCCGTTCAGCCCGCGCTCGCTCATGTCCTGGTGGAAGGTGCTGCCGCTCTGGATGAAGTTGTCCCAGTAATACGCGCCGTCGAACGCGCGGTAGAGCACCTCGCGCGTGTTCGGCTCGTAGCGGTCGGCCTGCGACATGCCCGCGCGCCATGCGAAGCGCGCATCGTTCAGGGCGTCGAAGCTGTGCTGGCCGCGCAGTTGGCCCGTCACCACGGTCTGTGCGAGGTAGCGCAGCCGCGTGTTCAGCTGGTCCGTGTTCGAGTCGATGTTGAAGCCTTCGAGCCGCCGCGACTCCTCCGAGGTCAACCGGTTGTAGACACCTTCGAGCGTGACCTCATGCGCGGGCGAGAGCTGGTAGGACAACGTCGACAGCCCGCCGAGCGACACGCCGTGGCTGCCGACCTGCCCGACGTAGTCGACCTCCGGCGCCGTCCCGCCCGCAGCCGAGAACACGCGCTCCACCACGTCCCTCGTCACCGTGTACTCGTTCGACAGGGTAGCCGCGGCAAGGAAACCGAGCGGTCGGTCGGCCAGTGAGAATTCGTCACCGATCGAAACGCTGAAGCTCGAGTTGAGCGGCACCTGCTCGACGATCGGGCCCCAGATGCCATCACCGAACTCGCGCCCGATCGATTGCAGCTCCGCACGCGTGAATGACGTGCGGTCGAGCCGCCGGTCGGAGGGGACCGCCGACGGCAGCCCGCGCGTGCCGTCATCGAATCCGAAGAAATCGAAGCTGCCGCTGGCCGGCGACAGCATGCCCTTTTGGAATGTGGCGTTGCTGTCGAACCCGCCGGATGCGGAGAACCGGATCGCACGGAACGTCGGGAAGCTGCGCGTCCGGATCTGTACCAGGCCGCCGGCATAATCGCCCGGTTGGTTCGGCATGTACGTCTTCGCCGTGACGACGCTCTCGAGCAGGCTCGAGGGCACGATGTCGAGCGGTACGGTCTTGCGGTCCGTCTCGGGCGAGGGCATCGGCGCGCCGTTCAGCGTAGTCGCGCCGTAGCGCTCGCCCAGTCCGCGCACGTACACGTACTTGCCGTCCACCACGGAGATGCCGGGCACGCGCCTGAGCGCTGCCGCCGCATCGCCATCGGCAGAGCTCCCGATCTGCTCCGCGCCGATCCCGTCCACCACCCCCGCCGCGCGTTGCCGCTCCGAGAGCAGCGACACGGCGCTGCCGCGCTGCGCCTCCGCCGTTACGGTCAGTGCCTCGAGCGCGAGCGCCTGCGGCGCGAGCGTGATGTCGAGCACCGTCGTGCTGTCCGCCCCTACGGCGACGCCCGTGACACGCTTGTCGCCGTAGCCGAGGTTGTGCGCGACCAGCGTGTACGCGCCGGCCGGGACACTCGTCAGCACGTAGCGCCCGTTCACGTCCGAGAGCGCGCCAACGCCGGTGCCCTCGATGCTCACCATCACCCCGGTCAGCATTTCGCCCGACTGTGAGCTCGCGACGCGTCCGATGATGCGCCCGCCCCCGGTCGCTTGCGCCGATGCACCGCCCGCGGCGAGCACCAGCATGCCCGCTGCGAAGCACACCGCGCCCACGATCCTGCCGTCTCCGTGACGTCGGGCCGCCCGCCTCTGCCGTTCTGCCTGCCGTCCCATGCTTCACCTCGATGTCATGACCTGCGCTTCTCCTGCGCGCCTCGAACATGCTCGAAGGATCGGACGGCCCCATCACGACTCGGCGGCCTGCCTGTCTCGGGCCGGTAACGGAATTGTGATTCGGGAAGCGACCAACTAGACTCGGCGGGCGCTGATGCGCACGTCAGACTGCCTTTCGTAGAACGGAGTGCGGATGCTGCAGCCCGCGGGCGAGATCAACCTCCTGGAGCTGGCGGAGGCGTGGTGGCTGCTCGACCAGCCCGATCGCATCGCCGGATTCCGCCTGCTCGAGCCGGGCGACGCCGAGGAGTTCTTCTTCGATCTCGGCTCCGCCGACCAGGCCGACCTCCTGCTCGCGCTCACACCCGCCGAGCGCCGCCTCTGGCTGCGCCTGCTGCCCCCCGACGACGCGGCCGACCTCGTCCAGGCCGTCGCCGAAGCGGAACGACCCGGCCTCCTCGGACTCCTCGACGAGGCCACCCGCC
>CAYSGF010000286.1:0-13250 GCA_964430275.1 uncultured Gemmatimonadaceae bacterium
GCATCAGGCTGCATAGGTGTCCTGAAGCGAGAAAGAAACGACTGAGATCCGTCTGCCGGCACCCATCACGGTCAAGGGACATACCCCGCTTCACGATACTTCGTGAAGCCCTGTTTCGTGAGGGCTGTGAGCTCGCTCAGCAGATCAGGATCGGGCGCGGTGAAGTTGAAGCATGACTTCCCCTGCATCCGGCGCTTGAGCTCGGCCGAGACCCCATCGAGAAGGTCGGGCCAGATGTAGACCGCCATGAGATGGAAGCTGACGCGATTGCGGCCGATGCGGACGGACCCAAAGTAGAGCGGCTTCTTGTTCTTCTGAATGTAGGCCGTATCGAGGTAATAGTTGTCAGGCTGATCATGGACCTTCACGAGCACGGGCTCGAGCGGCTGGAGGATGGCCCGGAGGGCTCCGAATGTCGCGGACAGGTCTTGGTCAGGCACAAATCCACCTCAGGTTGGACGTGGACGACAATCTTGATTCCTGGCAACCGGCGATGTGCACCGGAGTGGCGGCGGTGCGCTCGTTGACCCCTTCAGTCGGCAGTCGACCCGGGCAGCGCAAGAAGCGACAACGCATGGCGACTGATGTGCTCCATGCGCTTCTCCTGTTCGCGAGCCCACCTGGGAAGCGATATCGCGCTGCCCGTGACCAGGCCACCACCGAGCAGGGAAAAAAACGCCGGGACCGCGAATCTGAAGCCCGGGTCGTCCTTGCCAAGGAGTACCACGAGGATCAGGAGTGCGAAGGCCAGAAGGAATCCACCGGCAACGATCCCGGCGACCGCCGCGTTCGAATCCGCCAATCGCAACCGATGGCCCGTCGCAGTCGGCTCGATAAACACGTGCACATTCCCACTCGACCACTCTCGCAGACTGCCATGCGAGGTCACGTCACCTTTCCCGCCAAACGTCGTGCGCAACTCTGCGATGAGCAGCTCCCATTCCCGGTCCGATGGGTTGCGAGGAAGAGGCACGACTCTCCCGACAGATGTCGGCAAGCCGAGAGTAGTGCTTCGAGGGACGGATTCCCCACGCCCCTCGAATGCCGCGACCGCCTGCGTGATACGCTCCGGGAGCAACCCGACCTCGCGCCCGACTTCCTGCAGCTCGCGAAGCGTCAAGCCATCGACTGCGGAGAGAGTACTCGCAGGACCGTCCTCCTCGCCGACGGCCAGATCGAGAATCTGCCGGATCTCGTGGTCCTGGTATCTGCGCTCTCTGTCCATGTTGTCCCAGGCTGCCAGATGTGTGAAGGACGTAGGGCGCGCCGCTATAGCAAGCCCTGCGCGCGCATCGCGTCGTCCTGGTCCTCGTGCGAAACGTAGGCGGCGACCTTGTATCCAGCCTCTTCTTCTCGAAGAAGATAGGAGACACTGAACCGAATCGCCGCGCCTCCCGATGACTGAAACGTCGCCGCCCACCGCACTGTCACGAGAGTGTAGTCGGCGCTCACCCGCACCGGGACGACGTCCTCCGGCGTCATGGATGTCATCCCGGATGCGGTGTTGAAATCGTGGACCTGACGCAACCAGTCGAGAAAGGTCGCGTCATTCCGGAACGCAGCGCCGCCCTGGGGTCCGGCGGCGAGAAAGCTCTGATCGTAGAACGCGGCAAGCTTCTCGGGCTCGGATCCAAGCGAAACGGTCGCATACCGCCGAAAATACTCGCGAAACTCGTCGCCTCGATTCATCACACGTCTACCCACCGCCTATGCGGGCACGCTGGGCCTGAGCTCCTCGGCGAGTCCGATGAGAAGTCCCTCGGGACCACGGATGTAGCAGAGCCGATACGCATCCTCGTACTGGACCACTTCCCCGACGAGCTGCGCGCCCCAGGTGCGGAGTCTGACCAGCGTCTCGTCGATGTCGTCCACCGTGAACATGACGCGTAGGTAGCCAAGAGCATTCACCGGCGCGTTCCGGTGATCAGCGATGACGGGCGGAGTGAGGAATCGCGAAAGCTCGAGCCGACTGTGGCCATCCGGCGTGACCAGCATGGCGATCTCGACGCGCTGCGTCCCCAGTCCCGTGACGCGCCCCGCCCACTCGCCCTCGACCATCCCCCGCCCTTCGAGCCTCAGACCAAGTTCGGCAAAAAACGAGATGGCGGCGTCGAGGGATTCTACCACGATGCCTACGTTGTCCATCCGCTTCAGAGTCACAGCATCTCCTCTCCGTCCTGACCGGACGCGTCCGGCACTGCCGTGCACATCGCCAGGCGCGCTAGTCTATGCGAATCCAACCCGTTGACCAGAGACCCACTTCCGCGGCCACGGCATCTTGCCAATACTTAGGTATTGACAGAAGTATTGGGAAACGGTAGAATCCCTCGGTCAGAATGGATTACACGCGCATGGGGATGGGTTTCGGGAATGGTTCAATCCGCAGCTGCTGACACAGTGTTTCACGCCCTGGCCAATCCGACCCGGCGGAAAGTCATGGAGCGACTGTCGGCCGGACCCGCCACCGTCAGCGAACTGGCGGCACCGTTCGACATGCAACTCCCGTCGTTCGTGCAGCACCTCTCCGTGCTGGAGCAGAGCCGGCTGGTGAGCTCGAAGAAGCGCGGCCGAGTGCGGACCTATGAGCTCGCACCGGAGCGGTTGAAGGTCGTCGAGGACTGGCTGACCGCCCGTCGCCAGTCGTGGGAAGCTCGACTTGACCGGTTCGACGAATACGTCAAACGACTCGAGGAGGAGACATGAGACTCATGAGCAAGCCATTCACGTTCGATCCCAGGCTCGATTTCGCGATCGAACGGGTCATCGACGCTCCCGCGCGGCTCGTGTGGGAAGCGTTGACGAAACCGGAGCACCTCAAGGAATGGTACATGCCGAGACCCTGGGGGCGTGTGTCGCGAGTGGAAATGGACGTGCGACCGGGCGGTATCTTCAGCATCGACATCGCGATGGGAGACGGTCAGGAGTCTCCGAACCTCGGCTGTTTCCTGGACGTTGTTCCGATGGAGCGGCTTGTCTGGACCTCCATGTTGTTCCCCGGCTACCGTCCGGCTGTCTTTGACGACATTCCGATCACCGCGATCATCACGCTGGAATCTGTGGGAACCGGCACGCGCTACGTCTTCACGGCGCTGCACCGGGATGAAGCGGATCTCGAGGAAAACAGAACGTCGGGCTTCTACCAGGGCACCGAGATCGCTGTCGATCAGCTCGTGGAGCACGTCATCGCAATGAAGTAGGTTCGGGCAGTTTCGTCGAATGGGTCGGGCTCGACCATTCGTAATGCCGCATCAGGGTCGGCGCTGCGCAGGACGTTATATCAGGGAGTGATGGGGACAGGGTGACAAGGTGGACCTGACGATGGCGTATGTCGGGACAAAGGCGCTCTTCGAGAAAGCTGGATTCCGAAAAGCCGCCGCACGACGTCCGTGATCAACGGCTTCCCGCGGGTGCTCATGCGTTTCGCGCTGTAACACCACGTTGCATACGCGGCGCAGCGTCAACGCTATGAGCACACCGCCCAGCATCCGTATAACTCGGATCGATCTCGCAAATCCATTCCTGGCGATCGTCAGCGGGGCCGCAAACGGATAGATGATGAGAACCGCGCCTAGCAGCGAAGGGGTGCAGCCGAGGCACCACAACCAGTCGGTGCTACGAGGGGCACAAACACGAGGACGCCACCAGCGATGAACCAGCTTACGATCGTCTCTACGCCGAGTCGCAAAGCCAAGCTCGCGCACGTGGCTGTTCGGGTCGCACTCAGGATTCAATATCAGGCCCGCACTATCGCGTCAGGATCGGCAAGTACGCCTCCCACGCGCCGACGTCACTGCGGTAGCGCTTGGCCATCACGCGTGTGATTTGTGCGATATGACCCAGGTCGTGAACCACCCACGTGGACAGAAGCTCGCGTAGCGTGACCGTGCCAAGTGACGGGTGCTCTCCCTGCCGATCCAGGTCGCTCGGAGCAATGCTCCAGCCTCGCAACGTGGCCAGGTTCGCCCGACGCAACTCGTCGAACTCGTCGAGGAGTTGCAGCATGCTCTTCCCGGCACTCTCGGTGCGATGCGCAAAGCGGTCGAACGGGTCGAAGCGCCGGTCGGCGCCTCTGTCGAGGATCTTGCGCGCCCGCGTGATCCAGTCCGATCGCTCGCCATGGACGAGGTGCGCCACGTTCTCGAACGGGCTGAAGGTGTCCGGCCCCTCGTCACAGGTGATCCAAGGTTCGGGTAGCCCCGCCAGCAGGTTACGGAGCACCGCCGGCGTACGCTCGAGTACCGACGCTGCGTCATCCATGTTGAAGACCATTGTGACTCGCTGAGAACGTGTTGTCGAACTGTCCAACGCCCAAAGCTATGCTGCGAGCTCATGCAGCAAGTTGAAGCCGAACTGCGATACGCATCTTTCCAGCTGCTGACTACTGTCGCATGCTCGTCAGCTTCGACGAGTTCGTGATGCCGCAGGGCTGTTACCGGTGTGATCGTCGGCGAACATACTCCTGCCTCCGATAGATCTTGCCGGATTTGACCACTGCCCTCACATCCTGCAATGCCCTGATGTCAGCGGACGGGTCCGAAGCCAGAATCACGAGATCGGCGATCTTCCCTGGTTGAACGGTGCCGTAGGCGTCTTCGATGCCGATAGCGCTCGCGCCATTCAGCGTGGCCGCTGTGATCGCCTCGAGAGGTGACAGGATCCCATTCTGAACGAGATACTCAACCTCTGTGAATAGTGTCGGATCTGGTTCGCCGGTTGGGGTCCAGTAGTCCGTGCCTGTTGAAATGCTGACCCCCGCACCGTGTGCCGCCCGGAGCGTCCGTTTCAGCAACTCCGGCCCACAACCCGCCGCTGCAGCACCCGGATTCAACGAAGCGTTCCTGGCTGTTGCGTCCAGAACGACTCCGTTGTCCACCATCTCGCGAAAGAGCGTCTGGTACGGATCGGCGGACAGATCTACCACCGCGGGGTCGAATGGCCGGCGTTCGCTCATTGTCCTGGCCACGCGATCCTGCAGCCCCCAGAAGATGAAGCACACGTGCGATAGACCGTCCACACCCGATCGCACAGCGTCGAGCGGACCTGTGGGAAACACCGTCCCGTGCGCCCACGCCTTGAGACCTTGCTCATGGGCCTCGTCGATGAGGTTTCTGACCAGCACCGTGTCGAGATCCGCATAGAGTTTCAGCCCCGTCGCACCCGTTCCCACCGCCTTTGCGACGGCCCGTTCTACATCCGTGTGGCTGGCTACCGCTTGAGCCCACGGCGCCATGCCTGGTTCATACCCAAGCCATTCCCTTGCACCGCCGCCGCCGCCAGCGTAAAACGTGGGGCCGGCGATTCTTGCCGCGTAGTAGATGCTCGGCAGCGGGGCCTCGCCAAGCAGACTCGCGCGCACGATCTCCCCGCTGAGTCTCGCGTCACCGGCCATTTCGCGCAGTGAAGTGACGCCGGAGTAGAACATGCGCTCGAGCCCGGTCATGACCGAATCACGCATTCGTCCGAGCATTGGCAGGTGGACGTGCGTGTTGACGAGTCCCGGCACCACGAAGTGACCCGTCAGTTCAATCACTTCGGCTTCCGGACCAAGCGCATTGGTACCCGTTCTGAAGACTGCTTCGATCAGGTTCCCGTTGATCAGCACCGTCATTCCCTGCTGCGCGGCTGCACCAGTTCCGTCAATCAACGTCACGTTCGTTAGCGCAACACGACTATCCTCCGTGACCTGAGCTCCGACCGGGGAGGCATCAGGGCCTGCTGCATGAATGGCCAGTATGAGTACAGCGAATGAGCGGTACATCGGCGCCTCCGATCGTGCTGCGGCATAAACGCTGTCAAGGTGGCGTGCATGCCGGGCCAGCGTCTTCGCACTTGAACTGCCGTACGAGATCTCGCCCAGCACCGAACGACTAACACATCTGCGTGCCAGCTTCAGCGCGTTAGAACGCCGCGCTCGAGGACTGGATTGCTTTCCTTGCCCAGGTACCTCGCGGAAAGGCGCTTCTCGTTGATCTCACCGTGACGCACAGAAACCCGATAGGCTGATGCGTTCGGCCGCGAGCTGACGACCTCGCGAAGCCGCCGACCTACAAAGTGGAGGGCAACGCCATCTTCGACCGCGTACCCCGAAGGTGCACCATTCGCGATCATCTGGTGAAAGGCTTCCCGGCGCCCTGCCTCTCCGTCGTAATGTGGACATGCGGTGCCGGTCAGCAGGCCGACTCCATCGTGGAGGGATTCGAGCCCTCCGAACGAGTCAGTCAGCCCTCCCTCGAACCAGCACAGCATTCCTGCACTGATCCCTGCCAATATCGCACCGGCTTGCCAGGCTCTACGAAGGAGTTTGTCCAGCCCATGAACGCGCCAGGTGGCCAGCAAGTGGGCCGTGTTCCCGCCACCCACGTAGAAGATGTCCTGCTCCGCCACGAACGAAGGGAGATCGCCGGTGGTCGGCGGGTTGCGCGGCAGAGCTGGCGGATCGTTGAGGGTGAGATCCGTTGGTTCGCACCGGTTCGAGAATGCACGGTAGAATTTCGCGATGTAGTACGCTGAATCGGCGCTCGCGGTCGGTATGAAGCAGACGCGCGGACGCTTGCGTCGAGATAGAGACAGGACGAAATCATCCAGAAGAACGTTGTCGGGCTCCATGGAGAACCCGCCGCCGCCCAACGCGACGATCTGGCCTTGCGCTGACTTCGCCACGTCGAGCGATCCTCCCTGAATAGATTCCGGATTGTGCTGCGGTTACCTGGCGCTCCCAGCTTCGTTCGAGCGTGACAGTCTCGCGTCGCAGCATTGTCGATGCGGGCCGCACGAGCAGCCAGTCGGTCAAGGGCTCTTCTACGGCGTCGGTACGATTGCTATCGCGCGCAACGGTCCGCCAGAGCCGCCCTCGATCTTGACCGGCAGGGCGACAACAACCGCACCTCATCAACAAGAGTGGTATGGCGTAGGCTGGTCGGAGCGCCGATGCCGTCTACCACTCCCACTGGTCGTAGATGGCTGCCGTCAGCCGCGGGTGTCCCGAGGCAGTTTCGAATACGAACGTGGCGTTCCACACCTGGAGACAGCTATCTGCGTCGGGCGGTTCCAGGCGCACACCGGCGTGAGGTGATTCAGCAAACTCCGGAACGCGTGCCAGGAGAGAGCCCTCGCGGCAGTTGAAGTGCCGGTTTGGCGCAACCGTCATCTCGGTGAGGTTCGCTGCGGGCACGAGTGAGTACTGCTGGCTGTGAATCTGAACCGTCCAGGCGTGCCGGTCACGCAGCGCCTCGCGGGACACTCGACGACGCGTCCCGCCTCCCTCGGCGGGTATAACCAGGTCCACTGTTTCGGCAACGCTCAGCGTCTCGAAAGCCGTGGTGCCCCGGAGAAACGCGACGATGCTTTCAGCAGCAGACCGCAACGCGGAGTCCTGCGCCGCCGGTACTGCGGCCCCCGTTGCCACCGCGGTGCTGTCTGTGCCCCCCGGAGCTACAGCGCTCGATCCGCCGTCAGGACTGCCATCCGCGGACCAGCAGCCTGCGCAGCAAAGCAGAAGGCCCCAGGATGCCAGGAAGCGCGAGTAGCGCGTCATGCTTCTACCAGTCAACGCGATGGGGGCTACGCTGCGGGCGAAGCCGGCGACTGGCAAGCTCGTCAGCTTCGACGATTCCGTTGGGCGCCGAGTCGGAGACAAGTCCACCATTAGCGCGCTTCGCTCAGGGCATCCACTCCAATCCACGCAGCGAATGTAACCCCTAGCGAATCCTGGATCGTTCCCCAAATCCGGTCCGGGCCAATTCGATAAGGCGTGAACGTTCCCGGCAGAGTGACCAAGGTGCGAGCCCTCCTGGGAAATCCGGTACCAGTCGGGCCCCCGCCCCAGAACGCCGACGGCGACGTCGAACGGTTGGAGCCAGAGTGTGCCGTCCCGAGCACACTGCAAGTCCGCATATTCTGGAAAGACATAAGCGGACTGAGGCTCCCATTCGCTGAACATTGCTGCGAACTGACGTCGCAGGTCGACGCTGTCCGGGAGCGAACCCGCGGCTTGCTCATGCAACTGCCGGTAGGCGATTCCGAACATCCGATCAAAGGTAAGCTCCACCCGCCGCTCCTGGGGCAAAGCGGTCGTTGTGAGCACACGCCCGTCCGACGCAACACGTCGGAGTTCGTTTTCCAGCGGATCGTACAGCGCCAGCGTGCCATCCGCACATACAGTCCAGAGTGGATAGGGAAGGATCTTCGTCGCTCGCGGGTAGCGCGACGCCGGTGCTCCCAGAAGGTCCGCGACTGGCGTATGCACCTCGACGGCGAGCTTCGGCGAGTCGCGGCGGACCATCACGATGTCGGCATTCCACAAACCCAGTCCGCTGAACGGCGGCGCCCTTCCCGCTCGCACCCTCCCGAGCAGGAACCCTCCACTCCCCACACCCAGCCATGGACGTGCCGGGAAGGCGCCGGCGCCGGCAAAGGAGACGAGCCGTGTTGGAGCGAGCGAATCTTGCGATAGCCGCAGGTGATGCAGCTGTCCCGATGAGAGTTCAATCAGTGCATGACGCAACAGATCGTACGTCCAGACGCCGCCCGATTCGGAATCGTAGACGAGGGCCAGAGGGGCTCCGAATTCCTCTGGTCCGCCGCCCGATCGGCCGAATGCGCGCTCGACGCGGCCATCCAAACCCAGCACGACGAAGAACGGCTCAATGGAGTTCAGCAGCCACACTCGACCGTCGTTAGCAGGCTGAAGGTCGGCGACACGAGCGATGACGTCCGACGTACCGACCACCTGCACGGCCCCCGACGAGATGGTCACACGCTGCTCTTCGCCCCCGGCCGGTGAGCAGCCCAGCAGCACGGCAGCGATGAAGAGCAGGATGGCTGGACTCGAGAACGCGACTGACAGCCACGGGAACGTACGAACCCTCCGTCCGGCGAACTGCGCCATGCGCCGGCGGATGTTGATCCGGGGAGAACGCGGACCGGTGAACGGCGGTGACGCCTGCACGCTTGCGGAGGCGTGTGCATGGGAGGTCTGACGGTGGCGGAGAATGTGAGACCGGGCCGTAGTGTACGATTCGCCCGTCTCCGCCATGCGCGCCCGGATCAGGCGCTTGAGGTCCTTGTTCTGCGTCACGATGCAATCCCTTCGCCACTGGTCGCAGAACGCCCCTCCCCGGCAGAAGCGCCCCGCGACGAGGCGTCATGGATGCATCGCAAGCGTCCGAGAGTATTCCTCCCTTTGCCTCCCAGGAGGTTCCGGCCGGGGTTGGAACCGAGGAGGTTCGGCGTGGAACGGCGCCGTATGGCATAAGTACGCTCCATCCTTGCGTGTGGCAAGACGACGTACCGATGCGCTGGCTACCAGGGCCGCGAAAGCTCAGCGGACGGGAGCTCTTGACCCTGACGTTACGTAAGCCTGTACCATGTAGCCGTTGGACAACCTTCAAGAGCACGAGGAGCGATAGCATGCAGACGTGGAAGGTCGGGGACCTTGCCAGGCAGACGGGCATAACCGTGCGCACGCTGCATCACTATGATCAGATCGGACTGCTTACACCTTCAGAGCGTAGCGGGACGGGATACCGCCTCTATACCAAGGATGATGTGGTGCGGATGCAGCAGATCATGTCGATGCGGCAACTCGACTTCTCCCTGGAAGAGATCCGTGACTGTCTCTCCAATCCCGACTTCTCACCGCTGCATGTCGTCGACCTTCATCTCAGCCGCTTGAGAGAGCAGATCGAGGTGCAACAGCGGCTCCAGGATCGACTGGAGGCACTCGCGACGCACCTGCGCACGGCCGAGATCCTATCGGCTGAGGAATTCATTCAAACGATGGAGACGATCACCATGTTCGAAAAGTACTACACACCTGAACAACTCGAGGAGCTCGCGGAGCGGCGCAACACCCTGGGTGAGCAGCGGATCCGAGAAGTGGAGAACGAGTGGCCCCGGTTGATGGCAGAAGTCCGGTCCGAGATCCAGAACGGTACTGATCCCACCAATCCTCGGGTACAAAGCCTGGCTGAACGTTGGGTGGCCCTGATCCAGGAGTTCACAGGTGGCAATCCTCAGATGGAGAACTCGCTGCGCACGATGTACCAGCAGGAGTCGACGGTCGCGGGAATGGATTCGCGTTCGATCCGGGAGCTTGGGGACTATGTCTCCAAAGCAATAGCCGCAAGGAACAAGCAGTAGCCGCACGCGGTCGCCCGCCTGCACTCCCTTACCGTCCGGGCGCAGGTGCTGTCTTGCAACATGCGCATGCTCCAGTTCTTGCTCTCCCAGGCATACCGAAACCACCGCGGGCCATCGACGACGCGAATCGTGCTGCCGCAGCCGATGCATGCCGGGGCGCTCAGGAGCGTTGCAACATCACTCATCAGCGCAGGACTGCGCGAGGCGGCGCTCTTCATCGTAGGCGGGAATGACGATGGACAGCACGAGTGACTCCGATTTGTGAGCGGCCAACGCCCAGAGGTAAGCTTCGCGCCCGTCCGGCACCTTGACAACCGAGTGGCCGCGCCGTCTGTCAGTTCACGAAGAGCAGGCCGCCGTCCCCGCGAAGTACACCGAAGTACACATGGGCAAGGTCCCCGATGGTATGAATCACCATGCCTGGGAGAATTGTCCCTGTTCGTTGCGCGAGCATGCCATAGAGCATGGAAGCAGCGAACAATCCCGGTCCCAGGAGCACTACGGCGCCTACGCCTTGTGTGATGTGCATGGCGACGAACACGAGGCTGGTAATCCAGAGTGCATTCGCACGATCATGCCTCTCGATACCGGTCTGCATATACCCGCGAAACGCTGCCTCCTCCGCAATGCCTGCGGTGACGCCACCCATGATAAACATGGACCATCGGTAGGATGTGGTCGGGAACGCACTCAAATCCGGGATCGGCGACAGACGAGCGACCATAATCCAAAGCACATACAGGAGCCCGAGGAAGGCCGCGATGGCTCCAGCCGTGAGGCCGCTGGCGCCTGCTGCAGTCCCCTTGCTTCTCGGCCAGAGACGCAGGCGCTGACGTCGCTTACGTCTGGTCCGCCTGGGGAAGCCCGACCCGTTGAGCCACAACAGGAGGAGCGCGAGGTAGGCCAGCGTCACGGCCGCCGCCCACGGAAGATCGGGCCGCAGACGCGCGTTCAGCGGCCCCAGTACGGTCACGGGGATGATGCCTACGGCGGCAATCAGCAACCCGGTCACTATCGGAGTCGCGTAACCGCCAAGTACGGTCGGCTGATGGGTCGGGTTCTTGGCGATCTCAGCTTCTGTCACGGATCTGAACGCATTTACGCGCCTCTTACGCGAGACCGGGTCATCAATATGGCAGCGACAGTCAAAGCAGAAACGACCCGCTGCATAGCGCCTGGAGTATGCGGCAGGTCCTGGAGCGATTCCCTGCGTGGTCTACTGCCGCTCGAGAGCAGCAGCCCAGGACTGAATTCCCGGCGCAAGTCCATCCAGAACCGGGAGGAGCGCTTCGGTGCTCCAGTCCGCGGCGTTTGGCCAATCCAGGCCGTCTCTCAGACGATGCAGAAGGTCTATGCCGTGATCTTCATACAAGGCGGCGGCCTGGAGGTTGAGGACACTCTGGTACCAGGCGTACGTGCGCGCGAACTCTATGGGTGATAGCTGGCGAAAGTGCGACCAGTCGAGCGACACGACGGACGGTGTGAACGATGCGACGTCCCGCTCCCATTCTTCCCGTGCCGATCGCGCCCATTCCGCATCACTGGCTCTGACGAATGCGTACGCGAAGTATGTGGCGATGAGTTCGTCGAACCAGCGCACCGAGGAGTACGGGTGATCGCTGCGCGGATGCAGGACATGCTTGCTTGCCAGGTGACCGAACTCATGAAGCATGACGAATCGAACCCTGCGACGATCAGCCGAACGATCCGGCCCTGTGATCAGGACCCCTTCCTCGAGGGAGGCCGGCACGGCGATCAGCACATCGGGGATCCACCCCCAGGGAATACCGTACGGCTCGCCTCCCCCCCCTGAATAGGGTGCCAACCAGTGCTCGGGTCGAAGAACTGCCAGGTGCGGGGACACGGAAGCGCCGAGCTGGCCTTGAAAGTACGAGCTTGCTTCCTCGCACAATGCCGCCAGTCGCAGCGCGTGCTCACGGTCCTGCGGGGTGTAATGAACTCTGATTCCTCCGACGTCGGCGGAGTCCAGCGCGAAGCCGCGAATCGTAGCCAGTGGGCTGGCATCCTGCGCCGCGACAGTGCTCGCAACGCCGGAGATGGCGATCGCGGCGACGAGTCGTGCTGTGACGTAACGCATCGTGCCAACCGTGTTGTCGGGAGAAGGCAGAAAATCAGGATTCGGGTCGCACAACGCCATTTCGGTAAGGGCCCGTCCAGGCTCCGACCAGGTGCACTTTCAGACCAACGCTGAGTTCAGCATGATGGCCGAGGGAGGCGGTCGCTCGCGATACGATTCTTGTGTCACCGTTCGCAGCGGACTTCTTCGCGTTCCGCTCGGATCGGTCACCGGCGCACCCGATAGCGCAGGTGAAGCACACCGTTGCCCTGCATCACCACGTCAGGATCTTCCAGCAGGTGCTGCGCATGGACCGACCCGAAGTAGCGCTTGCCGGACCCGAACACGACGGGTGCGACGTCCATGCGCACCTCGTCGATCAGCCCCGCGGCAAACACCTGGCCACCGACGTCGCCAGCGGCGACCTCGATGATGCGGTCACCCGCGAGCTCCTGCGCCCTGGCCACGGCTGCCTCGACGCCCTCGACGAAATGGAACGGCGCCTCGGGATGCCAGCCCTCCGGCCTGCCCCGATGCGTGACGACGACGACGTGGTCGATCCCGCTCGGAGGCTTGCCGTCCCAGCCGTCCGTCATGTCGAAGACGTGGCGGCCGGCAATGGTCGCCCCGATCTGGTCCCAGTACGGCCGGGTGTAGTCGTAGGACGTCTGCGACACCTTCAACACGCCGCTCTCATCCAACGGAACGTCACCGCTGCCCAACCAGTCGAACAGCGGTCCGGGCTGGTCATTCTCGTCCGCGATGAAGCCGTCTACCGACACCGAGGCGTACATGACGACTTTGCCCACGGGGCCCTCCTCTGCTTTGGGGTGCCCCCAATTTAGCGTGTCGTGAGCTATCGTTCTTGTAAGAAATCAATCGGCCGGCAGCGGCCAGCCGTCCAGCGCGTGGCGGGGATGTTCGCGCAGGAACCGCCGCCGGACTTCGACGTACCGGGTCGGCGTGAGCCCGGTGAACGCCCGGAACTCGTGGCCGAAGTGAGCCTGGTCGAAGTAGCCTGCGCGATAGGCGT
>CAYSGF010000287.1:0-2040 GCA_964430275.1 uncultured Gemmatimonadaceae bacterium
ATAGTAGGCCTCGTACATCGGCACGACGCGGGTCGCGCTGAAGCGCTCCGCATCCCGGCGCGCGGCCGCGCTTGCCGCGTTCCAGGCCGCGTCGTCGCGGAGCAGCGCGAGGCCGTGCCCGGCCATGGCATCGACATCCCCGACGGGGTCGAGGAAGCCGCTCTCGCCGCTCGTGACGACCTCCGGCAGTCCACCGACGCACGTCGCAATGACGGGCACACCGCACGCCATGGCCTCCAGTGCGACGAGACCGAATGCCTCGTGCTCGCTGGGCAGCACGAACAGGTCGGAGCAGGACAGCAGCTCCGCAACCGATGACTGCTTGCCGAGGAAGAGGACGCGCTCACCCACGCCCAGCTCCTCGGCCATCTGCTGGGCGCGCACGCGCTCGGGGCCGTCGCCGACGAGCAGGAGGCGTGCGGGGACCAGCTCCGCGATCCCCGCGAACACGCGCACCACGTCCAGCACACGCTTGACGGAGCGGAAGTTCGAGATGTGCGCCACGATCTTCTCACCGGTTTCCGCGAGCTTCGAGCGGTGGCACGGGTAGGCGTCGCGCCGGTAGCGCTCGAGGTCGACGAAGTTCGGCACGACCTGGATGCGCTCGGCTGCCACCGCGAAGTGCTGAACGGTTTCGCGCTTCAGGTACTCGCTCACGGCGGTGATGCCATCGGAGCGCTGGATCGAGAACTGCGTGATCGAGTGGAAGGACGGATCCTGCCCGACCAGCGTGATGTCGGTGCCATGCAGCGTCGTGACGACGCGGAAGCAGTGATCACCGAGCATCTCCTTCGCGAGCCACGCAGACGTGGCGTGCGGCACTGCATAGTGCGCGTGCAGCAGATCGAGGTCGTGCTTCACTGCGACGTTCTGGATCGCGACGCTGAGCGCCAGATTATACGGCGGATGCTCGAAGAGCGCGTACTGCGGCACCTCGACTTCGTGGTAGAAGATCCGCTCGACGAAGTACGGTAGCCGGAACGGCGGTGCGTAGGTGATGAAGTGCACCTCGTGGCCACGGCGCGCGAGCTCGATGCCGAGCTCCGTCGCGACTACGCCCGAACCGCCGTACACGGGATAACAGCTGATGCCGATCTTCACGTCGTCTCCTCCCTGCTCCACCGCCGGACGATCTCGTCTGCGACCTCCGCAGCCGGTGCGGTCGCATCGATGCGCACCGCGTCCGGCGGCACCTGGTGCCGGAACCAGGTGAGCTGCCGGCGCGCGTAGCGGCGCGTCGCCGCGCGAATCTCGACCACGGCGTTCGCCAGGTCCGTTGCGCCCTCGAGGTGGCGCGCGATCTCGACGTACCCCGTGGCAGTCATGCCGGGCGCGGATGCATCGTATCCCTGCGCCAGGAGTGCAGCCACCTCCGCGACGAGTCCCTGCCGGACCATGGCGTCGGCGCGCCGGTCGATACGCTCGGACAGGACGTCGCGCGGGACTTCCAGCACGACGACGAGCGGACGCAGCACACGGGCGCTCGAGGGCTGCTGCTGCCACCATCCGAGCGGCCGTCCCGTCAGCAGTGCGACTTCGATGGCGCGCGCGGCACGCTGCCGCCCGCCCGCGCGTCCCGTCCCCCAGCCGCCGTGCGGATCCAGTGCGTCCGCCCACTGCACGAGCTCGGCCGCGCTCCAGTCGCGGAGCAGGCGCTTGAGCGCCTCCCGCCGGGCTGCCGGCGCGTCAGGCTCGTCGAACATGGGGTGTGTCAGCGCCTTCAGAAAGAAGCCGGAGCCCCCGGCGAGCACGGGGACGCGGCCGCGGCCACGGATCGCGTCGATCCATCCCCAGGCGTCGCGCGCGAAACGACCCGCGCTGTAGCGCTCATCGGGATCGACGAGGTCGAAGCCGTGGTGCACGACGCCACCGCGCTCGGCCGGGTCCGGCTTGGCGGTACCGATATCCAGGCCACGGTAGACCTGGCGCGAATCGACCGAGATCACCTCGCCGCCGAGACGCCGGGCGACCTCGGCGGCGACCGCCGTCTTGCCGCTGGCCGTGGGTCCCACGATCGCGATGGCGTCGCGCGGCCCGCGC
>CAYSGF010000288.1:0-1970 GCA_964430275.1 uncultured Gemmatimonadaceae bacterium
TTCGTGGTACGTCGGACAACCCGCTGCAGGGGCTCGTCAGCGGCAGTCTCGATCTCGACAAGATCGAGTACCTGAAGCGGGACGCGACGTTCGCCGGAGTGCCATACGGCGTCGTGGACGTGGACCGCCTGCTCCACGGACTCATGCTCCTGCCGGATCCCGTGAGCGGTCGTCTCGAGGTGGGCGTGCACGAGAAGGCGGTCGCCGCCCTGGAATCGCTCCTGTTCGCGAAGTACCAGATGTTCCGCAACGTGTACTGGCACCATGCGGTCCGCGCGGCGACCGTGATGTACAAGCGCATCGTGAACGATGCCCTCGACGCGGCGCTCCTGCATGGCGACGAGCTCGTCGGCCAGACCGACGAGGGCATCCTGTTCCTCATCGCGACACGCGCCGAGCGCAGCGACACCCTGGCTCGGACCGTTGCCCGGCGGGTGCGCGACATGCGCGCACGGCGCCTGCCCAAGCGCGCGGCCGAAGTCGTTGCCGCGGATCTGGACGAGGATGCGGTGGGCGACTGGCTGGAGACGGATACCCCGCTCAAGCGCGAGGTCGAGGAGCGGATCGCACAGGAGCTTGCCCTCTCACCAGGCGACGCGTTCCTGGACTATCCCGAGAAGTCGAAGATGTTCGGGCTGGACCTGCTCGTGCAGCGCCGGGGCGGAGACATCATCCGGCTCGGACCGGAAGGGCACGCGGGGCTGATCGGGCTGCCCGAAGTCGCGGAAGCGCTCTATCGTACGGCGCGCGTGCTGCGCCTGTTCACCACGGACGGCCGGCGCGTCGTGGAGCCGGCTGCGCTCGCCCGGCTGGCGCAGCATTCGTCCGAGCAGATGATGGAGCGGCTCGAGAGCGGCGAGCGGCTGCTGGACTGAGCCGCTCGCCGTTCTCGCTCAACTGACCGTGACCGACTTCACCTTGATCTCGTTCACCGGCCGGTCGTTCATCCCGGTTTTCGTCTTGCCGATCTTCTCGACCACGTCCATACCGCTCGTCACCCTGCCGAAGATCGCATGCTTGTTGTCGAGCCACGGTGTCGGCGCCAGCGTGATGAAGAACTGGGAGCCGCCCGTGTTCGGACCCGCGTTCGCCATCGACAGGATGCCCGCGCTGTCGTGGTGCAGATCACGATGGAATTCGTCCTTGATCGTGTAGCCCGGCCCGCCCGTGCCGGTGCCCTTCGGGCAGCCGCCCTGGATCATGAAGCCGTCGATCACGCGATGGAAGATGAGGCCGTCGTAGTAGCCCTTCGCCGCGAGGTCCGCGAAGTTCTTCGCCGTCGCGGGTGCCTTGTCGTCGTACAGCTCGACCGTGAACTCGCCCTCCGATGTTTCGAAACGGGCCTTCCGGTTCGCCATGGTGCAGCTCCTTACAGGTTGATGGTCAGGCCGGCCGTCAGAATCTGATCTTCCCGCAACACATCGTCAGGCGGCGTCGAGTCGTGCCGGTACGCGTAGCTGAACGTCAGTGCCAGGCGGCTCGTCAGGATCGCATTCAGCTTCGTCACGGAGTCGATGTCGTAGTCCCCGGGCTCGTCGTACACGGGCTTGTAGTACGTGGTATTCTCGATATTCCAGCCGTCGTTCATGCGACGCGTCGCACGCGCGCGCACGCTCCAGCGGGCATCGCTGCGCGTTGCCGTGGCCGGCGAATCCAGGGCTTCGCTGAAGTTCTCGTACGTATGCAGGAGTGCAAGGCTGAGGGATGCGGCACCCGCGTCGCTGCGGCTCAGCGTGTACTTGGCGCCCGCGCCGCCGTCGGTCCGCACGTCCAGGCGCTTGAACGGGTCGCGCTCGGCGGCCACGTACAGGAACGGCGACCAGCGCTTGCCCGGGTGCAGGTCCAGGCTCATCGAGCTCTGTACGTTGCGGGCGATCACGGCATCCTCACTCTCACCGTACCGGTATGTCGCTCGCCACTCGAATTCGAAGCTGTCCGTCGCCAGATGCTCGATGCCGAAGCCGGTCGAC
>CAYSGF010000289.1:0-18870 GCA_964430275.1 uncultured Gemmatimonadaceae bacterium
GCCGCCACCCGCCGCCGCGCCGCCCGGACTCGCATACACGGTGAACGGCCCCGTCGTATACCCGAGGTCATCAGATCCCGCCGTCTCGGCCAGTACCGGCTCCCAACTCAGTACCGCATCACTCGACGCGTCCGCGTAGAAGGCGCGCCCGTTGATCGCGCGCGGCGTGAAGACCACCGCATCCGCCGCCAGGAACGTCAGAAACGCGTCCCGGATTCCGAACTCGGCGGCCGCCCGCGCAAAATCCAGCTCCGCGTCCATGATGTTCTGCACCCGCAGGGAATCGACCGGGCCGCGCAGCGAATCCGCCGGCGGCGTCTCCTGGCCGTGCACCGGGCGGGCGGCACCGGCGAAGACGGGAAGCATCAGCAGGAAGGCAGTCAGTCTGCGTCGCATGGGAACTCCGAGGTGGTTACGTTCATTACCTGCCGATGAGAATAGCCGGCCGGCGGCCCGCGCGGACGTCCGACCGGGCGCGCCTGCGCGTCTCGCGTCGCCGTCGATGCCGACGAGCCCTGTAGCCTTGCGACCAGCCGACCCTTCGCCAGCGTACGCAGCACGCGTGATCTGCGCCAGCAGCGTGGCAGAAGGCTTGTGGACCCTCCACGGCCGGCGTACGTTGGACGATACACGCGAACAGCGCCCCGGCCGACGATGGCTGTCGTCCCGGGGCTTTCTCGTCTTCAGCTCGGAAGGTCTGCATGCCAGCCACCGAGTCCCTCCTCCTCCTCGTCATGCGGGATGCCAGGCGGCGCGCACAGTATGGCGCAGCCTTCGGTCGCGCGGGATTTCGTGTGCTGCATGCGCCGAGTGCCGGTATCGCGCTGACGCGATGCGAGCGGGAGCATCCGTCGGTCGTGCTGACGGATGTGTTCGTACCGGGCATGCACGGAGTCGACATCGCTCGTGCGCTTCGAGCCTGTGCACCGGGTACGCAGCCGCCGCTCATCCTGGGGCTCGTGGACCGCTGTTTCGATGCCACGGAAGGCGCTGCGGCATCGATCCTGTTCGACGGTCTGATCGGCGAGCCGATTCCTGCGGACCTGCTCGTGCGCGACGTCTGCGACGCACAGCAGCGCCGGACGGCGCTGCGCTGGCACTGGCGTTCTCCGTCCGGTCCGCTGCAGCTGCACTGACCTCCCGCTCGGGGCAGGACGTCTGGCTCAGGGCAGGTGGACCGGCTGGCTGGCGGCGGACACGCCGTTCTCGTCGAAGGCCTCGATCGCCACCCAGTAGTCCTGTCCGACGGTGAGTGCGCGCAGCGCGAGCGTGGTGCCGCGGTCGGCGAACCACTGATACGTCTGATACAGCTTGTCGCGCTCGATTCCCCACAGGACGTTGTAGCCCACGACACCTGACACCGCATCCCATTCGATGAACGCGTTGCGCGGGTCATCGTCGCGGCGCACGTGCAGGTTCCGCGGCGTGGCCGGCGGCGGGCCGTCGTCGTTGCCGAACACGCGCAGGTCGCTGATCGCGAGGTTCGGTGCGCCGACGTGGTCGTGTACGTAGCGGATGTAACGGGTCCGGACCGGCGCGGGCAGCTCGACGTACGCGTTCGGCCGGTCGCGCCGCTCGCCGCGCGTCCGGTCGGCCAGCGGCTGCCAGGCCACGCCGTCACGCGAGTGCTCGAGTCGGAACGTGGTGTAGACGGACGAGTCGTTCAGGAAGAGATCGGATTCGTAGTCGACGAAGCTGATCTGCACGGCGCGTACGTCGCGTTCGCCGCCGAGGTCCACGCTCAGCCACTCGCCCGGAGCGGCGGACTGCGCGACCCAGAACGTGCGCGGGTCCTCGTCCGTCACTGCGTCAGGCGGAAACGTGTCGCGGACGGAGGACGCATCTGCCGCCTTGCGGTATGACAGCAGCATCCAGCCCGTGAACAGGTCGTTGCTGTCTTCCCACTCGCTCGTTGCGACCCAGTGGGGGAAATCGCCGAAGCGCGTGTTCGCGTACATCTGTCCCTCCGCATCGAAGCCCGCCGGATACATGACGATGCGTCGCTCGAAGTTCCAGTTGATGCCGATCCAGCTCGTGCCCGTGTTCCAGTAGTTCCCGAAATGGTCGCGGAACGTGTTGCCATGGCCCGCGCCGGTCATGAACCCGCCCGGTCGGTAGGAGACCGGATTGTAGGGTGCATAGGTGAACGGTCCGAGGGGCGCATCGCCAACGTACACCCCGTTCGCGTAGACGTTGTACTCGGTGCCCGGCGCACCGTACTGCAGGTAGTAGCGCCCGTTGTGTTTCGTCATCCAGGCGCCCTCGATGAAGGGGTCGCGCGGCTCGCGATGGTCCCTGCCGAACCGCTCCCAGCCATGCCGTTCCGGATGCAGGCCGAACAGGCGAACGACCGTGTCCTCGTACACGAGCAGGCGATCCGGGTCCAGCTCGATCCCGAACAGCGGGTAGTAGTTCGATGAGCCCCAGTACATGAACCACCGACCCGTGTCCTCGTCGTGAAACAGGTCCGGGTCCCATGGCCCCGGTGGAATCGAATCCGGCCCCGGTACCTGCTCGCCCCACTGCGACTGCGCACCCGGCGGCGTGGGATACCAGCGGTTGAAGAACTCGAGCCGTCCGCTCGCCGGTGCGGTCGTAAAGTAGAGCGGCCGCGGCGTCGTCATGGACTGCAGCAGGAAGATCGTGTCGCCGACCGCCCGCGCCGCCGGCGCGACGATGTCCTCCGCCGGCCAGCGCGTCGGCGTGATGAACTCCCAGTCCCGCAGGTCCTCCGAGCGCCAGTACCCGCCCGCGATCGTCTCGAACAGGTAGTACTCGTCATCACCGTACGGCACGATCACCGGGTCCGCGCCCGAGCGGTACGAGATGCCCTGATTCATCTGCTCGAAGTTGTAGCGGTAGTCGATGTCGATCGGATTGATCCAGGTGCGGGTCTGAGCCGTGATCGAGCAAGGGAGGAGCGGTACGGCGAGTGCGAGGAGGGAAGGGCGAACGCGCATCGATGTCGCTCCTGTCGGCAGTCTCGGCTTCGGAGGGAGTGCAGGCATTGTAGCACACCCGATGAACACGCGCATTCCCGGCAGCGGGCACTACACGATTCCGCTCCGCGACCCAGCGCCTGTCAGCGGCGTAATACTCGGCCCGCCCCGCTATCTTCACGCCCTTGTTTCACGCGGAGGGTTGGAGAACGGATGGAGAATGCGGGCAGATACTGTGACCGCTGTGCAGAGCTGTCAGCGGGGGTTGGCGGCCAGCCCCACCCTCGCGGCTCATGGCCAGTGGGTAACCGGTTGGTACACCGCTCACGGGCCTCGGCCGGGTCACCATGGAGGGATGGAGCGGGAGCATGGACATCGATGACATCACCGGCGAAGTGGTGGATGCTGCAGTGAAGCTGCACAAGCGGCTGGGGCCGGGCCTCCTCGAAACCGTATACGAGCGACTTCTCGCGCAGGAGCTGCAGCGTCGGAGCTTGCCGTGCAGCGGCAGGTTGCCGTTTCGTTCGACTATGACGGCCTGCACTTCGAGGCCGGTCTGCGTCTCGATCTGCTCGTGGCCGGACAGGTGATCGTCGAGGTCAAGTCAGTCGAGAAGCTCGCTGCCGTCCACTGGCGACAGGTGCTGACGTACCTCCGCGTCATGGACCTGCCTGCCGGGCTGCTGATCAATATCGGTGAGCTCACCGTGAAGCGCGGCATCCATCGTGTGGTGAAACAGCTATGGACCGCGCAACGCTGGCTTCGTCCGACGACGCGCGAGAAGCGTAGCCCCTAACCCCCTCCCAGCTTCTCCCTCTCCCCATCCGTCCCGATCCTCTCCCTCTCCCACCCGTCCTCGCGCTTCCGCAGCATCAGCACCTCGCGGCCGAACGGAACCGTGTTCGTCAGCACGAGTCGGCCCCCGTACGCCTGGCGGATCGACGTGTCGGGCGTGTGGCCGACGACGAGCAGGCTGCTGTCGTAGTGATCGAGCACGGAATCGAGGGCGGCGCCGAGCGTGTCGGTGCGGGCGTAGCCGCGGTACCAGAAGAGGCTGTTCTCGTCCCAGAAGAAGTCGTTGCGGCGGGCGAGGCCGGCGGAATCGTGAGGGACGAGGTAGGTCGTGTCGGCCCACCGGTAGAACAGCTCCTCGGCAGTGAAGGCGGCAAGCGAGTCATCCACGGATTCGAGCGAATGCGCGAGGTAGTCCGTCGCAACGCCGCCGTGCGCGAACAGGACGTCGTCGATGCGCACGAGTGCGGGGCGGGAGGCGAGCCATCGTCCGAGCACGGAATGGCGCGGGTCGAAGAGCCGGTCGTAGGAGACACCGTGCAGCCGGGCGAGCTCCATTTCCTTGGCGCCGACGTAACGCAAGTCGCCCAGCATGACCATGATCTCGTGGTTCCCGAGTACGAGGTGAACGCGGCCGCCGGCCGCTTTCGCCTCGCGCTCCAGGCGGTAGAGCAGCCAGAGCGAGCGCGTGACGTCAGCGCCGCGATCCGTGACGTCGCCGAGTACCACGAGGTGGGCGTCGCCCGCGCTCCACGCGAGCGCTTCATCGATGACGCCGGCTGCGCGCAGGACGTGCGTCAGCGTATCGAACTCGCCGTGGGTGTCGCCGATCGCGACGATCGTCTCGACGTCGCGGATGCTCACGCGCGGGCGCCGGCTGCCGGTGCGCGGATCGATGATCGTCACATGACGGTCAGCGGCATTGTCCGTGCTGCCGTAGCGCAGGACGATCGGGTCGTTGCCACGGCGCCGGAACACGACTGTATGCGCCGTGTCGGAAGGCGTCGTCGCCTCGAACCGGATGACGCCGTCGATGACCGCCTGCAGATAGCCGGGCTCCGGCCGTGCCGTGATCCAGCCGACGCGGACGGAATCACCCTCCATCCTTACGAAGAGGCCGTATTCCCCGTCGAGCCGGTGCGTGTCCGGGCGTGTGGTCGCGGCCAGGAGCAGCAGCCCCATGAGGCCGCCGAACAGGAGGACACCAGTGCGCATGATTCCGTTCATCAGAATGTGCTGATCCTGCCGGAGTCGATGCGGCCGAGGAGACGCCGCAGCCGGTTCTCGACGTCCGCGATCTCGCTGCGGGTCAGCCCCAGCTGGACGTAGCCATCCTCGCGACGCACGCCTCTGCCCTGGTTGAGGTTTTCACTCGATCCCACTGGCAGGAGCATACCCTCCTGGATCGCAAAGGTGGCCAGGACGCCGAGCGTACGGTCGAGGTCCTCGCGGGTGATCGTGCGCAGCATGGCGACCGTCGCGTGCGGCAGCCGGTCGACGCGCAGGTCACGCCAGGAGTGGCCGCGGTTGCTCCGCTCGCTCCGGAACGCCACGCCATTGTCCACCGAGAACAGGCGCGGCTCCGAGCTGTCGCGGGCGATCAGGAAGTTGCCGACGTTCTCGTCCGTGTGGTTGATCAGGTGCGTGAGCACGTTCATGTTCGCGAGGTAGCGGGCGTACACCGTGTCCTGCTCGAAGCGCTCTTTGCTCCAGAAGTTTTCGTTCGTCACATTGAATAGCCAGTACTGCATCACCACCAGCACCGATTGCGCGTCCTCGAACGTCGGCCTCGCATCCTCGTCGTACGTGCGCAGCCAGTCGACGGGCACCGCGCGCAGCACCGTCGGTGGCACCACATAATCGACGGGGTCGAGGAACAGCTTCTGGAGCTCGTACGCGGCGATCTCGTAGCGCGGCTCGTTGTTGAACGTCGAGCCGCCCGGCGCGGACTTCGCCCATTTCACGACCAGGACAGTGCTGTCCTCGTAGGTGAGTGCCACGCGCTGCGTGCGGTCGCGCTCGGCGCGGGACCCGCGCCAGTCGATCACGTTGAGCGGGCCTTCGCTCAGGCGCGCCTCGAGGTCGGGGATCGGCAGGAGGATGTTCTGATTCTGTGCGAGAGTCGGTGCGCTCGCGAGCACGAGCAGCATCGGAAGCAGAGCTGCACTGCGGTGCCGCATGTCTACCTCCAGAACGGGGAAGAGTGGGAGGAGTGTAGTCGCATCATTCCGGGAGCAATGCCTCGGCCGGTATGCTGGCGCTGTCGGCGGACACGCCGAGCGCGCGCATGTGCCGACCGACGCCGCGCAGCAGCGTGATCGCGAGCTCGGGGTGGTCGGAGAGCAGATCGCGGAACTCGTCGCGCTGGATGCGCAGCAGTCGGCACCGCCCGATGGCTACGACGTCCGCGAGTGCCGGCTCATCGTCGATGAGTGCCGACGATCCGAACGCACCGCCCGCATGAATCTGTCTCGAACGCGCCGGGTCGCGCATCTCCACCGTGCCAGCCACGACGATGAACAGCGCAGCGGCCGCCTCGCCGCGCCGCACGAGGACTTCGCCCGACTCCGTGTCGATCTCGTCCGCAATGGCCGCGAGCAGTGCGAGGTGCGCGCTCTGTGCGTCGCGCAGCAGCTCGAGGCGCTGCAGCAGAAATACCTTGTCGACGAGGTCCATGGCCGTGCTCCGGTCGGAGTTCGTGGTGCCGGTTCCGAACAGCACTGCGGCAACGCGGCGTGCACAGCAGGCGAGCCACACGTCGTCGCCGGCCGCGAGCCCGCCCAGCAGGCGGATCGGATCGCGCCGGCGCGCGAGGCCGGCGCCGTCGCCGATCACGGGCGTGATTCTCTGGAAGAGGTCGCGATCGACCGTATGCTCGAGCCATTCGACCGCGTTCGCAGCCGCACGAGCGTCGCCCCGGGCGATCGCGTACCAGCAGCGATGCATGGCCGCCGCGTCGTGGAGCAGCCCGAGACAGCGGAACACGTTCTCGCGCCGATCCTCGCCAGCCTCGCGCAATGCACGACGCAGCAGCTCGGTCGTTGCGTCGCGCAGGGCCGTGCGCTGCAGCGCGGCCTCCACTTCCAGCAGGCTGCGTGCGACAGTCGCCTCGCGCTGGATGAACGTGCGCACCAGGCCGGCATCGAACGTCAGCTCCGGATGGTGCGCGCGCAGCCTGCTGAGTGCGCGCACAGCGCGCCCGTCCAGCAACTGGTCGGTCTCGGCCGCCAGGGCGCCACGCACGAGCGCATCGACGCTGGCCGGTGTCGCAATACGCGCGAGCACGTCCGGCACACTGCGCCGTACTGCGCGATCGGCATGCGGGTCCAGCAGTACCGACACCATGGCAGGCACGATCCGCGCACCCTGCTCGGCGAGTGCGTCACGCGCTGCTTCCCGTGTCCCGGGCCGCCCGAGTGCCGCGATGAGTCGCGGGTACACGTGGACGCTGCCGGTGCGCGCGACACTGCGAAGCGCTGTCGATGCGACATGCGGATCACTGTCATCGAGCAGTGGCTCGACGAGTGCCGCGCCGTCGTCGCCCATCCGCAGGGCACCGACCGCGAGTGCCATCTCGAGCCGGCCGGCGGAGTCGGATGCACCGTTCTTCGGCCACCGTCCGGCATAGGCGCGCCGTGCGGCGTCGAGTGTGCCGCTGCCGATCTCGTCGCGCGCGAGGCAGGCGAGTACGGCCGTGCGCACGCGGGCATGCTCGGACGCGAGCAGCTCCTCGATCAGGCCGGCCGTGCCCCCGGCCTCGTGCAGTGCGCGCACGGCGGCCTCGCGCACACCACTGTCATCATCGAGCAGCCGCAGCCGAACGCGGTCCGGCTCCAGCAGTCCCGCGCGGGCCAGCACCGCGAGGGCTCGTGTGCGGATGTGTGCAGCCGGATGCTCGAGGAGCGCGTGCAGCTCCTCCGCCAGCGGCGCGGTCTCCTGCGGGCGGCCCTGTGCGACGAGGTCGAGCGTGAAGGCGATCTGCGCCTCGTCGCCGGCGAGTGCGCGGCGCACGACAGGTGCGCTCGTCGCATCCGCGAACGATGCGAAGATACCGCTCAGGCTGGCAAAGCCGCCGTCGAGCGACTGCGCGAGTGAGCGCACGTACTCGCGCTTGACACGCAACGCCATAACCAGCCAGAGCACCGAAAGTGCGACACTGACGAGCGCGATGGTGCGATAGCTCATGACGGCGAGCAGCAGAAAGATGGCGCCTGCAGAGATCAGCTTGCCGGCGCCCTTCTCGATGGCGACGTCGATGTATGTCTTCGCGCGCAGCTTGATCTCGTCCGGCACGGGGACGTACAGGATCTCGCGGCCGGCCCGTTCCGCGGAGTAGCGCAGGCTGGTCTCTGCCGCCTTGGCGGCGACCGCCATGCCGAGGCCCCAGAAGAGGAAGAGGCCGGCATTCGTGAGCAGCATTGCCGCAGGCAGCAGCAGCACGGCAAGCGCTACGCCCCACCGTCGCAACAGCGGCTGGAGCACGACCACGGCGACCAGCGGCAGCCACTGTGTGGCCGCGTTGAAGCGTCCCTGGAAGGCGCTGATCGCGTCCCGCTCCTGGAAGATCTCCTTGCTCAGCGTATTGAACTGATAGTCGACGAGCTGCTTGATGACGATCATCAGCAGCACCATACCGGCGATCAGGCGCACGTGCCGGTTCGCCAGCAGCCGACGCAGCTCGTTCACGTGCAGCTTCGGCGCCGGCTGCAGGAGCCGCCGCTTCGATGCGACGGCAGGATCCCGCCAGATGATCGGCATTGCGACGCTGAACACCACGATCAGGCCGGCAGCGACCAGCATCAGGTTGGGCGTGCCGATGCGCACGGCAAGCAGCGCAGTGATCGCACCACCGAGCGTCGCACCGAGTGCACCGCCCGCGATCACCACCGGGTAGGCGCGGCGCGCGAGCCGCGCATCCACGAAGAGCTGCGTTGCCATGAAGAACTGCGTGACCAGCGCGGATGCGAACAGGTCGTACCAGCCGTAGAAGACGAGTCCGAATACCGTGCTGCCCTCGACGTAGAACGTGCGCAGGAGCACGAGCTGGAGCGCGAAGAACAGCGAGACCGCCGGGATGAGCCATCGCCAGGACAGCCGGTCGGAGACCCGGTTGTAGAGTGGCACGAACAGGATGACGACCGCGCTGACGAGGTACACCTTGTAGAAATCGGTCGCGCCGAGACCGTCGAGCGCGAGCGCGTTCTTGATCGGCCGGAGGATGCCGACCGCGCAGACGACGAGAAAGAACAGCCCCATCATCGCGACGAGGCGAGCCAGGTCGCGATTCATGGAGACGCGGGCAGGGGAGGACGCGCCGGGGAGCATTCGGTCGTTGGGCCGTTGGAGCTGCGAGTCGCGGTGTCCAATAAGCAGCCGCCGCCGGTGCAGGTCAATGCAGGTCTTTGCTGATCGGCAGATCCCGCTTGCGGCGCGCCGGTCCGAGACGGAAACTGCCGGCATCGCCCCGACTCCGAGTTGCCGCCCGCCTCCGCCAACCCCATACTGCCGCACAGCCCCCCGCGACTCCGCAACCCGAGAGGTCCCCGATGCGAACCGCCGCCCTGCTCATCGCCGCGTCCGTGGTTCTGGCTGCGCCGCCTGCCTTCGGGCAGGACGTGAGCACGCAGCGGCCCGGCCCCGATATCGCCGCGAACGTGACGATCGCGTCGCAGCTGTTCCGGGATCTCGAGTACCGGATGATCGGTCCGACGCGTGGTGGCCGGGTGACGGCCGTACACGGGGTGCCGCAGGAGCCCGGCACGTACTACATGGGTGCCACGGGCGGCGGGATGTGGAAGACGACGAACTACGGCCAGGAGTGGGAACCGCTCGGTGACGGCGTCTTCGAGACGCCCTCCATCGGTGCGATCGACGTCAACGAGTCCGACCCGAACATCATCTACGTCGGTACGGGCAGCCAGGGCATCCGCAGCAACGTGATCGCAGGACGCGGCATCTACAAGTCCATCGATGCCGGCGAGACATGGACGTTCCTCGGCCTGCGCAACACCGGCCAGATCGGTGCGGTCGAGACGCATCCGCAGAATCCGGATCTCGTATACCTCGCCGCACTCGGCAGTCCGAGCGGGCCGAATCCGGAGCGCGGCGTGTACCGCTCGCGCGACGGCGGCGCCACGTGGGAACGGATCCTGTTCGTCTCCGACTCGACCGGCTTCGTGGATCTCGCGCTGAACCCGTCGAATCCGGACGAAATCTACGCCGCCGCCTGGCGCGGCGAGCGCAAGCCGTGGTCGATCATCAGCGGTGCGGAGGAGGGCGGGCTGTGGAAGACGACAGACGGCGGTGACACCTGGACACAATTGACGAACGGTCTGCCGCAGGGGCTGGTCGGCAAGATCGGCGTGGACATCGCGCGCTCCGTGCCGAGCCGCGTTTACGCGCTCGTCGAGGCACCGGGCGAGCTGGGTGGCCTCTATCGCAGCGATGACAGCGGTGCGACCTGGCGGATGACCACGAATGAGCCGAAGAACCTGCTCGATCGGCCGTTCTACTACACGCGCATCACCGTGGACCCGGTGGATCCGGACGTCGTGTACGTGAACAACGTGCAGTTCTGGCGCTCGACGGATGGCGGCGAGTCCTTCCATCGCAGGCCGACCCCGCACGCGGACAACCATGATCTCTGGATCGATCCGAACGACAACCGGGTGATGGTGCAGGGCAATGACGGCGGTGCGAACGTCTCGCGCGACGGCGGCGAGACATGGAGCACACAGCTCAATCAGCCGACCGCCGAACTGTACAACGTGGACGTCGACGACCGTTTCCCGTACTGGCTGTACTCGGGACAGCAGGACAACAGCTCGATCGCCGTGCCGTCGCTGCCGCCGACCGCGTGGAGCCCGGACGTCGCCATGGCGTGGTGGGATCAGATCGGCGGCTGCGAGACCGGACCGGTCGTGCCGAAGCCGAATGACGAGAACGTCGTGTACGCGAACTGCAAGGGACAGTTCGGGCTGTACGACCGGCGCAGCGGCCAGGAGCGCAACTACTGGGTCGGTGCGCAGTACATCTACGGCCACAACCCGAAGGATCTGAAGTTCCGGCTGCAGCGCACGACGCCGATCGAAGTCTCGCCGCACGACCCGAATGTCGTCTACTACGGCTCGCAGTTCCTGCACCGTACGCGCGACGGCGGCGTGACCTGGGAGACGATCTCGCCCGACCTCACTGCGAACGAGTCCGACAAGCAGGTGGTCAGCGGTGCGCCGATCACGCGTGACGCAACGGGCGAGGAATTCTATTCGACGGTGTACGCGATCGCGGAGTCGCCGGTGCGGGCCGGCGTCATCTGGGTCGGCGCGAACGATGGTCCCGTGCACGTCTCGCGTGACAACGGCGCGACCTGGACGGACGTCACGCCGCCCATGCCTTCGGGCGGGCGCATCCAGAACATCGACGCATCGCCGCACGACCCAGCCAAGGCCTACGTCGCCGCGTATCGACTGCTGCTGAACGACTGGCAGCCGTACATCTACCGGACCGATGACTACGGCCGTACGTGGACGCGGCTGACGGATGGCACGAACGGCATTCCGGCGGACTACCCGACACGCGTCGTGCGCGAGGACACCGAACGCCCCGGCCTGCTCTACGGTGGCACGGAGTTCGGCATGTACGTGTCCTTCGACGACGGCGCCCACTGGCAGACGCTGCAGCAGAACCTGCCGCGCGTTCCGATCACCGACATCCAGGTGCACCGCGGCGATCTCGCCATGGCGACGATGGGCCGCGGCTTCTACGTCCTCGACGACCTCGCCCCGCTGCGCCAGGCGACGGCGCAACTCGTCGCGGCCGGCGCGCCGCACCTCTATACGCCGCAGACCGCGTATCGCATGCGCTACCGCGGTGGCATCGGCGACGTCAACGAGCCGCAGTACATCGAGCCCGGTGCGATCCTCGACTTCGTGCTGCCCGCCGAACCGGACGAGGCGGCGCTCGAGATCGTGAATGGCGCCGGCGACGTGATCCAGCGCGTCGCAAGTGCGCCGGAGGGAGAGGAGCGGCCGGCGGCGAGTGCCGGCATGGCGCCCTGGATGCGCCAGGCGGCTGCGGCGCTCACGAAGCAGACCGGCCATAACCGGTTCGTATGGGACATGACGCTGCCCGGTCCGATCGGGTCGGACGGGGAGCCGGGGCGCGGCGGGCCGATGGTCGTGCCGGGCGCCTACCAGGTGCGGCTGGTCGTGGACGGTCGCGTTGCGCACACCAGGCCGCTGCGCATCGAGATCGATCCCCGGGTGGCCGAGACCGGTGTAACCGTAGCTCATCTCCAGGAGCAGCTCGACCTCGCGCTGCAGGTGCGTGACCTGCTCAGCGAGGCACGGCGCGCGTCCGCCCAGCTCGATTCCGTACGCGAGCGGTACGCGGCGGCCTCGTCCTCGTCATCGGCAGCCGCGCTCGAGCGGCTCGACGCCCTGCGCGCGAAGCTCGAGACGGAGGGTGGCCTGATCCGCTATCCCCAGCCCATGCTCGTGGATCAGATCAACTACCTGTACCGCATGCTCAATGGTGCCGACCAGAAGCCCGGACGGGACGCGTACGAGCGGTATGCCGAGCTGCGCCGGGAGCTGGACGCCTGGCTGGGCGAGATGCGCGGGGTCGTGGCGGACGTGCAGGAGTGAGCGGCGAGGCGGTTGCGGGGGGCCAGGGCACCAGTGGCCCCACATCTGCAGCAGGAGCCCCGCGCCGGCCATCTCCGGCATTTCAGTTGTGGAAGCCCAGTCGATGCGAGCGATGGTGAGCCCCTCTGACCGCGATTCCAGCGCGCCCAGCCGAAGTGACGCTGCCGTGAGTGCAGCCGGCACCCGGCACGAGGATCGTGACGCGCAGAAGCTGCTGCGGCTCCTGGTCGACACCGTCCAGGACTACGCCATCTTCGTCCTCGATCCGGACGGCTACGTCCTGACGTGGAACCCGGGTGCCGAGCGTATCAAGGGATACACGGCCGACCAGATCATCGGGCGGCACTTTTCCACCTTTTACCCGCAGGCGGACATCGACCGGGGCAAGCCGCCGTGGGAGCTGGTCGTCGCCGCGCGGGAAGGCCGCTTCGAGGACGAGGACTGGCGCCTGCGCAGCGATGGCACGCCGTTCTGGGCGAACGTCGTCATTACGGCGCTGCGTGATGACAATGGCGAGCTGGTCGGCTTCGCGAAGGTGACCCGGGATCTGACCGAGCGCCGGGCCGCCGAGCAGCGGGCACTCGAGGATACGCGCCTGCTGGCGGAAGCCGAAGCCGCGAACCGCGCCAAGAGCGAGTTCCTCGCGACCATGTCCCATGAGCTGCGAACGCCGCTGAATGCAATCGGTGGGTACGTCGACCTGCTGCTGATGGGGATTCGCGGGGCCATCACGGAGCAGCAGCGCGAAGACCTCCAGCGCATACGCCGCAGCCAGCAGCACCTGCTGGCCATCATCAATGACCTGCTCAACTTCACGCGCCTGGAAGCCGGTCACGTGGTCTACGAGCTCGTGCCGATCCGCATGGTGCCGATCATCCGCGAGGTCGGCGCGATGATCGAGCCGCAGGCGAACGTGAGCGGTGTCGAGCTGCGCTGGGACGCCTGCCAGGACGTGAGCGGGCTCGCCGACGAGTCGAAGCTCGAGCAGATCCTGATCAACCTGCTCACGAATGCCGTCAAGTTCACACCGCCGGGCGGCTCGGTGTCGGTCAGCTGTGAAACAGTCGATGACGATACGCTGAGCGTCAGTGTGATCGACACCGGTATCGGCATCGACGCAGACAAGCTGGAAACGATCTTCGAGCCGTTCGTGCAGATCGGACGGTCGCTGTCGTCCGCGCATGAAGGCACCGGCCTGGGTCTCGCGATCAGTCGTGACCTCGCGAGAGGCATGGGCGGCGACCTGACCGCCAGGAGCGAGCAGGGGGTGGGCTCCACGTTCACGCTCACACTGCCGCGCGAGCGTTCCTGATCGCAACTCACGTTTACGCGAACCGGACGCCATGCAGCTCACCGGCATTCATCACCTGACAGCGATCTCCGCGGATATCAGCGGCAACTACCGGTTCTACACGCAGGTCATGGGCATGCGGCTGGTGAAGCGCAGCGTGAACCAGGACGACGTGAGCGCATACCATCTCTTCTACGCGGATGCGGTCGGCAGCCCGGGAACCGACCTGACGTTCTTCGACTGGAGCATGCCGAAGGAACGGCGGGGCACGCACAGCATCACGCGCACGCACCTGCGTGTCAGTGGAGAAACCAGCCTGCAATACTGGGCGGACCGCCTGCGGGAAGAGGGCATCGAGCCAGCCGGGATCATGGAGCGGGACGGTCGACTCGCCTTCGATTTCGAGGACCCCGAAGGCCAGCGGCTCGCACTGCTCGATGACGGTGGCGCGGGTGATCCTCCGACGCCGTGGAACGACAGCCCGGTCCCGCCCGAGCACCAGATTCGCGGACTGGGTCCGATCGTCATGAGCGTGCCCGAGATCAGTGACACCGCGCTCGTGCTGACGAAGGCGCTGCACCTGCGCGAGGTGCGGACGTATTCGGACCCGCAGCACACCGGCGCACACGTGCATGTGTTCGAGATGGGGGAGGGCGGACCGCATGCCGAGCTGCACGTTGCGGTCCAGCCGGACCTGCCCGTCGCACGGCAGGGAGCGGGCGCCGTTCACCATGTCGCGTTCCGTACGCCGGACGAGGACGAGTACCACGCGTGGACGGAGCGGCTGAACGCACTCGGCATCCCGAACAGCGGCGAGATCGACCGCTACTACTTCCGCAGCCTGTACTTCCGCGAGCCGAACGGCATCCTCTTCGAGATCGCCACGGACGGCCCCGGTTTCGGTGTCGACGAGGATCCGGCAACACTCGGCGAGAAGGTCGCGCTGCCGCCGTTCCTCGAGCCGCGCAGGGAAACGATCGTCGCGAACCTGAAGCCGATCGAATGAGTGCGCACGCGGCGGCCAGTCATCTGCCGTGACACCGCCGCACGCGATAGCCCATCATCGGCCGGTGCGGAGCGCGCACGCCGCGGGCGGACAGACCGTATCGGGTCGTGCCGTGCCAGGCTATGCGCACGCACGCAGCATCACGTTCAACACGATCGTGAGCACGACGGATGCGACGATGCTCCACAGACAGCCCGATTTGCGAACGTGTATCCCCATGTCACCACCGCTCCCGGAGAATGTCCGATGTCACGTCTTTGCACGCTCCGCGCCGTTGCACCGCTCTGCATGATCGCCATGGCAGCCCCGCTTGCCGCACAGGACACCGGCCCGCAGGTGAGCTACATCCGCTCGACCGAGACGGCCGCACTCGGCCTGCCGTTCTCGGACGCCGTGCGCGTCGGCGACATGCTTTACCTCTCCGGCATGGTCGGCGTGCAGCCCGGCACGATGCAGCTCGTGCCAGGCGGACTCGAGGCAGAGGCGCGCCAGATTTTCGAGAGCATGCGCGCGCTGCTGGAGGCCAACGAGTCGAACCTCGATCGCGTCGTGAAGTGCACCGTCATGCTCGCAGACATGGCCGAATGGCCTCGCTTCAACGCCGTCTACGTGGAGCAGTTCACGAACAACCTGCCCGCCCGCAGCGCACTCGGCGCCAACGGCCTCGCGCTCGACGCGCGAGTCGAGCTGGAGTGCTGGGCACTGGCAGGCGCGGGGCGCTAGTGTAAGATTGCCAGTAACGGAGGGAACCCCATGCCGAGTCGCCGCCGCTTCATCCGCAGCCTCGCCGCGCCCGTCGCAATCGGCGCTGCGGGCATTCCCCTGAATGCGCTGCGGCCCGGCACTGCCGCCAGCGCCGCCGAGCTCCGCCGCCACCCCGGCTCGCCCACTGCCATCGCTACCGACGAGGAGTTCTGGACCGAAGTCGCACGCGCGTTCACCGTTGATCGCAGCCTCGTCAATCTCAACAACGGCGGCGTCAGTCCAGCCCCTGCCTGGGTGCAGGACACGATGAAGCGGCACCTCGATTACTCGAACCAGGCGCCCACGTACACGATGTGGCGCGTGCTCCAGCCGCAGAAGGAATCCGTACGTGCACGCCTCGCGCGCGAGTGGGGCGTGGATGCGGAGGAAGTCGCGATCACGCGCAATGCGTCGGAAGGACTGCAGATCTGCCAGCTCGGGTTCGACCTGCAGCGTGGCGATGAGATCGTCACGACGTCGCAGGACTATCCACGCATGCTGACGACATTCCGCCAGCGCATGCGGCGCGAGGGCGTCGTGCTGCGCGAGGTCGAGATCCCGGTGCCGGCTGAAGACCCCGCTGCAGTCGTCGCGGCGTACGAGAACGCAATCACGTCGCGCACCCGGCTCATGCTCGTCTGCCACATGATCAATCTCACCGGCCAGATCCTGCCGGTCCGCGACGTCGTGGCACTCGGCCGACGGCGCGGTATACCCGTCATCGTCGACGGCGCGCACGCGCTCGCACATTTCGACTTCAAGCTCACCGATCTGGACTGCGACTACTACGCGACGTCCCTGCACAAGTGGCTGTTCGCACCGCACGGCACAGGCATGCTCTACGTGCGCCGCGATCGCATCTCCGAGCTCTGGCCGCTCATGGCCGCACCCCCCGAGCTCGACGGCGATATCCGCAAGTTCGAGGAGATCGGAACCCACCCGATCGCGAACTTCCTCGCCATTGCGGAGGCGCTGACCTTCCACCAGGGGATCGGCGCCGCGCGCAAGGAAGCACGCCTCGTGCACCTGCGCGACAGCTGGGCGAACCGCCTGCTCGAGCACGATCGCGTGCGCCTGCATACCAGCCGGAAGCCCGGCTTCGCCGCCGGTATCGCAACCGTCGAGATCGAGGGAATCGAACCGAACCGCCTGGCTGGCTACCTCTTCGATCGGCACCGCATCATCGTGACGCCGATCACCCACGCACAGTTCCGCGGGATCCGCGTCTCACCCAGCGTTTACACGATGCCCGAGGAGATCGACAGGTTCGTCGACGCAATGGCGACGGTGGTGCGCGAGGGTCTGCCGGCCGCATGAGCGCCGCGACGCGCGCTCAGCTGCCGATGAGCCGCTCCAGCTCGCGCACGACCTGCAGCGGACTCGTCGGTTTCTCGATGTAGGTCGTGCATCCCGCAGCGCGTGCCGCATCACCGACCTGATCCGCCGAAAAGCCACTCAGCACGACGACCGGCAGGTGCGATGTGCCGTGGCTGCGACGCACCGCCAGGCACAGGTCCAGCCCCGTCTTGTCGCCGGGCAAACCGACATCGAGAAGGACCGCGTCCGGCCGCTGCTCGCGCGCCGCACGAATGCCGGTCTCGTAATCCTCCGCGAACACCACGTCGAAGCCGCTCCGACACAGCACCGTCCCATAGATCGCACGGTCATCCGCATCATCCTCCACCATCAGGATGAGGGGCCGCCGCGCGGCGAGAATCGAACGTGGCCGACGACGCGTCGAAGCATTGGGAGCGTAACGACGTCGGATCGTGGTTAGCGTCGCTTTGCGTGAGCGTTGAGTGCGTGCCGCCATGTGACACCTGCTGCCAGGGTTTCGACGTCTTCCCCCGTTTCCAACGCAACTCGCGTGCGGGCTTCTGGCGCCAGGGCCAGGCCAGAGTCGGCGACCCCGCTGGATCTCCAACAATGCGTGTCTGACGGTACAGAATTCGGAGGCAGGATGCCCCGCTCGCGGATAGCCGGATGGGCCAAAGGCGGGCGGCGGCCGATGACCGGACCGTCCCCGAACCATTCAATTTGCTCCCGTAGGGATCTGTTCGCGGGAAATGTTGGTGCTCGAGGCGGTACAGGCTCTTCGGGAACTCGCGGGCCAGCTCCGTTCCGGTCCCACTGCAAATGATCGTCTGTGCTCGCGCTGCCATCGGCATCACCGAGCACCGCAGCCACGGGCGGAAATCCTCTGTGCCAGGCGCACGCGCGGGTCCAGCGATCCGCACCAACATTTCCTGCTAACAGATTCAGAGGGGTGTGGGAGAGGGTAGCGGAGGTCGTTGTGTCCCAACGAGAAATCGAAGGGTGTCAGAATGCCATTACAAGGAAGGCCGAGTCAGCAGAGGTAGTCGTCCTCGTTCAGGATCGCCGGCGGTTCGCCGTCGCCGGCGAGGGGGGCCTTGCCGACGAGCTCCTCGATGCGGTGCATGACTTCCACGGGGCTGACGGGCTTTTCGAGATAGTCCGAGCAGCCATGGCGCCGGGCGGCGTCGCCGAGCTCGGTCTGGCGGAACCCGCTCAGAACGACGATGGGGAGTCCGGCGTTGCGCGGGGACCGCTGTATTCTGGAGCAGAACTCGAGGCCGTTGCCGTCGGGAAGGCCGAGGTCGAGGAGGACCACATCGGGTGTGTACTCGCGGGCGAGCTCGACGCCGTGCTGGATGTCCGGCGCGAAGGCGACATCGAAGCCGTTGTAGCACAGCACCATGCCGTACATCCGGCGGTCGTCCGCATCGTCATCGACGATCAGGACACGGGGCCGGTAGCGGGCGCTGCGCAGATCCTGCATTCCACCGCCGCCGTGTGCAGGCGGGGTGGACGAATGACCGTACGGCATCAAAGGCACTCCTCGGCGCTGCTGCTCACGGTCCATGGTGCAAGAAATCTGCCCCGCAAGCGAAAAGTCCTGCGGGTGCGGACCAGAATCGTTCGATCGTTCGCCGAGGAGTGTGCGAGCGCACCCGTGTGTCTACCGGTTCGACGCGAGGAACGTGCGCGCGGCATCGAGCTCGGGGCGTCGTGCCGTAGCGGACTGCATCACTTCGAGCAGGGTACGGTAGTGTGCGGCGGCGGCTGCCGCATCGCCGGCTGCCTGGGCAGCGCGTGCGGCGCCGGCGAGCGCGCGCGCACGGCGTGGCTCTACTTCGAGTGTCGCCTCGTACGCGGTGCGGGCCTCCGCGGCGCGGCCGAGTTCGAGCAGCAGATCGCCCTCGAGCTCGCGGGCCGGCAGGATCGGCCCGGGGGTGACCGGATGCTTCTCGACGGTTGCCTCGAGCTGAGCGGCCTGCCTGGCCATCTCGAGCGCGTCGCTGTCGTTGCCGCGCGCGTGCGCGACCCACGCGGCGGCGGCGAGCGTCTGCGCACCGACCACCGTTGCCCAGTAGGGATCCGGCTGTTCCGTCAACGCGTCCGTGAGTGCAGCGAGTGCATCGACGTCGGCCT
>CAYSGF010000290.1:0-4534 GCA_964430275.1 uncultured Gemmatimonadaceae bacterium
GGAGTGCGGAATGCGGAGTGCGGAATTCGGAATTCGGAATTCGGAGTGCGGAGTGCGGAGTGCGGAATTCGGAGTGCGGAACGCGGAATTTGGAGTTCGGAGTGCGGGGGAGGGGGCGGTATGCTGCTCGTCATCGACAACTACGATTCGTTCACGTGGAACCTGGTCCAGTACCTGGGCGAGCTGGGGGCGGATCCGGTGGTGCGTCGCAATGATGCACTGAGCGTGGGGGAGATCGAGGCGCTCGCGCCGGAACGGATCGTGATCTCACCGGGACCCTGCACCCCGGGGGAGGCCGGGGTGAGCGTCGAGGTGGTCCGTCGGCTGGGTGGGCATACGCCGATCCTGGGGGTGTGCCTGGGTCACCAGGCGATCGGGGCAGCCTACGGTGCCGCCATCGTGAGGAACCGGCGCACGATGCACGGGAAAGTCTCCCCCATCCGTCACGGCGGAACGGGTATCTTCCAGGGACTGCCCACGCCGATGCGCGTGGCACGCTATCATTCGCTGGTCATCGCACCCGGCACGATGCCGGCTGCGCTCGACGTCATTGCGGTCACGGACGAGGACGGATGGGACGACGAGATCCAGGCAGTACGGCATCGCGAGCATCCGGTGTGGGGGGTGCAGTTCCATCCGGAATCGATCGCGAGCGAGGCGGGTCACGCGCTGCTGCGCAACTTCCTGACACTGTCCTGATGGCCATGCGCCGATCGCTGCGCATTGCGACGCTGCTCGTCTTCGCGCTCGCTGCGCCCGCCGTCGCGCAGCAGGTGGAGCGCACCGGGCGCGGACTGCACGACTATGACGAACTGCTCGACGAGCTGCTCGCCGGCGACTACACGCTCGTCTCGGAGAACCTGCTCGTCGCGAATGGCGACACCCTCGTCGGCCCCGTACTCGCAGTCGGCGCAACGCTGCGTGTGAACGGCACGATTGCCGGCGACCTCTACATCGTGGACGCGAACGTCTTCCTGCGGCCCACGGCCTCCGTCACGGGGCGCGTCTACAACCTGGGCGGCGGCTATTTCCCGAGCGAGGAAGCGAGCGTCGCAGCAGTGACGAACGAACCGCTCGCGCCCTACGAGCTGACGCGACTGCCCGATGGGACGCTGCGGATCGTCGGCACGCGCCGCCGCTCGCCGATCGTGCTCGACGGGTTCCGCGGCGTGCGCATACCCACGTACGACCGCGTCGATGGGCTGACGGTCGGCCTCGGCGCGGGCGTGCTCACACCGCCGCTCGGCCGCGTCGAGCCGCTCCTGCGCGGGTGGGTCGAGTACCGCACCGAGCCCGGCGAGTTCACCGGTGGCGGTGAGCTGAGTGCGACGCGCGGCATGACGACGATCGCCGTCGGTGCCGAGCGCACGACTGCCACGCAGGACCGCTGGATCCGGAGCGACCTCACGAACAGCATCTCGACGCTCTGGGACGGCGACGACTACCGGAACTACTACGGCAGCGACCGGGGCTGGGTGGAGGCACGGCGCGTCTTCGAGGCCGGGGCACGCGCCACGGAGGGGTTCCTGCGCTTCCAGGTGGAGGACGCGACGGCGCGCGCCACGGGCGATCCCTGGATCGTCTGGGAGCCGGATTCGCTGCGGACGAACCCGCCGGTGCCCGAGATCCGCATCTCCAGCCTCTGGGCGGGCGCCAGCGTGAGCTGGGAACGACCACGGATCGTGGGCGAGATCACGCTCGATACCGAGTTCGCCTTCGACGTGCTGGACGGCGAGCGCAGCTTCAACCGCTTCGCCGTCACCGGACAGACCGGCGTCCCCGGACTCGCCAACCACACGATCGAGCTGGAGTGGCACCTGCGCGGTCCGCTCCCCGGCACCGACTCCCTCCCGCGCCAGCGGTGGAGCTTCGTGGGTGGATCCGGGACGCTCTATACCTACGACATCGCGGAGTTCCCGGGCGACCGGGTCGTCTTCGGCGGGCTGCGCTACGTCATGCCGCTCCCCGCATCGCTGACGCTGCCTCTCATCGGCAGGCCCAGCCTCAACCTGCTCCACACCACCGGCGCTGCGTGGACCGCCGAGCTGCGCCGCGCTGCCCGACACAACTTCGGTGCGGAGCTCCGCTGGCCGTTCTTCTACGCCCGCATACTCGTCGATCCCGAGGACATCGAGGAGCCGGAATTCTCGGTGAACGTCGCCTTCCCGCGCGGGTCGCTGCCCTGGTCCCCATGAGTCGGCGGCGCCGCTGATCAGCGTCTTTGACACTATCCACGAGCCCCATTAGATTGCGAAGTTGTCGTGCGGCGCGGATTTTGCGTGCCCGCGCGCTCTTTTTGCCCGGAACGGAGGGCCGGTATCGACGTGAGCGGGGGTCGCGTGCTCGGCGTCATTCCGGCGCGGCTCGGTTCGGAGCGGCTGCCGCGCAAGCCGCTCCACGAGCTGGCCGGACGCCCACTGATCGAGTGGGTGTGGCGCCGTGTCTCCGCCTTCGGCGTACTGGACGCGTGCGTAGTCGCGACGGATGCCGAGGAGGTGGCGGATGCGTGCCGCCGAGCGGGTGCGGACGTCGTGATGACGGCGGCGACGCATGCGTCGGGAACGGACCGGGTCGCCGAGGTTGCGCGCCGGCCGGAGTACGCGGACGTCACGGTCGTCGTGAACGTCCAGGGCGATGAGCCGTTCATCGCGGAGTCGCACGTCGCAGCGGCGGTTGCCCTGGTGGAGGATGGCTGGCCGATCGCGACGGTGGCGGCGCCCATCGCGACACTGGCCGCGTACACGGATACGGCAGTCGTGAAGGTGACGCGGCGCCCGGATGGCGCCGCTCTTTATTTTTCCCGATCGCCGATACCGCATGTGCGGGATCGTGCACCGGAACCGGACGAGCTCGGCGGCCCCGCGTTTCTGCGTCATGTCGGGCTCTATGCGTATGCGCCCGGTGCGCTGGCGCAGTGGGTGGCGCTGGCGCCGAGTGCGCTCGAGCGGCTCGAGAAGCTGGAGCAGCTCCGGGCGCTCGAAGCGGGCATCGACATTGGTGTCGCGGTCGTGAGCGCGGCCGAGCAAGGCGTCGACACGATCGAGGATGCGCGGGCGGCGGAAGTGCGCCTGCGGGACATGGCTTCTGCAACTCCAACTGTGCAATGAATGATGAGTGATCAGAATCCCACGAAGTACATCTTCATCACGGGCGGAGTCGTGTCCTCGTTGGGGAAGGGCATCGCCGCTGCATCGCTCGGCCGGCTGCTGGTGGAGCGCGGGCTGCGCGTGACGATCCAGAAGTTCGATCCCTACATCAACGTGGATCCGGGCACGCTGTCGCCGTTCCAGCACGGCGAAGTGTTCGTGACGGATGACGGTGCGGAGACGGACCTGGACCTCGGCCACTACGAGCGCTTCATCGACCCATCGCTCACCCAGGCGAACAACTTCACGACGGGGCGGATCTACCTCGACGTGATCACGAAGGAACGTCGCGGCGACTACCTGGGCGCCACGGTGCAGGTGATCCCGCACATCACCGACGAGATCAAGACGGCGATCCGGCGCATGGCGCCGAACCACGACGTGGTGATCACGGAGATCGGCGGCACGGTGGGTGACATCGAGTCGCTGCCGTTCCTGGAGGCGATCCGTCAGTTCCGCCAGGACGTGGGCCGCGAGCACACGCTCTTCGTGCACCTTACGCTCATCCCGTGGATCGCAGCGGCAGGCGAGCTGAAGACGAAGCCGACGCAGCACTCCGTGCGTGAGCTGATGGAGATCGGCATCCAGCCGGACGTGCTGATCTGCCGTACGGACCGCGAGCTGGGCGAGGACCTGAAGCGGAAGATCGCGCTGTTCACGAACGTGGACATCGGCGGGGTGGTGGAGGCGGCGGATGCGGAGACGATCTATGAAGTGCCGCTGATGTACCGCCGGCAGAAGCTGGATGCCTACGTGTGCGACAAGCTGGGGCTGAAGACGAGCGAGCCGGACCTGGCGGAGTGGGACACGATCGTCGAGCGGATCAAGCGACCGCGCAACGGGCGCGTGAAGATCGCCGTGGTGGGCAAGTACACGCAGCTCGTCGACTCCTACAAGTCCGTACAGGAAGCGCTGATTCACGGCGGCGTCGCGAATGACGTAGGTGTGGACATCCAGTGGCTCTCGAGCGAGGAGCTGGAGCGGGAGCTGAGCGCGGACAACGGCGCGCGGGCCGCGGACATCCTCTCGGAGTACAACGGGCTGCTCATCCCCGGCGGCTTCGGCATTCGCGGCGTCGAGGGGATGCTGGAGGCGATCCGCTGGTCGCGCATGAACGGGCTGCCGTTCTTCGGCATCTGTCTCGGGCTGCAGTGCGCGGTCATCGAGTACGCGCGCAACGTCGCGGGGATGGCGGAATCACACTCGGGCGAGTTCAGCAAGGACGCCTCACAGCTCGTCGTCTGCCTGATGGACAACCAGCGGCAGGTGACGGACCTGGGCGGCACCATGCGGCTGGGCGCGTATCCGGCGCGGCTGCGAGAGGGCTCGCGTGCGCACCAGGCGTACGGCACACTCGAGATCAGCGAGCGCCACCGCCACCGTTACGA
>CAYSGF010000291.1:0-6594 GCA_964430275.1 uncultured Gemmatimonadaceae bacterium
GCGCCTACCGCGGCGGCACCATCGGCGCATCGCCCGCCTACTCGTTCACTGCGCACGTCGCGGAGGTCGAGGTCGACGTCGAGACCGGCTTCGTGCGCGTCGGCAGCATCTGGATCGCGCACGACTGCGGGCGCGCACTCAATCCCGTGCTCGTCGAGGGGCAGATCGAGGGCTCCGCGTACATGGGCTTTGCGGAAGCGCTCATGGAGCAGCAGATCTTCAAGGACGCGGACCATGGCAGGGCAGGGCTGCACGATGCGCCGTCGCTGCTCGACTACCGCATCCCGACCTCGCTCGATACGCCCGAGCTGACCGCACTGATCGTCGAGTCCATCGATCCGGAAGGGCCATACGGCGCGAAGGAGGCCGGCGAGGGGCCGCTGCACCCGAGCATCCCGGCGATCGCGAACGCGATCTACGATGCGGTCGGCGTGCGCATGGACACGATGCCCTTCTCGCCACCCCGGGTATGGCGCGCACTGCAGGCCGGCGGCGCACGGGAGCGCTGGGAGGACGCCCGGAGCACGGTGGTCGCCGCCCGCTGAGCCCGGTTTCTGCATGGGGTGCTGCCCAACGCTGGCAGCCGTTCACTCTTCCCGGGGAGGCACCGCATGCGCAGCACCGCACAAAAGGGAGCACTGATCTTCGGAATCGTGTTCCTGCTGGTCGGCGTTCTCGGCCTGTTCGTCGAGAACGGCATGGGCATGGATGCGGACATGGAGACGACGGGGCGGCTGTTCGGCCTGTTCCCCGTGAACCTGCTCCACAACCTCGTTCACCTCGCGTTCGGCGCCTGGGGGCTGGCTGCTTCCCGCAGCCATGAGGGGTCTCGCACCTTCGGCAAAGTCGGCGCGGTCGTCTACGGTGCCCTCGTCGTCCTCGCGTTCCTCTCCCCTGACATGTTCGGCCTCGTCCCGATCGGTGGCAACGACATCTGGCTGCACGCACTGCTCGCCATCGGCCTCGCCTACATCGGCTTCGCAGGCGGTGAGGCGCACGCGACGACGCGCGGCGCGACGGCGTAGCAGACGACCGGTCCGGGCGCGGCAACGGCGAACATCGTTGACCGCGCCCGCCGGCCGGCGCACATTGTGTCACCTGCCCGGTGCGGCGCCCACGTTCCCGCACCACCGAAGTTCGCCGCTGGCAATCGTTTCCGACTGGCATCAGTCGCATTCGCATGTGACTGACGGGCACGAGGTACGCGAGCCAGGGCAGCGGGCAGTGCGCTGTGCTCCGCACGCATGTGCGGAGCGCTCTTGTCCCGAACGCGAGGTCGCGAATGACGAACGGACGGCGCAAAAAGGCGGGCACGCGCGGTGCCAACGCGCGCAAGGCCGCGGCCAAGGCCGCAAAACGCGCACGCGGTGCTGTCGAGAAGGGCGTGAGCTCCGCTGCCAAGAAGGCGAAGGCGGCCCGCAAGCGTATCCGGAAATCCGTGCGCAAGATGGTGAAGAAGACGGGCCGCAAGCGCACGGCAAAGAAGAGCAAGCGCAAGACCGCGAAGAAGAGCACGCGCAGGACCGCGAAGAAGAGTACGCGCAGGACCGCGAAGAAGGGCACGCGCAGGACCGCGAAGAAGGGCACGCGCAAGACCGCGAAGAAGAGCACACGCAGGACCGCGAAGAAGGGCACGCGCAAGGCCGCGAAGAAGACGGCGCGCAGGAGTCCGCGCAAGGCCGCGAAGAAGACCGCCCGCAAATCCACCAGGAAGAGTGCGCGCAAGCGCGCGCGCGCGTCCTGATCCGATCCCCCGCACCAGCGGTACACGACGACGTGTGACCGACAGGCCGGTGGCGGACGCCGCCCGGGATGCTGCGTCCGCACTCGCCTGCAATGATGCCCGAAGGAGGGCGAAACGATGCTGACTCGCCGATGCCCGCGCCTGTCGTTCACGCGCGTACTCTCGCCGGCGCTCGCGCTCGTCGCAGCCGCCGCCTGCTCGTCGTCGGATTCCGGCGGCACGCAGCCGGTCGCGGTCGCGTCGGTGGGTGTGACCGCGCCGGCGCAGACGCTGCCGGTCTATGGCACGCTGCAGCTCACCGCGACACCCCGTGACGGCAACGGCAATGCGCTGAACGGCCGGAGCGTCACCTGGTCCAGCAGCAGTGACGCCGTGGCGACGGTATCCACGAGCGGCCTCGTCGCCGCCGCCAGCGCCGGCCCCGTCACGATCAGTGCGGCCAGTGAGGGGCGCACCGGCACGATCGCGCTCACCGTCTCACCCGCACCCGTGGACACCGTCCGCCTGGACGAGGACGCGCTCACGCTCGACCAGGGCGCGACGCAGCTGCTCGTCGTCACGCTCACGGATGAGCAGGGTGTCGTGCTGACCGACCGCAATGTCAGCTGGACCACGGACGACGCGATCGTCGCCGGCGTCTCGCCCGGTGGCATGGTCAGCGCACTGGCGGGCGGTGTCGCCACGATCACGGCGAGTGCGGAGGGCAGGTCGGCGAGCGCGGCGGTCACGGTGCGCGACACGATCGCGGCCGTCGTCGTCGAGCCGGACGCGGTGCCCCTCGAGACCGGCGAGACGACCACCCTCACGGTGACCGTGCGGAACGATGCCGGCGAGCCGCTGACGGATCGGCCAGTCGCGTGGACGAGCAGCAACGAAGCCGTGGCAGCGGTGTCCGATGCCGGCCTCGTCACTGCGGGCGCGACCGGCGTCGCGACGATCACGGCCACGGCCGGCAGCAAATCGGACCAGGCCGTCATCACGGTCACGGCCGCGGACGGGCCGATCATCTCGAGCATCACACCGGCCACGCTCGTGCCCGGCGCGAGCGCGACGATCACCGGCACCGGCTTCAGTGCGGTGCTCAGTGAGAACATCGTGACGATGGGCGGTGTGGCCGCGGCGATCGCGTCCGGCGGCGCGACGCAACTGCAGGTGACGGTGCCGTGTGCGGCATCGGGCAATGTCGCCGTCATCGTGAACGCGAACGGCGACGCGTCCGCTCCGTTCGCGCATCCGCTCCAGGTCGGCAGCCAGCACACACTCGGCGTGGGCGAGTCGGTGGTCATCACGGATCCGGCCGACGTGCCGTGCACGGAATTGCCGGCGTCCGGCGTGCAGAGCCGCTACGCGGTTGCGGTCTACAACAGTGCGACGTCGCCGAACTCGTTCTCGTCCTATCAGCTGGCCGGCAGCATGGCCGGTGTCAGTCCCGACCTCGTGGCCGGCTCCGGCAGCGTCGTGCGGCGCGTGCCGCGCCTCCACCTGACGGACGGCGTGCAGCTGCGCCGACAGGGGGACGCAGGCCGCCCCTGGATCGACGAGCGCGCGCACCACCGGTTGCTCGAGAAGAATGCAGCGGCATACGAGCGGCTCGCGCACGAGTACGCCGGCACGATGCGGCCGCGCGCGAGCGCCGACGTGTTCGCCGCCGACCCGCCGCCGCCCGCGCACACGATCCGCGTCGCCAACATCAACGGGAGCCTGTGCACGGACTTCTTCGAGATCACGGCGACGCGCGTCTACTACTCCGGCAAGCTCGCGATCTACGAGGACGATGCGACGCCCGACGAGCTGAAGGCCGCGAACAACGCGGCCATGGCCGGCTACTACCAGCAGATCGGCGACCAGTTCAATGCCGACATGGAGCCAGTCGTGAGCAGCCACTTCGGCGACGTGCTGCGGCGCGACGCCGAGACCGACGACAACGGCGTGCTCATCGCGGTCTTCACACCCGTGATCAACAACGAGATGCCGAATGTCGCCGGCTTCGTCGTCTCCTGCGACCAGTTCCCGAACGGCGCGAACAATACCGCGAGCAACTTCGGCGAGTACTTCTACGCGCACCTGCCCGAAGTCGCCGGCACCGGGTACAACGACTTCACGCCCGATTCCTGGTACCGCTCCATCCGCACGACCTTCATCCACGAGACGAAGCACGCCGTCTCCATGGCAGCCCGTGTCGCGAACAATGCCCCGACATTCGAGGCCTCCTGGCTCGAGGAGGGCACGGCGCGGCACGCCGAGGAGCTGTGGGCCCGTCAGGCGATCTACGACGTCGCATGGAAGGGCAACACCGGCTACGGCAGCCCGGGCGACCCCGGCTCGATCTACTGCGACGTCCGCCCGACCGTCGCCGCGTGCAGCGCATCGAACCCGCGCCGCCCGTCGCTCAACATGTGGCGCCACTTCTCGACACTGTACGGCTTCCTCGGAAACTCCTGGGCGCTCTCACCCTTCGGCAGCACGATCGACGACGACGCCGGCTACTTCTACGCCGTGTCCTGGTCGCTCGTGCGCTACAGCGCGGACCGGTTCGGCACCACGGAGCCGGATTTCTTCACGCAGCTCACGCAGGCATCGACGTCGGGCATGGCGAACCTGTCCGCGCGCACCGGCCTCACGACCGCGGAGCTGCTCGGCCGCTGGGCGCTCGCGCTCTACGCCGACGACGTGCCCGCAGCCGCGGGGAACGCGGACGTCCAGATCCCGACGTGGAACGTCCCGAACATCTACGCTGGCCTGAAGGCCGACTTCCCGGCCGCCTACCCGCGCGCGACGCCGATCATGCCCGTCCCGCTCGGCCTCGGCACGATCGCCCCGCAGGTGCGCGACGGCATCGTCGGCGGCGGCGTCGACTACTACGAGCTGACCGGGCTGCACAGCGGCGGGCAGGTGCTGCGCGTCGAGTCCACCCTCGGCGGGCCACCGCCGGGCACCATTCACGTGGCGATCGTGCGGGTGCAATGAGCAGCTTCATCCGGAGAGCGACGGCGCTGCGCGCCACCCGACGCAGCACAACCCTCGCCGCAGCGCCACGCCTCGCCGCTTGTGCGCCCGTAGCGATCGGCCCCGGCGGCGCGCCCGGCGCCGGCCCACGGGGCGCCGGTGCCGGCGCCACGCCCGCCGCCGCGGACGACACACTGCGCGGCATCGTACGTGTCACCGGCAACGAGCCGGCCGTCACCATCATCCTCGAGCCGAGCGTCGCGCCCGACCGCATCGACGCCCGCGCCGTCACCCTCGCCGGCGAGCGCACCGTGCTGCGCCAGTTGGCCGACATGGAGGTCGTCGTCACCGGCACGAGCGAGTCCGACGCACGCTTCGTCGTGAGCGACGTCGCGCTGCGTGCGGTGTCCGGCGTCACCGCGCTGGACGGCATCCTCGAGCAGAGCGACGGCGGCTACGCGATCCGCACGCGCGACGGCACACGGCTGCCCGTGGCGCATTTGCCCGCGCCGCTGCGGGCGCGCGTTGGGCAGCGGGTCTGGATCGCGGGCGCGTTGTCCGCGCCGCCCGAGGCGTACGGGGTGATCCGGTAGGGGGGAGGCGCGCGCGGGTACCATCGCGCGGGCCTGGCCCATCCCGCCATCGCGCCGCCCCACGTCCGGCCGCAGTGTGCAGCGCATACGTCTTCGCGCCAGCTGCCGGCCATGGCCCCATACGACGACACCGCTGCGTCGCCGCGCCCACCGAAGCTCCTCGACCAGGTGCGGGCGGCGGTGCGCGCGCGGCAGTTCAGCCCGCGGACCGAAGAAGCATACGTCGGCTGGATCCGGCGCTACGTGCTCTTCCACGGCAAGCAGCACCCGGCCGGGCTGGGCGAGGAGGCGGTGGCGGCGTACCTGACGGATCTGGCAGCCAACCGGAAGGTGAGCGCGGCGACCCAGCACCAGGCCGCGAGTGCGCTCCTCTTCCTGTACCGCGAGGTGCTCCACCTCCACATCGAGCCGCCCGCCGGGATCGTCCGACCGCACCGTCCGAAACGCCTGCCCACCGTTCTGTCGCGCGCCGAAGTGCGCCGCGTGGTGGCCGAGACGAGCGGGCAGCAGCGCCTCGTCGTGTCGCTCCTGTACGGCGCCGGGCTGCGCCTCATGGAAGCGCTCCAGCTGCGCGTCAAGGACGTGCACTTCGACCGCCAGGAGCTCACGATCCGCGACGGCAAGGGCGGCAGCGACCGCGTCGCGCTGCTGCCGACCGCACTGCGGAGCGAGCTGAAGAGACAGATCGAGCGCGTGCGTGTGCGGCACGACGCCGAGGTCCCGCGCGGCCACGGTTGGGTAGAGCTGCCCCCCGGACTCGAGCGGAAGCTGCCCACCGCCGGCCAGCAGCTCGCGTGGCAGTGGGTGTTCCCCGCGGCCCGCACGCGCGTCGACAGCAACGGCCGCCGCTGCAGGCATCACTTGCACGAAACCGCCGTGCAGCGCGCCGTAGGGGAGGCAGTGCGACGCGCCGCCATCGGCAAGCGCGCCACCTGCCACACGTTCCGCCACTCCTTCGCCACGCACCTGCTGGAAGACGGCTACGACATCCGCACCATCCAGGAGCTGCTCGGCCACCGCGACGTGAAGACGACGATGATCTACACCCACGTCCTGAACCGCGGCCCGCGCGGCGTGCGCAGCCCGCTGGACAGGCTGGCGGATGGGTAGGCTGCGGCTGGTTGGGGTCTTTCGGTCGGAGACTGGCATCGGTCAAGGGGAGGCAATTGCGGCGTGCCTTGCGGGCTATCGCGCGGTGGGTGTGACGGTAAAGCGAATGGCGGGGCGAGGGTTGTGGTTGGAGGGTGGGGGAAGGTAGCGTAGTTTGCAGGAAGTAGGGGGAAGGTGTTTGCAGTCAACTCGGCGTTATGC
>CAYSGF010000292.1:0-6118 GCA_964430275.1 uncultured Gemmatimonadaceae bacterium
CGGCGCGACGAGCGCGGGTTCGCGCTCCGCGTGGACCGCATCCGGAGCGCGGATCACCCGGACCTCTTCTTCATCGGCCACAACTACGATGCATCCGGAGGACTGCAGAACATCGCGCGGGATGCGCCGCTGTTGGCTGCGGCGATCAGTCAGTGATGGCAGGCAGGCGGATGCGGCCACCCGTCGACCGCACCGCCACGCCCGCACGCACGCTCAGTTCGCTGCTGCCGCCGCGCGCGTCGCAATCGCTTCGAGCCGCGCCTCGATCGCGGCCTGGTCCAGCCAGCGGCCACCGACCATGACTCCGCGGATCCGGCTGACGTTGTCGATGTCGGCGAGAGGATTCGCGTCGAGCAGCAGGAGATCCGCGCGCCGGCCGACCTGCACCGTGCCGGCCCGGTCTTCCTCGCCGTAGAAGCGGGCGATGTTCACGGTACCGGTTCGGAGCACCTCGTACGGGGTCATGCCGGATGCCACCATGATCGGCAGCTCGCGCTGCAGCGAGAAGCCGGGAACACTGAACAGCTGGGGCGCGTCCGTCCCCATCAGGATCAGGGCACCCTCGTCGTGGAGTGCCTTCAGCACGTCACGTCGCAGGTCGGCCTCCGCCCGGGCCGAGTTCGCATTCCAGCCTGCGTGAATGTTGTTGACCTGCTGGACCCATCCGTTCACCATCGCGCGTGGCATGTAGCGCAGCTCCTCGCGTGTCGCGAGCTGATCGCCCGTATGACTGCCGCGCAGCACTTCCCAGAGCGCCATGGTCGGCACGTTCGCGACGCCCGCCGCGCGCGTCGCACGCGCCATCTCCGTCAGCCTGGCCGGGTCCGTGTGCAGCGGCAGTGCCTGTGCGCGCGCTACGCCCTGGAGATCGTGCGCGGGTGAGTCGTCGCGCTGGATCGCCTCCATGTAATTGTCGAGGTGATCGATCGTGTTCTGCCGCGCGGCGAGGGCAGCCTCGAGTCCCACGGCGTCGGAGATGTGGCCGCCGAACGGGATGCCTTCCGCCGCTGCGGTTTCCACGATCGCTGCGTAGACCTCCGGCGACATGCCCTCGTGCACCTTCAAATGATCGTACCCGGCTGCTTTCGCCGCGCGCACGCGCTCGCGCGCAACTGCGGGATCGGTCAGGGCATTCTGGCCCATACCGGCGAACGGCGGACTCGAGAGGTAGAGGCGCGGCCCGATCACCTCACCCGATCGCACGCGCTCGCGCATCGGGATGTGATTCGGATGCCCCTGCATGCCACGCACGGTGGTGGCCCCCGCAGCGACGTAGAGGAAGAGCACGTCCTCCTGGAACTGCGACGTCTGACCGGGCACGTGCCCGTGCATCTCTGCCATCCCGGGCATCAGGTACTGCCCGGCCGCCTGCACCTGCGTCGCTCCCGCGGGCACGTCCGTCGTCGCGGCAGGACCGATCGCTGCGATCCGACCGTCGCGCACGACGACGGTCTGATTCTGCAGAACCGTTTCCCGGTCCATCGGCACCACGTTCACTCCGATGAACGCGACGGTCCCCGGCTGACGCCACGTCGCGGGCACATCCTGCGCCGCAGCCGGCGCGACGCTGGCCAGTAGAACGGACAGGATGATGCGCTGAACTCTCATGAGTCTCCTCCAGATGGTACAGGACGCCAGCAAGTTGCGAGAATCGGAGCCGCGCGCAGTCCGTGCAACCGGGCGGGGACGGACTGCCCCCGCAGATCCATGGAATGAGGGGAACGGCACATCATCCTCTCACACCAGTGGCGATGGGGCGCCTAGACCCAGCCTCGGCGGCGAAAGTAGCTGAACAGCCCGATGCCGACCGCGGCCATGAGGCCGAGTGCGAAACCGTAGCCGTAGCGCCAGTCGAGCTCCGGCATGCGGTCGAAGTTCATGCCGTAGACACCCGCGACGACCGCCATGGACATCAGGATGATCGACCATGCCGTCATGATCCGAATCGTCTGGTTCAGCGAGTTCGATGCGGCACTGACACGCGCTTCCACAACGGTCGAGAGCAGCTCGCGCAGCGTATCGATCTCCTCAGTGAGCCGCTCGAGATGGTCGCGCAGGTCCTGAAAGTACGGCACGAGCTCGGGCTCCAGCACCATCACGTCGCGGCGCAGTGCGGTGCCGACCACGTCCCGCTCCGGGGCGACCACCCGGCGGAACAGGATCAGCTCACGACGGATACCGATCACTCCATGCAGCGACGGCTGCACGGTGCCGTCGATCGTATCGTTCTCGAGCCGCGTCACCTTCTCCGAGAAATCATGAACGATGGGAAAGTAGTCGTCGACGATCGCATCGAGCAGCCCGTGCACCATGGCACCAACCGTCGGGTAGCGCGCCGGATGACGCTTGCACGACGTCACCAGCTCCCGCACCTCGCTGATGCGGTGATGGGACGCGACTACGACGAAATGGGAGCCGACGAAGACATGGAGTTCTCGAAACGCGACGCGCTTCCGCTCGCGGTTGATCGCAGCGCCGTAGAACACGACGAAGAAATGGCGAGGATAGCGGTCCAGCTTCGGCCGCTGGCGCCCGCGCATCACGTCTTCCACGGCCAGCGGGTGAAGCTTCAGCTCCTCCCGCAGCTGCTCCGCTTGCGCCTCGCCGGGGCGCAGCATGTCCACGAGGACGATCTCGCCCGGTACCTGGGGGCCGCGGATCCGCTCCGCCGCGGCTTCGAAGGGGATCACCGCGAGCGCCCTGGGTGTCAGAAGCCACGCCCGCACTTCCGGCTCGCCCTCGTGACGCGCCGCCTCGGGCAGCGGCGGGAGCGCGGTCTCGTCCGGCCGTGGCGCTGGCACTCCATCCGCCGCGCCGGTTTCCTTGCGCTCGTCGCTCAGGTCCGCCTCTTTCGTCCGCATCGCATCCACTCCAGGTCGCCGCTGCTGCTCCCGCTGGGCGTCGCCGGCAGCATACACGTCGGGCCGCCGGCCTGCATCTCATCATGCATCCGTGTGGCCGCCGAAACCACACTCACGCACCGCGCCGCATGATCGTGAGCGACCAGCCCTTTGCCCTGCCCTGCGCTGCTGCCCATATTCCCGGCCAACCCATCCCATAACCGGAACGCATGCCATGATCACCGCACGCCAGGCCGTGCTCGGGGTCGTCGCCGCGGCTCTGGCCGCGACGCTGTCCCCTGCGCGGGTGCAGGCACAGTCCGCGAAGCAGCCGCTCGATCACGACGCCTACGACCTCTGGTACCGCATCGCGGAGTCGGCCCTGTCCGATGACGGCCGCTGGGCGATTTACGGCACCGACAACCATGCCAGAGGCGCGATGCTGTACGCGCGCTCGCTCACCGGCGAGGCTGCGCACCGCGTGGAGCGTGCGGAAGACCCTGTCATCTCCGAGGACTCGCGCTGGGTCATTGCATTGATCAGGCCGACGGAAGTGGCGCAGGAGCAGGCACGCCGTCGCAAGCTCGAGCCGGACGAGATGCCGCCGGACTCGCTTGCGATTCTCGATCTGTCGAGCGGCGCAGTGGCGCGCATCGCCGGTGTGAAGAGCTTCCGGATGCCCGCCGAGGCGGCGGGCTGGGTCGCTTACCTCCACGGCCCGGCGGAGCCCCGGCCGGACAGTGCGCAGGTCGACAGTGCCGCCGCCATGCCGGAGCCGAACCCGGTGACCGGCAATGTGCCACCCGGCGCAACGCCCGGCGGCCCTGCGCCCGGCGATAGTGCGGCTACGCCCGACCACAAGAAGGACGAAGGCTCGACGCTCGTGCTCCGCAATCTCGCGACAGCGACGGAGCAGCGCTTCCCGGACGTCGTCTGGTATGCGTTCACGGAGGACGGCCGCAGGCTCGTCTATACGGCGTCGAGCGAGGACGGCACCGCCGACGGCATATACGTGGTCGACGTCGCGAGCGGCGTCGCTACGCCCGTGCTCACCGGACCCGGCCATTACCGCGAGGTTGCGATTCACGAGGACGGCGACCAGGTCGCATTCCTCTCGAACCGCGACGACTTTGCGGCCGCGCAGCCGGCATTCACCCTGTACCACTGGGCCGCGGGTGAGCAGGCCCGACCGATCGCGGCCGCCGGCAATGCAGCGATCCCGGCTGGCTGGTGGGTCAGCGAGCACGGCGACATCAGCTTTTCGCACGACGGCCGGCGCGTCTTCTTCGGCACGGCTCCCCGCCCGGCACCGGACGACGATGAGAAGGTCGATCCCGAGGACGTGGTGAAGCTCGACGTGTGGAACTGGCGCGATCCGTACCTCCAGCCGATGCAGCTTCGTCGCCTCGAAGAGGAACGCAAGCGCACGTACCGTGCGGTCGTGCACCTGCGTAACGGTGCAGTCGTGCAGCTTGCCGACATGGACGTGCCCGAGGTCGAGCTCGGCGACCGTGGTGATGCGGACGTCGCACTCGGAAGCAGTGACCTGCCCTATCGCCAGCTCATCTCCTGGGACACTCGGTACGCCGACCATTACCTCATCGACGTGCGCACCGGCGAGCGCACGCGCGTGCTGGAAGCCTCGCAGGGCCGCGTCTTCCTCTCGCCGGATGCACGCCATGCTGGATGGTACGATCCTGAGGCGGAGCAGTGGTTCGTGCTCGACACCCGCAATGGCGAAACGCGCATCGTCTCCGAGGCCGTGCCCCATCCGCTGTTCGACGAGGAGCACGACTCTCCGAGCCTGCCCGGCCCCTATGGCTCGGCCGGCTGGACGAGCGACGGCCGCCTCCTCGTCTATGACCGCTTCGACATCTGGGCGCTCGATCCCGCCGGCCGCGCGGCACCGCGCGCGATCACGGAAGGCGAGGGCCGCCGCAACGGCCTGCGCTTCCGCTACATCCGACTCGACGAGGACGAGCGCACGATCGATCCGTCGCAGGACATCCTGCTCTCCGCCTTCGACGTGCGTACCAAGGCGGATGGCTTCTACCGCGACCGCGTGAGCGGCGATGCCCGACCCGTGCAGCTCGTGATGCAGCCGAAGTCCTTCGGCCGCCCGGCCCGGGCCGAGGACGCGGAACGCCTGCTGTTCACGCGCGGCGATTTCGTCGAGTATCCCGACCTGTGGGTGAGCGGTCCGGATTTCCGCGACATGCGCAGGATCAGCGACGTGAACCCGCAGCAGGCGCAGTACGTCTGGGGTACCGCCGAGCTCGTGGACTGGATCTCCACCGACGGCATGCCGCTGCAGGGCGTGCTCTACAAGCCGGAGAACTTCGACCCCTCGAAGACGTACCCGATGATGGTGTACTTCTACGAGCGGCTCTCCGACAACCTGCACCAGCATGTCGCACCGGCCGCGACGCGCGCGAGCATCAACACGACCTTCTACGTGAGCCGCGGCTACCTGGTGTTCACGCCCGACATCCCCTACCGCATCGGCTACCCCGGTGAGAGTGCCATGAATGCCGTCATGCCGGGTGTGCTGTCATTGATCGGCAAAGGCTTCGTCGACGCGGCGAACATCGGCGTGCAGGGACATTCGTGGGGCGGCTACCAGATCGCGTACATGCTCACGAAGACGAATCTCTTCGCCGCCGCGGAGGCGGGCGCGCCGGTCGCCAACATGACGAGCGCGTATGGCGGCATCCGCTGGGGCACCGGCATGAGCCGCATGTTCCAGTACGAGAAGACGCAGAGCCGCATCGGCGGAACGCTCTGGGAAGCGCCACTCCATTTCATCGAGAACAGCCCCATCTTCTGGGCCGACAAGATCGAGACACCGCTGCTCATGATGCACAACGATCAGGACGGTGCCGTGCCGTGGGAACAGGGCATCGAGCTGTTCGTAGCACTGCGGCGCCTGGGCAAGCCGGTCGTGATGCTGAACTACAACGGCGCCGATCACGGCCTCGTGCGTGAGGCGGAGCGGCGTGACCTGACCATCCGCCTGCAGCAGTTCTTCGATCACTACCTCAAGGACGCGCCCGCCCCGGTCTGGCTCGCGGAAGGCGTGCCCGCAATCCGCAAGGGCGAGACGTTCGGTCTCGAGCTGATCGAGGGAACGGCGGCGAAGCCGGAGATTACGTCGTCGCCGTAGGGCTGCTGCGCAGGCAGGGGGAGGGGAAGGCCTAGGGCCAGCGGAATGTTGGCAGTTTATGGGCAGGGGCCCTGTCCCTGCCCATAAACCCCAACCCGCCCGTACACGTACACCT
>CAYSGF010000293.1:0-4800 GCA_964430275.1 uncultured Gemmatimonadaceae bacterium
GCCTGGCCGCGTTTGCCGACTGGACCACGCGCATCTCCGCTGTCGAGGTTCCTCCGGCACAGCAGCGGCCGCAGGGGATCGAGCGCAACGTCGTCATCACCCTCTGGGACTGGGCCGATCCGAAGGCGTACCTCCACGACCTGGTCTCGACCGATCGCCGAAACCCCACCGTCAACGCGAACGGCCCCGTGTACGCCGTGCTCGAGGCGAGCGCCGACTACCTGCCCGTGCTCGACCCGACGACGCACACGGTGAGCCGGATCCCGGTCACGGTCCGCGACCCGGACACGCCGCCCGCCGCGCCGCAGCAGGTCGCCGGGCCGTCGCCCGACTGGGGGACCGAGCCGATCTGGACGAGCCGCGCGAACGTGCACAACCCGATGCTCGACGAAGACGGTCGCGTCTGGATCACGTCGCGCGTTCGGCCGCCGGACAATCCGGCCTTCTGCAGGGAGGGGTCGAGCCATCCGTCCGCCCGCCTGTTCCCGCTGAACAACGCCGGCCGCCACCTGGCGGTCTACGACCCGCGGACGAAGGAGCTGAAGCACGTCGGCACCTGCTTCGGCACGCACCACCTCATGTTCGCCGAGGACGCGAACCGCACCCTCTGGACGAGCGGCGGCGGACCGGTGGTGGGGTGGCTGAACACGAGGCTGTGGGACGAGACCGGCGACGAGGAAGCGGCGCAGGGATGGACCGCACTCGTGCTGGACATCAACGGCAACGGCCGGCGCGACGAAGAGGTGGCGCCCGACGCGCCCGTGGATACCACCAGGGACCGGCGCATTCAACCGGGGCAGTACGGCGGCGGCCCGTATGCGCTCGCGCCGGCGCCGGACGGATCGGTGTGGGGAACGATGCTCGGGTTCCCCGGCGCGGTGTTCCGGCTGACGCCCGGCCCGAATCCGCCGGCGACCGCACTCACCGAGGTCTTCGAGCTGCCGTGGGACAACCCTGCCGTCGCCAACGTCGGCTTCTCGCCGCGGGGCGGTGACGTGGACCGCAACGGCGTGTACTGGGCTGCCCTGGCGAGCGGCCACATGGCCAGTTTCGATCGCCGCAAGTGCCGCGGCCCGCTGAACGGCCCCACCGCCACCGGCCAGCACTGCCCCGAGGGGTGGACCTTCTACGCCGAGCCGCTCCCGCAGCTCGGCAACGTGACCGGCCAGGGCAGCGGCGAAGGCAGCTACTACACCTGGGTCGACCAGTTCAACACCCTCGGGCTCGGCGAGAACGTGCCGATCAACACCGGCAACCAGTCCGAGGCGCTGCTGGTGCTCGACGAGGGCGAGTGGGTCGTTCTCCGCGTGCCGTATCCGATGGGGTTCTACACCAAGTGGCTGGACGGCCGTATCGACGACCCGGATGCCGGCTGGAAGGGTCGCGGTCTGTGGGCCGCCGTCAGCACCCGCGCGCCGTTCCACATGGAGGGAGGGAAGGGGACCACGAGCAAGGCGGTCCGGTTCCAGCTCCGGCCCGATCCGCTGGCGAGGTAGAGGGGGCCTCGGGGGCGGAGGGAGGCGCGGCAGTGTCGACACGACCAGCCGAACCCGAACACTTGGCGCGAAGGGATGGGTGGCAGCGTCGACAACCCGACCATCCGCACCCCTCGGTGGGGCCGCGTGGAGTGTTGACCGCGTCTATCGGGGCAAACCATCCAGTGCGCCGAAGCGCGCGACGTCGAATGGTGGCTTGACCATCCTATGAGGCCTCAACCCTCCATCCGTCGATGTCACGCGCACGACTGGTCGAGTTGACCGTTCCTGACGGGTGTCCCGTCGATGTCACGCGCACGACTGGTCGAGTCGACCGTTCCTGACGGGTGTCCGGCCCGCGGTGGAACCGGCCCGCTCGTGCTCTACGGCGATTGGCGGAGCCGGGCGGTGCACGCGCGCCGGGTTCGCCAGGTCGCGGCCTCGAACTGCGCCGCAATAGCCAGCGCCGGTCCGTGATCCGCCACGCGTCGCGCAGGGATGCGACGCGTTGCGCCTTATCGTTCGCCGCGAACGCCGCCGCGCCACGCGTCGCATCGCGAATTCGGACGCGTGGCGCGCTACCGGTCAGACAGACCGTCGGGCCGCCAGGCGTCCCGAACGCATGTCACGCGTGGCGAGGCATAGGGGACAGCGGAGCGCGCGGCACCCGCAGAAAATGCGTGCGTAAGACGGTATCGCGCGACCAGCCCGGCATCGGCAGGTCGACGCTGGTGTCCGATTCCGCGGCACTCGCGGCGGAGCGCTATGTCGAAGACCTGGAAGCGATCCGCATCCACCTCGGTCTCGAACAGCTGACACTGCTCGGTCACTCGTGGGGCGCGTGGCCGGCCGCCCTGCATGCGATGCAGTACCCGCAGCGCGTGCGTCGCATGATCCTCGTCGGCACGATCCCGTTCGTTGCAAGCGAGCTTGCGGCGGCGTTCGAAACGATGGCTGCGGGCCGCGACAGTGTCACGCAGCGTCGCATGAACGAGCTCGCGCGGATACGCGCGGCCGACCCGAGCGATCTGGATGCGTACCGCGAATGCTACCGCCTGTGGTTCACGCCGTTCTTCGCTGCGCGCCGTGCTCCCGCGGCGATGAAGGGCGACGTCTGTGCCGGCTCGCCGGCATCGCTCCGGAACAAGCCGTTCGTCGACCGGTTCACGCTCGCGTCGCTCGGCGGCTGGGACTGGACGACGTCACTGCGTAACGCTACCGCGCCCACGCTCGTCATCCACGGCGAGCTCGATCCGCTGCCGATCGAACGTGCACGAAGCTGGGTGACTGCGATGCCGAACGCGCGACTCCTCGAGCTCCGCGGCATCGGCCACTTCCCGTACGTCGAAGCGCCGGACGTATTCTTGCCTGCCGTGAACCGCTTCTTGCGGGGCGACTGGCCGGAGGATGCGACGCGCTGACCGGAGCGACGCGCTGACGGGAGTGACGCGCTGACCGGAGCGGCTCGCTGATGGGAGCGACGCGCTGCCGGGAGCGGCTGGGCTGACGTACCTCGTCCGCGCAGCAGCGTCACCACGACGCCGTCGGGCACAGCGCACGGAGCATGGACGGGAGGGAACGATGCTCGGCAACAGGGATGCGATGGCAACCGTCGCGGTCAGGGATTTCCCGGCCGCGCAGGCGTTCTACGGCGACAAGCTCGGGCTGAAGGCAGGCGAGACGGACGAAGCGGCCGGCATGGCGGTGTACCGGAGCGGCAGCACGTCGATCCTCGTCTACCGCTCGGAGTACGCGGGCACGAACCGGGCGACGTCGGTCACCTGGGGCGTCGGCGAGGAGTTCGACGACATCGTTGCGACGCTCCAGCGCGCGGGCATCCCGTTCGAGCACTACGATCTCCCGGACCTGCGCGTCGAAGGCGACGTCCACGTCGCGAACGGATTTCGCGCCGCGTGGTTCACGGATCCGGACGGCAACATCCTGCACATCAACAACATGTAGTGACGCGTAGTGACGCGCCGGCCCGGTTCGCCGGACCGTCCGTCCGCGCTCGCGGGCGAGGCGTATCGGCGCCACTCAAATGCGGATGTCGCATGGGTGCGGGTCGGGTCGGTTGGGCGCGTCGTGACCCGCCACGCACGACGCGAGGATCCGACGCGTGGCGCGCTGTCGGTCGCGGCGACGGGTGCCGCGCCACGCGTCGCGGCGCGAACCGGACGCGTGGCGCGCCTCCGGTCAGACAGACTGTAGAGCCGCCAGACGTCGCGAACGGAGAACATGCGTGGCGGGTGGCGGGGGTCCGCCTCCACCCGCTCACTCCCGCCGCAGCACCACTGCGGGGTCCACCGTAGCCGCCCGCAGCGCCGGCACCCATGCCGCCGCTGCGGCGACGGCGAGCACACCGGAGCTCGCGGCGCCCGTAACGAGCACCCACGAGAGTGACTGCCCGACGTCCGCGAGCGACGCCACCACGCGGAATGCGAGCACACTGAGCGGCAGCCCGACGACCACGCCGATCACGCCGAGCCGCACTCCCTGTCCGACGAACCCGTGCACGATTGCGCGCGCGCGCGCACCGATCGCCATGCGCACCGCGATCTCGCTCGTGCGCTGTCCGACCGAGAGCGTGACGACTGCGTACAGCCCGATCGCCGTGAGCGCGAGCGTGAGCAGGCCGGCAGCGGCGAGCATCGCCGTCATGAGCACGTAGGTACGTCGCTCCTCGTCCTCCAGCTCGGCGAACGTGCGCATCTCCGTGAGCATCATGTCCGGCACCTCGGCGCGCACGACCTCGCGGATCGTCGGGAAGAGAGGCTCCGCGCTCGTGCTCGTGCGCAGCAGCAGCGCGGGTTCGGCCAGCTGCGCGGGCGCCGGCGGCACGTAGACCTCGAAGCCATCCTCGTCCACGTCCTCGTCCGGCGCCTCGTCGTACACGCCGACCACCGTGAACACCGGACCGGGCTGCGGCGTGTTCGCCGCCTGTTGCAGGCGACGTCCCAGCGGATTCGCGCCCGGCCACACGCGCTTCGCCAGCTCGTCACCGATCACGATGGGCGCCGCGTAGCGCCCGTCGAGGGACGTCGTGTCCGATGCAGTGAACTCCGCGCCCAGCTCGAGCGGTGAGCCGACGAGATCGAACCAGCCGGCCGGCACGTGTGTGATCTCCAGCCGCACGCCTGCCTGCGAGCCTGCACGCACGCGGTCCTGCGGATGCACGGTGTACCCGCTGAGTCTGCCGCCGAAGCGCGTGTCCGGGATGACGGCGACGATGCCGGGCGTCGCTTCGAGCCGCTCCCGCAGGCGACGCATGATCTCCGTCCCTTCCGGCAGCGGCGCCTGGTCCGCCGGCCGCATCCGCATGGCG
>CAYSGF010000294.1:0-5419 GCA_964430275.1 uncultured Gemmatimonadaceae bacterium
CGAGCGGACGTTGTACCGGAAGATCAAGGAGTATGAGATTCCGCTGTAGGTGAATTGGTGAATTGGTGAATCGCGCGCGGGACGCGAACGTCCCGGTGGAAATTCACCAATTCACCAATTCCTAATTCGCCCGCGACCGCACCTTCACCCGCTCTTCTTCCAGCCGCTGCAGAATTCCCGCCCACGCATCACTGCGCTCGAGGCCGTACTGGACGGTGATCGGCACGTCGTAGTCGATGTCGGCGTCGAAGGAGTAGATCGCGCTCTGCGTTTCCTGCTGGGCAAGCTGCTGGCGGCCGAAGCCGTTCGTGAGGCCGAGCACGCGCAGCGGCCGGATCTGGCGGCCCTGCTGCAGGATGAACAGGTCTTCGGGCGTGTAGTTCACGTTCTGGTCGTAGCTGAAGAACGAGATCAGGAAGAGCGCCGGTTCCTGGAAAGCGCCCTCGGATGCCTCCGCGCGGCGGCTGCCGGCGAGCGCGCGCAGGCGCTCGTACGTGTCGGGCGCGGTCAGGCGGATGACCGCCTCGTCGAGCGGCGTCGCCTTGATCAGCAGCGGGCCACTGCGCAGCTCCACGGTGACCTCGTCCTGGCGCAGCGTGCCATACCCGGCAGGCGGCAGGGCCTCGTCGCGCGCGCGCTGCGACGGCGGCAGATCCTCGACGTCGCTCTCGCCCATCGGGCTGCTGCCCGGCGCAGGTCCGCCGGCGCACGCGGTCAGTACCGTCAGCAGCAGCGCTGCCGTGAATCTCTGCACATCGAACGGGCGGCTCATGCGGTCTCCATCGTGACGAGTGCGCCTACGCTGTCGACCAGTGCGTCCCGACCTTCTCCGGTCTTTGCGGAGAACGGAAGCACCTGGTCCGGATCGACGCCGAGGTCCGTCGTGACCTTCTCGATCTGCGCGCGGCGCTCGCGTTTGCCGAGCTTGTCGACCTTCGTGAGAATGAACAGGGTCGGCACCGCGAGGTTGGCGAGGTAGCGTACCATGCGGCGATCGTCGGGCGTCGGGCCGTGGCGCGCGTCGATCAGTTGCACGACGCCCTTCAGTTCGCCGGACCCGCCGAGATAGCTCTCGATCAGCGGCTTCCACTTCTCGCGCACCTCGATCGGCACGCGCGCGAACCCGTACCCGGGCAGGTCCACCAGAAAGAACGACGCGTCCGCGCCGCTGTCTGCAGCCGCCTGGACGCGGTAGAAGTTGATCTCCTGGGTCTTGCCGGGGGTGGCCGAGACGCGCGCAACAGGAGTGCGCGTCCTGCCGAGCAGGCGGTTGATCAGGGAGGACTTGCCGACATTCGACTTGCCGGAAAAGGCGATCTCCGGAAGGGCAGCGGGCTTCGGTCCGTTGGGCGCCGCGACCGCCCCCGCAAACTCAACCGACTTGATGAGCAAACCGCCTATGCTTCCTTCTTCTTCGTCTCGGGATGCAGCACCAGCAGCGGCGGTCGGCCTGCATTGACGGCTTCCTCCGTGACGACGATCTCGCGCACGTCCTCGCGTGATGGAATGTCGAACATGACATCGCGCATGATCGTCTCGAGCACGGCGCGCAGTCCGCGCGCGCCCGTGCCGCGCTCGATCGCCTTGCGCGCGACCGCGTTCACGGCCTGCGGCTCGAACGTCACCCGGATCGACTCGAGCGCGAACATCTTGTCGTACTGCTTGAGCAGCGCGTTCTTCGGCTCCTGCAGGATCCGCACGAGGGCCGGCTCGTCCAGCGCATCCAGCGTGACGAGCACGGGCAGGCGGCCCACCAGCTCCGGGATCAGACCGAAGCGCAGCAGGTCATCCGGCTCCACGGAGCGGAGCGGCTGCTCCTTGTCGCGCACCGGTGCGTCTGCATCGGCGAAGCCGATGCGCCGCTGCCCCGTGCGCAGCTCGACGATCTTGTCCAGCCCGTCGAACGCACCGCCGCAGATGAACAGGATGTTGCGCGTGTTGATCTGGATGTACTCCTGCTGCGGATGCTTGCGGCCGCCCTGCGGCGGCACGCTCGCGACCGTGCCCTCCAGGATCTTCAGCAGTGCCTGCTGTACGCCCTCACCGGACACGTCACGCGTGATCGACGGGTTCTCCGACTTGCGCGCGATCTTGTCGATCTCGTCGATGTAGACGATGCCGCGCTCGCACTCGGCGATGTTGAAGTCGCTCGCCTGCAGCAGCCGCACGAGAATGTTCTCCACGTCCTCGCCGACGTAGCCCGCTTCGGTCAGCGTCGTCGCGTCGGCAATCGTGAAGGGCACCTGCAGGATGCGCGCGAGCGTCTGCGCGAGCAGTGTCTTGCCCACACCGGTCGGGCCGACCAGCAGAATGTTCGACTTCTCGATCTCCACGTCATCGAGCACGCCATGGTGATTGACGCGCTTGTAGTGGTTGTACACGGCGACGGCGAGCGACTTCTTCGCCTCTTCCTGGCCGATGACGTACTGGTCCAGCACGTCCTTGATCTCGTGCGGCGTCGGTACGCGCGGTACCGCTTCCGCGGCTTCGCGCTCCTCCTCCTCCGCGAGGATCTCGTTGCAGAGCGAGACACACTCGTTACAGATGTAGACGGAGGGGCCGGAGATGAATTTCTTCACCGACTCCTTCGATTTGCCGCAGAAGCTGCAGCGGAGATGCTTGTCACTCGCCATGGGACTGCACCCCTGGTGGGAGAGGCATGCGCCCGGACCGGAGCTCCGGACGCGCCATCAAGGACAATCTAACGATCTTCGGTCGCGCGTGGCTTGTTCGCGCCATTGTCGGGCATATCCGCGCGGCTCTCCACCACCTGGTCGATGAGGCCGTACTCCTTCGCCTCGAGCGGGCTCATGAAGCGATCGCGGTCGACATCCTCGGAGATCCGCTCCACCGACTGGCCGGTGTGCTTTGCCAGAATTTCGTTCAGACGCTGGCGCGCGTACAGGATTTCCTTCGCCTGGATCTCGATATCCGCGGCGGTTCCGCCAATTCCACCGCCGGAGGACGGCTGGTGGATCATGATGCGCGAGTTCGGCAGTGCGCTGCGCTTGCCCGGCGTGCCGGTCGCCAGCAGGAGCGACCCCATGGAGGCGGCCAGTCCCATGCACATCGTGTTCACCGGCGTGCTCAGATACTGGATCGTGTCGTAGATCGCGAGGCCGGCGTAGACGGAGCCGCCCGGGCTGTTCACGTACAGATAGATGTCCTTGTCCGGATCGTCCGCCTGCAGGAACAGCATCTGCGCGATGATGATGTTGGCTACCGTGTCATCGATCGGCGTGCCCAGGAAGACGATGCGGTCCATCAGCAGCCGACTGAAGATGTCGTAGCTCCGCTCGCCGCGGCTCGTGCGTTCGATGACGTACGGAGGATAAATCGTGGGCATTCCGCCTCGTTCTCCCGGTAGTCCCGTTAATCCTGAATCGTCGACAGCGACGTGAGGTAGTCGAAGACCTTGTTCTCCGTGACTTCCTCTTCGAGCTCTGCCAGCCTGCCACTCTGCTGGAGCTGCTTGCGCACTTCGGGCGCGGGCCGGCCCATGCGCTCCGCCACACTCGCGATGCGCGCATCGACTTCGTCGGACGTTGCGTGCAGCCCTTCCATCGTCGCAATGCGTTCGATGACGAGCATCCGCCGCAGCGCCTGCTCGGCCACCGGACGCGCCTGCTGCCGCATCTCCGCGACCCGCTCCGCGTCCGCCGCGTCGCGTCCTGGCAGCACCTGCTCCAGGTAGCGGTCGATCATCGTGTTCGGTACCTCGAAGGGGTTCGCTTCGACGATGCGGGCAATGAGCTGGCCGCGCACGTTGCGTTCCGCTTCGCGACCGGCCTCCGCTTCCAGATCGGTGCGGACCCGTTCGCGCAGGATCGCGACCGACTCGAAGTCGCCGAGAGACGCCGCGAACGCATCGTCGACTTCGGGCCGCTCCGCCCGCTTCGCCTCGGTCATCCGGATGTGCACGGTGTGCGGCTTCGTGGGCGATGCCGGATCGGAGGCGTTCTCCGGAAGATCGAGCGTGAACGTGTTCTCGTCGCCCGGCCGCAGCGTGCGAATCGCTTCCTCGATCTGCGGTACCGCCTGCTCCTCGCCCAGCACGATCTCGTACGTCCGCGCCTGATTCGCCGCTGCGTCCGTTGCGTCGTCCTGCGGCGTGAGCTCGACCGTGACCATGTCGCCGACCAGCGGGATCTCGCCTTCCGGCAGCGGCTGCCAGACCGCCTGCTCGTCACGCAGCCGCTGGATCACCTGATCGACCTGCGCGTCCGACACTTCGCCGCGCTGGCGCTTCACCTCGAAACCGCCCAGCCGCTCCAGCTCGAGCTCAGGCCGGACCTCCAGCTCGACGTTGAACGTCAGGTCCGAGCCGCTCTGATAGTCGATGCTGTCGATGGCACCCTGCGAGATCGGCTCGAGCCCCTCCTGCCGGATCGCTTCCTGGTACGCTTCGCCGACGAGCTTCTCGATCGCTTCCTGCTCGATCGCCGGGCCCCAGCGCTTCTCCATCACCTGCGTCGGGACCTTGCCCTTCCGGAAGCCCGGCAGCCGCACGCTCTTCGCGAGCCGCTGCACCGCTGCCTTGCGCTCACGCTCCACCCGCTCGGCCGGCACCGTGATCGTCAGCCGGCGCGCCCATGCGCCCGGCTTCTCCATGCTGACCTTCAGCTCTGCCGTGTCGTTGGCCATCGCCTGCCGTCCGAAGGAAGCCGATGCGAAAGGGGGGACTCGAACCCCCACGGGCGAACCCACGAGATCCTAAGTCTCGCGCGTCTACCAGTTCCGCCACTTTCGCGTCCGAGTAACCTGAAAAAGCTAACAGGCGCGGGGAGCCCGTTCAACCAACAGCCGGGGACATGTTCAACAGCAACAGGACAGGGGTGCGCGTGCGGGCCCGAGACCCGAGCCCCTTACCCCCGGAAGGATCAGAGGAGAATCAGCGACCGTCCAACGTCACGGCGCCCGTACGTTGGCGATGTAGGTCCGCCCGTCCGGGTACTCGAGGAGAAGGGAAGTGACCTGCCCGGAACGCATGCCCCGCAACAGGCTGCGCGCCTGCCGAACGTCGCTTACGGCACGACGGTCGATGCTGACGATGCGATGGCCGATCCCGATGCGCTTGCGATCGGCGGCGCTCGCAGGCGCGACGTCCGACACCACCACACCGCCCGGCTTCGCATAGCCGAGCTGGCGGGCGAGCTCGGCATCGAGCTCCGCCAGCTGCAGGCCCAGCAGGGGATGATCGGGCTGACGGCTCTCGGGCGTCCCGGCCGCGTCGACGACCGGCGCCGCCATGAGCTCGACGTTCAGCACGTGCGGCTCGCCGTAGCGGACCACATCGAGCCGGACCATGTCACCAGGCGCGTGGTTTGCCACCAGGCGCTGCAGCTGTCCCACGCGGTGCGCGGGCACACCATCGATCGCGACGATCACGTCGCCGCGCTGCAGGCCGGCCTGCCGCGCC
>CAYSGF010000295.1:0-7465 GCA_964430275.1 uncultured Gemmatimonadaceae bacterium
TTCCTCGCATCAGATCGATGCGGACGAGCGGGGCTTTTCCTTCCGGCCGGGAATTCCACTGGACATGCGGATGGCGGCGGGTGCGGCGGCGCTGACGGCGGCGGACCTGCTGAACGAGCTGGACGAGCGGGAGCTGGCGGACGTGTTCTACCGCTACGGCGAGGAGCGACGTTCGCGGCGGCTTGCGGCGGAAGTCGTGCGTCGTCGCGGCGACGCGCCATTTCGTCAAAGCGACGACCTGGTAGCGGCGATCGATGCTGCGCTGGGCGCGCGCACGACGAACCAGGATCGTGCGCGCATTTTCCAGGCGCTGCGGATTGCCGTGAACGACGAGATGGGGGTGTTGGAGCGGGCGCTGTCGGCGCTGCGCGAGCGGCTGGCGCCAGCGGGCGTGTTCGTGGTGCTGTCGTATCACTCGCTGGAGGACCGGCAGGTCAAGGATGCGTTTCGCGAGTGGAGTCGCGCATGCATCTGTCCGCCGGAGTTGCCGGTGTGCCGGTGCCGCGGGCGCGCGCTGGGCGAGACGCTGACGCGCCGGCCGCTGTCTGCGAGTCCGGCGGAAGTCGAAGCGAACCCGCGTGCGCGCAGTGCGAAGCTGCGTGCGTGGCGGAAGGCGGCGTGATGGCGGGGCGCGGCACGATTCGCATGGCGATCGCGTTTGCGGCGCTGCTGGCGGCCCTGACGAGTGTGGTCTGGCGGCAGAGCCGCGCGCTCGAAGTGATGCGCGATCTGGACGGTGTGCGTCAGGCGCGCGCGCTGGCGGAGGCGGAGCGTGCGCGGCTGGCCCACGAGGCGCAGCGGCTGGAGAGCCGGCCGCGCATCCTGGTCGCCGCAGCGGCGCGCCTCGGCATGCGGGTGCCGGCCGCGGCGGAGATCGTGATCGTGAGTGATACGGCGGAGGTGCTGCCGTGACGCGGCGCAATACGGCGCAGAAGCGCGGCGCATCGAATGCCGCGAAGGCGCCGGGTCTGCGGCGTCGCATGTTGCTTCTGGGCGTGGTGGCGGGCGTGGTCACGATGGTGGTGCGTACGGCGCAGATCACGGTCGTCGAGGGGGACGGCTGGTCGGTACGCGCGGAGCAGCAGCATGCGGACGGGCTGACGCTGCCGGCGCCACGCGGCACGATCTACGATCGCAATGGCGTGCCGCTGGCTGCGAGCCGGGAGGTGTACCGGTTGGCGATTGCGCCGCGCGAGGTGCAGGACCGTGAGCGTATCGTAGCAGCGCTGCACGAGGTGGGCGGCATGACGGAGCGGGAGGCGCGGCGCGCGACGGACGTGAAGCGACGCTGGGTCGTGCTGCCCGGCCGCTTCGATGTGAAGGCGCGCGAGGCGCTGGACGGCGTACCGGGCGTGCACTTCGAGACCGTGCAGCAGCGCTTCTACCCGCACGGGACGGTAGCAAGCGAGCTGCTCGGCCGTGTGAATGCGGAGGCGACGGCGCTCGGCGGACTCGAGCTGGAGCTGGACGAGGTGCTCCGGGGTGAGCCCGGGCACGCGACCGTGCGGCGCGACTCGCGCGGACGGCCGATTCCCGGCGCCATGGTGCGCACCGTCGAGCCCCGGCCGGGGCTGGACGTGCAGCTCACGATCGATGCGGAGCTGCAGTCGATCGCGGATGAGGCGTTGCGCACTGCGATCGACAGCACGGATGCGCGCGGTGGCGAGTTCCTGCTGCTGGATCCGCGTACGGGCGAAGTGCTGGCGGCGGCGAGCCGCGGCGCCGGCGGTGCTGCGCGCAACTGGCGGGCCGTCACGGTGCCCTACGAGCCGGGCTCGACGATCAAGCCATTTCTGGTCGCGTCGCTGCTCGCTTCGCGGCGAGCGCGCATGAGTGACAGCGTGTTCGCCGAGAACGGACAGTGGACGTATCACGGGCGCACGATCAGCGACGTGCACGGGTACGGCTGGCTGACCGTGCACGATGCACTCGAGAAGTCGTCGAACGTCGCGATGGCGAAGCTGTCGATGCGGCTCGACCCGGCCACGCAGTACCAGTACCTGCGCGACTTCGGATTCGGGTCGCCGACGGCAGTGCGCTACCCCTCGGAGAGCGGCGGGCTGCTGCGACACCCGGGCGCATGGTCGCGGCAGTCGCAGCCTTCGCTCGCCATCGGCTACGAGATTTCGGTAACACCACTGCAGATGGCGCTCGCCTACGGTGCGATCGCGAACGGCGGCGAGCTGCTGGAGCCGCGCCTGGTGCGCGAGATCCGGACCCGCGACGGCCGTGTGCAGCAGACCTACGAACGCACGGTAGTGCGGCGCGTGATTCCGGCGAACGTCGCGGCGGAGCTGCGTGCTGCACTCGTCGACGTCGTGCAGGGTGGCACCGGTCGGCAGGCGTCGCTCGGACCATTCATCGTGGCCGGCAAGACGGGCACCGCGCGCATCGCCGAACGCGGTCGCTACGTGCCGGGAGCCTACACCGCGTCCTTTGCCGGATTCTTTCCGGCCGATGATCCGCAGCTCGTCTTCCTCGCGAAGATCGACGAGCCGCGCGGCGCGTACTACGGCGGGCTGACGGCGGCGCCGGTCACGCGCAATGCGCTGGAGGCTGCGCTGGCGGCGCATCACGCGCCATTCGACAAGCGGGCCGTCGCTGCCGAGCCGTCACTGCTGCCGGAGCCCGTCGTGGCGCTTCCGCTTCCGACGCAGGCGGACGCGGCGCGCACGATGGCGCCGCGCGGGCCGTACGTGCTGGCGCTGGACGAACGCAGCAGCGCGGCGAGCACACTGGTCGGTCAGCCGGTCGTCGTTCCCGACGTCGAGGGCGAGTCGCTGCGCGATGCCGTGCACCGGCTGCATTCGGCGGGCGTGCGCGTGCAGGTCGATGGCAGTGGCATCGTGGTGGCGACGTGGCCGGAGGCGGACACGCAGGTCATGCGCGGCAGCCTGGTGCGCGTGCGGGCGCGGGGGGAGGTTCCGTGAGCGGCGCGCGCGCGGTTCAGCTCGCGGACGTGGTTGCACGGCTGGACGCCGAGGCCCTGCTGGTCGGTCCGCCGCCCACGCGCGACCTGCGCGTGTACGGCATTGCGGATGACAGCCGGCGCGTGGAGCCGGGCACCCTGTTCTGTGCGTGGGCAGGCACGGTCGTCGATGCCCATGACTTCATTCCGGGCGCACTCGATGCCGGCGCCGTCGCCGTGCTCGCGGAGCGGGAGGGGCCGCACAGCCTGGCGCCGCGGGTGGTGGTACGCGACGGCCGACGTGCTGCCGCTGTTGCCGCCAGCCTGATCTACGGCGACCCGCAGGACGAGCTCGTGCTGGTCGGCGTCACCGGCACGAACGGCAAGACGACGACGGTGTCCCTGCTGCGTCACGTGCTGTCGGCCCGGTGGCCGACTGCGTCGCTCGGCACACTCGGCGCCGTGCTCGAGCGAGGGCAGCGTGTGGCAGGCAGCGAGACTCTCACGACGCCCGGCCCGGTCGAGCTGGCAGCTGCGCTGCGCGCACTCGTCGACCGCGGTGTGCAGGCGCTCGCGATGGAGGCGTCTTCGCATGCACTCGACCAGGGACGCATGCAGGCGCTGCGGTTCAACGCCGGCGTGTTCACGAACTTCAGCCGCGATCACCTCGACTACCACGGTACGCTCGACATGTACCTGGAGGCGAAGCTGCGTCTGGAGGACCTGCTGCGCGACGGCGGCTGGGCCATTGCAAACGCGGACGACAGCGCCTGGCAGGCGCTGGGCGCGAAGGGGGCACGGCTGCTCCGCTTCGGCATCCACCACGACGCCGACGTCACGGCACGCGGCCTCGAGATCGATGGCCGAGGTGCACACTTCCGCCTGGAGACACCGCACGGCTCGGTCCCGGTGTCGCTGCCGCTGCTGGGCGGCTACAACGTCGCGAATGCGCTCGCAGCCGCGGCGACCGCCACTGCGCTGGGACTGGAGCCCGCGGAGATTGCTGCGCAGCTCGATACGGCGCCGCAGGTGCCGGGTCGCCTCGAGCGGATTGCCGAGACCCCCTGTCCGGTGCTGCGCGACTACGCACACACGCCCGACGCGCTCGAGCGCGCACTTGCGGCGCTGCGTCCGCTCACGGATGGCCGACTCATCGTCGTGTTCGGAGCGGGCGGCGACCGTGATCGCGGCAAGCGGCCGATCATGGGCGCCGCCGCACAGGAGGGCGCCGACGTCACGATCGTGACATCCGACAACCCGCGCACGGAAGATCCGGAAGCGATCATCGACGACATCACATCAGGCATGCGCGCCGGCTACCTGCGCGTGACCGATCGTCGTGCCGCGATCAATGCGGCGCTCGAGCTGGCGGCCCCCGAAGACATCGTGCTGCTCGCGGGCAAGGGCCACGAGGACTATCAGATCATCGGCACGGAGAAGCTGCCCTTCGATGAGGCGGCGGTCGTGCAGGAGCTGCTTTCCGCCGGCGCGGTGGACCGATGAGCGCCTGGACGCACGCGGCCGTCTGCGCCGCCGTCGGTATCGGCACCACCGCCGGAATGGAGGCGGTGCGGTACACGGGCGTCAGCACGGATACACGGGCGCTGCAGCAGGGGCAGCTCTTCGTCGCCCTCCATGGCGAGCGTTTCGATGCACACGACTATCTGCAGTCCGCTGTGGACGCGGGCGCGACGGGTGCAGTCGTGCACCGCATGCCCGCGGATGCGCCGGCGCAGCTGACCTACTACGTGGTGGATGACACGCAGCGCGCGCTCGGCCGGCTCGGCCGCTTCCATCGGCGGCGCATGGGCTGGACGGTGGTCGCCGTCGCAGGCGCGAATGGCAAGACCACGACGAAGGATCTGTTGCGCGCAGCACTGTCCGCGCGCTACCGCGTGCATGCCACGACGGGCAATCTGAACAACCTGATCGGTGCACCGCTCACGCTGCTGGGCGCACCGGACGATGCCGAGGTGGTGGTCGCGGAGATCGGCACGAACGTGCCCGGCGAGATCGCGCAGCTCGCGGCGATCGTCGAGCCCGACGTCGCCGTGATCACGTCGATCGCGGCCGAGCACCTCGAAGGACTCGGTGACCTGGACGGCGTGCTGCGCGAGGAGACATCGCTGCTGCCGTGGCTGCCGGTGCGGGGCATGGTCGCAGTGCCGGACGAGCCGGCGTCGCTTGCCGCACGGGCACGCGAGCTGGCACCGCGCGTGGTTGTGGTTGGTGCGAGCGACGCGGCCGAGCCCGGGTTCCGCGCACGTGACATCGTGCTCGGTGATGCCGGCGAGGTCCGCTTCGGTTGGCGGGACCGCACGGTGAGCCTGCAGCTGCGCGGGCGGCACAACGCGCGCAACGCGCTGCTCGCGCTGGCGATTGCCGATGAGCTCGGTGTCGATGCGGATGCCGCGGTCCGCGAGCTGGCCGGCCTGCCGCCCGCAAAGATGCGCGGCGAGTTCCACAGGATCGGCGAGCTGACGGTCATTGCGGACTGCTACAACGCGAATCCGGCGAGTGTCACGGCTGCGGTCGACCTGCTGGTGTCGCTGCCCCGCGGTGGCGGCCGGATCGCGGTGCTCGGCACGATGAAGGAGCTCGGGCCGGAGAGCGCACGGATGCATGCGGAGACGGCCGCGGGTGTGGTCACGAGCGACGTCGACCTGATCGTGGCGACGGGCGACTTCGTACCGGCCTTCGAGGCGCATGCCGGTACGCTCGGCGAGCGGCTCATCCGCGAGACGGATCCGCTCGAGGCATACGCCCGTTTCGCCGAGCGCCTGCGTGGCAACGAGACCGTACTGCTGAAGGGTTCGCGCGGCGTCGCACTCGAGCGACTGCTGCCGCGTTTCGAGGAACAATGGGGAGTGCTCCACCCGCACGGGGAGGCCTTCGGGTCGCGGGCGATCGGTACGATTACCGACACGCGTGACGATGCGCAGTCGGCGGAGCACCCCCAGAACGACAGCGCCCGCGGGCGCGGGACGGAGTAGACGATGCTCTATCATCTGCTCTACCCGCTCGCGGAAGAGTACACGTTTCTGAATCTCTTCCGTTACATCACGTTCCGCGCAGCCGGCGGCATGGCCACCGCAATCGTCATTGCGTTCGTGTTCGGCCCCGGCATCATCGGCTGGCTGCGCAAGCTGCGCTTCGGCCAGGTCGTCCGGCAGGAAGGTCCGCAGTCCCACCAGGCGAAGGCAGGGACGCCGACCATGGGCGGCGTGCTGATCATCGTGGCGACCGCCATCGGTACGCTCCTGTGGGCGGACCTCACGAACGAGTACGTGCTGCTCTCCATCGGCGTCATGGTGTGGCTCGGCGCGCTCGGCTTTCTGGACGACTACCTCAAGGTCGTGCGGCGGCGCACGGAAGGACTGGTCGGCCAGTACAAGCTGATCGGTCAGGGCCTGATCGGCGTCATCGTGGGCATCGTGCTGCTGATCTGGCCGGTGTCCGACGTGCCCACGCACTGGACGAGTGTACCGTTCCTGGCGAACTACCATCTCGCCTTTCTGCTGCCGGTGCTGTTCATCCCGTGGGTGATGCTCGTGCTGGCCGGCAGCTCGAATGCAGTGAACCTGACCGATGGCCTGGACGGGCTCGCGGGCGGTCTCTCCGCGATCGCTGCTGCGACCTTCGGCATCTTCGCCTACGTCATTGGCCGCGTCGACACCTCTGCCTACCTCGGACTCTTCTACCTCGCCGGTGCCGGCGAGCTGTCGATCTTCTGCGTCGCACTCTCGGGCGCGACGCTCGGCTTCCTGTGGTTCAATGCGCACCCGGCCGACGTGTTCATGGGCGACACGGGATCGCTGGCGCTCGGCGGCGCGCTCGGTGTGGTCGCCGTGCTGCTGAAGGCGGAGTTCCTGCTCGTCATCGTGGGCGGCGTGTTCGTCGTCGAGGCGCTCAGCGTGATGGGTCAGGTCGGCTGGTTCAAGTACACAGCGCGCACGCGCGGTCGTGGCGAGCGTCTGCTCGAGATGGCACCGCTGCACCACCACTTCGAGAAGCGCGGCTGGGCGGAGAGCAAGATCATCATGCGCTTCTGGATCCTCGGGATCCTGTGCAGCCTCGTCGCCTTCAGCACGCTGAAGATCCGGTGATGCCGACGATCGGGGTTCTCGGTCTGGCGCGCAGCGGGCGCGCGGCGGCGCGGCTCGCACTGGCGCACGGTGCACGCGTGTATGCGTCCGATGCGGGCGACTCCGCCGACGTGCGCACGGTAGCCGAGGAGATCCGTGCGGCCGGCGGTGACGCTGACGTCGGCGGCCACGACGTCGCGAAGCTGGCAGCGTGCGACTTCGTGATCGTGAGTCCCGGCATTCCACCGACCGCAACGGTGCTGTCGGATGCACGGCTCGCGCACGTGCCCAGGATCTCCGAGCTCGAGTACGCGTACCGCCACCTGGATGCGCCGGTGCTGGCGATCACCGGCACGAACGGCAAGAGCACAACCACGGTGCTCGCCTCGCATCTGCTCACGACTGCCGGCTACGATGCGCCGGCAGCCGGCAACATCGGTGTGCCGCTTGCCGAAGTTGCACTGCGCGATGT
>CAYSGF010000296.1:0-3793 GCA_964430275.1 uncultured Gemmatimonadaceae bacterium
GGCGACTACTCGACGAACGAACCGATCATGGACGGCACAGCGAACCTGACGTATCTGCTGGGGGCGCTCGCGCAGTAGGCGGAGCGCGCGGAGCACGCGGAGAACGGCGGTTGGGTGGCGTTCGCGGCAGGAGTCGGCCACGCAGCCGTGGGTCTGCGGTCGTGGGTTCCTCTCATTGGGAGTGACATGCCGGCGTACGCGGCGTTTCTCAGGGGCATCAATGTCGGCGGGCACCGGCTCATCCCGATGGCGGCGTTGCGCGCGTCGCTGACGCGGATCGGGCTGCAGCATGTTCGTACGTATATCCAGAGCGGCAATGTGCTTTTTCACAGCACGAAGCGGAGCGTGCCCGCGCTGCGGTCTCTGCTCGAGACACACATCGCGACGGAGTACGGGCACGATGTGGTCGTGATGGTGCGGCGACCTGCAGAGCTGGCGCGCATCATCGATGACCTGCCGTTCGACGGTCCCGCGGATACGGACGAGTGGCGCACCTACGTTGCGCTGCTCGTCGACGCTCCCGCTGCGACGGCCGCACGCGACCTGCTTGCGGCGAGTACCGATAACGAGCGCTTCGTTGTGCGCGGCGCCGACGTGTACTCACGCATGCGCCGTGTTGCCGACATCCGCAGGCCGGTGCCACTCGAAAAGATCCTGCAGATGCCTGCAACCGTGCGGAACTGGAATACGATGGTGAAGGTGAGGGGCCTGGCTCAGTGACTCGCAGCTGCGGGCAGCAGCGATACCCTCACATACCTCTCGAGCGGCAGGTACACGCGTGCCGCTTCCTGCACAGACTGGACGGAGAGCTGATCGATGAGCGCGCGCTGCCGTTCGGGCGAGATGGGCGGCTCTCCGGTGAGCGTCCGCGCGGACAGGTTCGTGAGCCAGTACGCGTTCTGTCGCAGGCTCTCCTCGAGCTCGCGGCGCTGCATCTCCTGCACGCGCGCGAGCAGCTCGGCAGATGGTCCTTCCTGCTGCAGCCGCCGGATCTCGGCGAGAGCGGCGACGGCGAGTGTGTCGATGGATTCGGGCGCAGCGCCGAACTGCAGCACGAGGCCGTAGTGTTCCCAGGGCGCGTGGGCGTAGTCGGTGCCGATGCTGACGCCGTACGTGCCGCCCAGCTCTTCGCGGAGCTCGTCGCGCAGGCGGATCTCCAGGACGTCGCCGAGCGTGCGCAGCAGGTGGCGGTTGACGGCGGTGAAATCGAACGGTCCGGTGAACGCGATCTGCGTGCGCGCCTGCGGCTCGACGCCCTTGTGCACGACCTTCTCGACAACGCGTTCCGGCGGCCGGACTCCATGATCGCGCGGCGCTTCGTCACCGTCACGGGGAGGCAGTGAGCCGAGATAGCGCTCGACCAGCGGCTGCAACGTTGCCAGGTCGATGTTGCCGACGAACGTGAAACTGAAGTCGTCGGCGTCCGCGAAGCGGTCGCGGTAGAAATCGAGGGACGTATCCAGCGACCAGTCGGCGAGCATCGTGGTATCGACGATCAGCGTGCGCGGATGGTGCTGCGTCATCGTGAGCGCGAGTGTGTCCTGGAAGGCCGACTGCGGCGACGCCTTCTGGTTCGCAAGTGCGGCGTGCAGCCGCTCCCGGATCGAGCCGAACGCGATGCTGTCGATGCGCGGGGCGGTAAAATACAGGTGGGCGAGCTGCAGTGCCTTCTCCAGGTCCCGCGGCGAAGCGGCGCCCTGAATGCCTTCGGAGGTTTCACCGATGAATGGTGTCGCACTCGCTGCCGTTCCGGCCAGCGCCTTCTGCAGCTGTGTTGCACTCAGCGTCCCTACACCCATCGTCTGGACCGCGGCCGTCGCGAAGGACGCGGACACGAGGTCGTCGAGCGGGGCGAGCGAGGTGCCGCCCGGACTCACCGCACGGAACAGGATCTGGTCGTCCTTGAAATCGGTGGACTTGACGAGCACGCGAACCCCATTCGACAGCGTCCATTCCACTACATCGATTCTGTCGAGCGTGCGCGTGTCCACGACGCGACCGGGTGCTGGCAATGTCGCCAGCAGCTCCTCTGCACCGACGTCGTCCGTGTATGCTGCGATGTCGCGCGCCTCGACGCGTGCGGCGACCTCCCGCAGCGCAGCAGCGGAGGGTGCCTCCAGCGCAGTACGCTCTGGCATCTGCACGACGATGGTGCGGCCAGGTTCGTCGAGCCACGTGCCGGCCACACGGTTCACCTCCGCAACGGTCACGGCGGGCAGCATTCGCTGCACCAGCTCATACTCGTAGGCAATGCCGGGCGATGGCTCGCCCTCCAGGAAATGACTCGTGTACTCGTTGGCATAGCTGGCCGAGTTCGTCTTGTCACGTTCGGCGAATGCCTGCTCGTATGCGCGTAGCAGATCCGCCTTTGCCCGGTCGAGCTCGGTCGCAGTGAACCCGTGCCGGGCGACGCGCGTCGCTTCCGTCAGCAGTGCGTCCAGCCCTCTCACGACGCCGGTATCGGCGACGAGTGCGGCTAGCACGTAGGCATCATGCGGCCGCACGATCCCGCCGGCCTGCGACGCCGCTCCGATGAACGGCGGTGCAGCAGTCTGAGCGAGCTCGGCGAAGCGCGCATTCAACATCGCATTGTACAGCGACTCGATCAGGCCCGCGCGATACGCCTCGGCACTGCCACCCTCACGTGCCGGTTGCAGCCGGTAGACTTCCACGATCGTGTTCGTCGCTTCCGCATCGCGCGCGATTACCACGCGCGTCGAATCCGCAGGCGGGACCGTATAGGTCGAGCGCACTTCGCCCGGCGGCACTGCGGGCACGGCGCCGATGTGCTTCCGGATCAGTGCTTCGACACCGTCCGCATCGAAATCGCCGACCGCGACGATGGCCATCAGATCCGGTCGATACCACGTGCGGTAGAAAGCGAGCAGGTCGTCGTATGCGAAGGACTCGAGGCTCTCACGCGTACCGATCGGCAGTCGCTCGGCATAGCGCGAACCGCCGAAGAGGACCGGGAAGATCTGTGCGCGCATCCGCTCGCCTGCGCCCTGGCCCAGCCGCCACTCCTCGATCACGACGCCGCGCTCCTTGCGCACCTCGGTCGTATCGAAGCTCACCGCGTGCGCCCAGTCGCCCAGGATGCGAAAGCCCTGCTCGAGGTAGGCACTGGTGTCCGTCGGCACCGTCAGCATGTACACGGTCTCGTCGAACGACGTGTACGCGTTGAGGTGCGAGCCGAACCGCATGCCGATCGACTCCAGGTAGTTGACCAGCTCGGCCTTCGGGAAGTTGCGCGTGCCGTTGAACGCCATGTGCTCGACGAAGTGCGCGAGGCCGCGCTGCGTGTCGTCCTCCACGATCGAGCCGACATTGACGGCCAGGCGCAGCTCGGCGCGGTTGGCCGGCAGGCTGTTCTCGCGCACGTAGTATTGCAGGCCGTTCGCGAGCGTGCCGGTGCGGACTCGCCCGTCGACTGGTAGCCGGACATCCTGGGCGTGGGCCTGCGGCGCGGCGGACAGTGGCAGCATGGTGCAGGCGACGGTCAGCAGAAACAGGGCACGCGGTCTCATGATGTCGGCCTCGACAGACTGGGGAGTTGCAGTGATGCACCGGAAAGATTGCACCGATGCGCCTGTCGGATCAAGAGTATCGGGCGGTGCCGTAGAAGGGCGGGCCACCGCTGGTGTCCAGTTCAACGCGGAGCAGCGGAGAAAGTCTGAGGCAGAGCCGGAGAACGGATCTGTTGTATACAACAACTCGCGCCCGCTGCTGCCTGCGCAGGTAGCATTGGCCGGCATCTGAAATAGCCGGCCTCGGACTTTGCTCGGACGTTCTC
>CAYSGF010000297.1:0-3619 GCA_964430275.1 uncultured Gemmatimonadaceae bacterium
CGCCCGCCTGGTCGGCTTCGCCGCACACGTGGCGCAGAGCCCGGAAGAATGGAACGGCCGGCGCGTCGTGACGCCGCGCTTCGTGCGTGACGTTCACCGCGGCGGCGCACACCTGCACGTCTGGACGGTGAACGATCCGGCGGACATGGAGCGGCTGCTCGACTGGGGTGTGGACGGTCTGCTCACGGACCGGCCGGACCGGCTCGCGCGCGTCCTCCATCACCGCAGCGGCAGGGCGCTCCCGCCCGGTGACCCGGAGCTGGACCTGGTGCCGTGAGCCCCGTCGCCGCTGCCGCCCTGCCCGCGCTCCTCGCGCGCGCGGGCGTGCGCGCGGGGGCGCGCGTCCTCGTGGCCGTCTCCGGGGGGGCCGATTCCATGGCGCTCCTCCACCTCCTGCGCTTCCACGCCACGTCCCTCCGACTGCGCCTCGAGGCCGCCCATTTCGATCACCGCATGCGCGCCGGCTCGCGCGTCGACGCGCTCTGGGTGCGCGGCGTCTGCCTGGCCTGGGAGGTGCCGCTCCGGACCGGCACCGCCGCCGCACCCCTGGCCGGCGAGACGGCCGCGCGCAGCGCCCGCTGGGCGTTCCTGCGCGACGCCGCCCGGAGCAGCGACAGCGACCTGATCGCGACGGCCCATCACGCGGACGATCAGGCGGAGACCGTGCTGCACCGGATCATCCGCGGCACCGGGATGACCGGGCTGGCCGGGATCCCGGTGCGTCGCATCGCCGCCGTCGGCGCGCGCCAGGTGGAGATCGTCCGGCCGCTCCTCGAGGTGAGCCGGGCGGAGCTGCGCGCGTACTGCCGCGCGCGCGGCCTGCGCTGGCGCGAGGACCCGACGAATGCCCTCACCGGCACCCCGCGCAACCGGATCCGGGCATCGCTGCTCCCGGCGATGGAGCGCGCGCGGCCGGGCGCCGCCGCGCGCCTCGCGGAGATCGCGCGCCTCGCCAGGGCCATCGAAGACGCGTGGGAGGTGGTGCTCGATGACGTGCGCGCGCGCGTGCTCCTCGAGGCTGCCGAGGACCGGATCGTGCTTGCCAGAGAGGCGCTTCTCGGCTATGATCCGCACGTCCGCAGTCGCGTGCTGCGTCGCGAGTTGCGCCGCTTCGGACGCGCGCCTGGACGCTCAGGAACCAGGGCCGTGGACGAGTTTATCAGCTACGGCACGAGCGGGAGGGGAATCGTTCTCGCGACCGTGAGGATCGAGCGCGAGCGCGACCGCATCGTGCTGAGCCGGACGGGGGCATCCACGCCCGACCGGCCCCTGCGCATTGCCGCACCGGATACCGGTGCGGGCAGCGCGCGCATCGGTGGCCGGCGCGTTTCCGTGACATGGGCGCCGGGTCGTGGCCCGGGCGGGGCCGACACACTCGACGTCGATCCCTCCACCATCGCCTTTCCTCTCGAGCTGCGCGCGTGGCGGCCCGGTGATCGCATCCGCATGCTGTATGGCGGCAAGAAGTTGAAGAAGCTGTTCCTGGAGCGCGGTCTCGGGCGTGCTGCGCGTGCCCGTATGCCCGTCCTCGCCGATGCTGCCGGGCGCGTGCTCTGGGTCCATCGAGTTGCGCGGGCGCATGATGTCGGACCCGCAGCGGGTGCAAGGGGGTTTTACATCACGGTGGTGGATGACTAGTACGGCAGAGCTGCACGCGCGCACCGGCGGCCTCGACGTCAAGCGCATCGTCTACAGTACCGACGAGATCGCGGCGCGGGTCGGGGAAATGGGGCGCGACATTGCGGCCGCGTACCCGGCCGGCGAAGACGTGCTGGTGCTCGGGCTGCTCAAGGGGTCATTCATCTTCATGGCGGATCTCGTACGCGAGATTCCGCGGCCCGTGATCGTCGATTTTCTGGTCGCCTCGAGCTATGGCAGCGGAACCGTCAGCAGTGGTGACGTGAAGCTGCTGTACGATCCGGAGGCGGACCTGCGTGAGCGTCACGTGCTGCTGCTCGAGGACATCATCGACAGCGGCACCACGCTCAACCGGCTCGTGCCGCTGTTGCGCGAGCGCAGTCCGAAGTCGCTGGAGCTGTGCACACTGCTGCACAAGCGCATTGCGCGCGAGCTCGTGCTCGACGCCCGCTGGGTCGGATTCGACGCACCGTCGGAGTTTCTGATCGGCTACGGCCTCGACCACAGCGAAAACTTTCGAAACCTGCCGTTCATCGCGTCCCTGTGACGCGCGGCGGCGCTCCGAGTAGATGACCATGCAGGACCGCGAGAAAGAGCCCGGCAAGCGACCCTCACGCTTCGCACGCGTGACGCGTGGCGCGTCCTTCTGGATCCTGATCTTCCTGGTACCGCTGCTGCTGCTGAACGTGTTCAATCCGAACAAGCAGGAGGCGGCGGTTGAGCTCGACTATCGTCCGCAGTTCACGGATCAGCTCGATGGCGGCAACATCGAGTCCGTCACGGTGGTGGGCGGCAAGCGCATCGAGGGCAAGCTGCGCACGCCGATCATCGTCGAGGACAAGCAGACGGACACGTTCTTCACGGAAGTCCCCTTCGAGAACAGCACGGACGAGCTGCAGGCGCGCCTGATCGAACAGGACGTGCAGATCAATGCGGCGGACCCGAAGCAGAACTGGTGGATCATTCTGCTCCAGGCACTGCCGTGGCTGCTCATCATCGGCTTCTGGTTCTTCATGCTGCGCCAGATGCAGGCGGGCGGCAGCAAGGCGTTCCAGTTCGGCAAGTCGAAGGCGCGTCTGCTCTCGGGCGACACGCCGAAGGTCACGTTCGCGGACGTCGCCGGTGCCGACGAGGCGAAGGACGAGCTGCAGGAGATCATCGAGTTCCTGAAGGACCCGCAGAAGTTCAGTCGGCTGGGCGGCCGCCTGCCCAAGGGTGTGCTGCTGATCGGGCCGCCGGGAACCGGCAAGACGCTGCTCGCCCGCGCGGTGGCAGGCGAGGCCGGTCGTCCGTTCTTCTCGATGAGCGGCTCCGACTTCGTCGAGATGTTCGTGGGCGTGGGCGCCTCACGCGTGCGCGACCTCTTCGAGCAGGGCAAGGCGCACGCGCCGTGCATCATCTTCATCGACGAGATCGACGCAGTCGGCCGCCATCGCGGCGCGGGGCTGGGCGGCGGTCACGACGAGCGCGAGCAGACGCTCAACCAGCTGCTCGTCGAGATGGACGGCTTCGAGTCCAACGAGGGCGTGATCCTGCTGGCGGCGACGAACCGTCCGGACGTGCTCGATCCGGCACTGCTGCGTCCCGGCCGCTTCGACCGCCAGGTCATCGTCGATGCGCCCGACGTGAAGGGGCGCGAGGGCATCCTGCGCGTGCACCTGCGGCGCGTGCCGATCGACGACGACGTCGAGGTGAAGTCGCTGGCCCGGGCGACGCCCGGCATGAGCGGCGCCGACCTGCAGAACCTCGTCAACGAGGGTGCACTGCTGGCAGCGCGGCGCGGCCACGACAAGGTCTACATGGCCGACCTCGATGATGCGAAGGACAAGGTCATGCTCGGCGCCGAGCGGCGCAGCATGGTACTGACCGAAGAGGAGCGGACGCTGACGGCGTACCACGAGGCCGGCCACGCGGTCGTCGCACTCCGCACGCCCGGTCTCGATCCGGTGCACAAGATCACGATCGTGCCGCGCGGGCGCGC
>CAYSGF010000298.1:0-2105 GCA_964430275.1 uncultured Gemmatimonadaceae bacterium
CCGGCAATCGTCGTCCTGTGCAGCCCCAGCCCGGGGCCTTCGAGCACGTGCTGCCCGAGCGTCGCGGTTTCCGAGCCGATGATGTCGCCGTATGCGCGCGCCAGCTCCGGATCGAAACCGGCGGCCAGACCGATGGTCATCGGAAGTGACGTGGCCGGCGGGCTAGGCGTCCCATCGCCCATCCCGACGCCCACCGGACCGTTGGTGATCCGGAAGCGCGGGATGCCCAGCTCATCGATGGCCGCCACGTGCCGCTCGATCCGGATCTGTGCGGCGAGCTGGTCCATGTCCTCGCCGGACTCCGCGGCGTCAGTCGATATGTTGTAGATGTCGATGGTCTCCATCGCGCCGTGCAGCTGCGCGATCTTCTGCTCGAGCGTCATCTCATCGACGAGCCGCTCGGCACGCTCGCGCGGTGGCAGCGATGCATCCTGCCAGGCGAACATGGTGTCAGACTCTGCAATCTCATTCATGCGTTACCGTTCCCGGACGAGGGATCAGGGGAGCCGCCCGTGGTGGACGTGCTGCCCGGCGGGCGTTCGTCCATCTCGGCAATGACGCGGCGGTAAACCTTCTCGGTGAGCGGATAGACGAGCATGACGAGGCCCGCGACGAGCAACGTGATGAGGGGGACGCCGCCCGCGGCAAACCGAACGGCGTTCACAGCGCTGTCTGACTGGACATCGGCGCCGGAGATGTAGCCGCCCCCTCCGATGGTGAACGCCGCGGCCGCGCCACCCACTCCCTGGCCCGCTTTCCGCATGAAGGACAGGACGGAGTAGCTGGCTCCCTCGGCCCGCACACCGCTCTTCCACTTGCCATAGTCGACGGTGTCCGCCTGGAGTGCCCAGATGAGCGTGGTGATGAGACCCAGCGGGACGCCGAGAAGGCCGTAGGCGGCGATTCCCAGGATGGGGTTCGATGCGGGGGCAAACACGACGCCGAGCGCGACGACAGCCCCCGTGATCCCGGCGAGCACAAAGGTGCGCTTCTTCCCGATGGCTTCCACGAGCTTCGGGACGATTGCAGCCGCGATCAGCATCCCCGCGGTCTGGACCACGGTCAGCCAGATGTAGAGTGTGGCGTCGCCGAGCACGTCGCGGGCGTAATACACCGCCACGGTCTGGAGGGAGAACATTCCGCCGAGTAACACCAGGGTCGCAATGCACAGGATGATCAGCGGCCGGTTCCGGCGCAGCATGCCCAGCGTCCTGCGCAGACCCACCGTCTCGGCATCTCTGTGCACGGTCTCTCGGGACGTCCGGAAACACCACATGTACAGCGCCACTCCGACTACCGCAAAGCACGCCGTGGTGATCGTCAGCGTGCGCTGGAGGTTCTCGGCTCCTTCGATCTGGGGTGAGACGACGAACGCGATGACGAGGATGGTCAGGCTCGCCGCCACGGACCGCGACGTCGCCAGCCTGGCTCGCTCACCGGTGTCCTGGGTCATCGCCGCGGCCAGTGAACCGTACGGGATGTTGACGAAGCTGTAGACCACCTGGAACAGCGCGTAACTGGCAAATGCCCATATGACCCTGCCGGTTGCGCTGAGTCCGGAGGGAATGCTGAATACCGCGATCAGCAGCAGCATCAGCGGCAGTGCGCCGAACAGAATGTAAGGTCGGAACCGGCCCCACCGGGTCGAGGTCTTGTCAATCCGGGCCCCCGCTATGAGGTCGGAGACGCCGCCCCAGACGCGCACGATGAGAAACAGGGTGCCGGCGGTCGCGGCGCTGATGCCGGCGACATCGGTGTAGTAGATCAGCAGAAACGCGGAAACAGTCGAGAACGTGAGGTTGTTCGCCGCGTCACCGGCCGCGTAGCCGAAATACTGCGACTTGCCCAGCGGTTTCGCGGCCGCCGTGTCATCCTTCGTCATGGACCCTGAGCGGAGCAGCGTTCGACCCAATCCGGCATACCGCTGTGCACCCTCAGCCCGTAATGAAGGAGGCTCGTCCAGGAGAAAGGTCTGGAGGCAAGTAACGCACCGCACGGACCCTCACTTGCAATGACGGAACGGAGCCAGAATGGAGGAGGGAACATGAGTGGCTACATCACGAACATCGAGCGCGACACACTCGCCAACGAGGACTTCCGGCGCG
>CAYSGF010000299.1:0-3654 GCA_964430275.1 uncultured Gemmatimonadaceae bacterium
CGCCAGCAGCAACGCCCGCGACGGTGCCGGCCTCGGCCTCACAATCGCGCAGGGTATCGTCGCAGCCCACGGCGGCCGGATCTGGGCGGAAAGCAGCCCGCCCGATGGTGCCACCTTCTTCTTCACCCTGCCGGTGGCACAGCCGGACCATGATTGATCTTTGCGTTTCGGCCGATCAGGGCATGCCGGTTTCCGGCGCTCGAGCGGACTAAGGGCCGGAACTGGAGGTCGGGGAGCCAGTTGGATGGCTCAGCCGATGTCCGGCGGCGCCACAGCGAAGGGGCGATCGGCCGAAACGCAAAGATCAATCATGGTCCGGGAGGTGTCCGGGAGGGAACCGAGGTTCCGGGCGGCGCAAAAAGTAGCTTTGCCGGCGTTGCCCGAACGTGCAGCTTTCCCGCGGCGCCGCGGTTTTCGGCACGGCCACGCGTCTTGCAGATGATTCCGGGACCACGCCCACCTTTCACAATCCGCGAGGTCCCATGACGGCAGCTACGGAGGCACTTCCGATGGTGCAGGAAACAACCGGCGGTTTCGGCAGAACCGTCACCCGCGTGGGGATCGCGGGGGCGATCGCGCTGGGTGCGGTCGCGAGCGGCCTGCTGCTCTCACGCAGCGGGCGTCGGCTCCTGGGGGAGGTGTGGCAGGGGCGGCAGCGCACGACGGTCGAGGACCGGGTGCTGGATACGCTGTGGCGCGACCCGCAGGTCGGCCGCCGGCGCATCGACGTGATCGAGGTCGCGGACGGCACGGTGCGGCTGGTTGGCGAGGTGCGTACGGAGGCAGAGCTCGACCGGGTCGTCGAGCTGACACGCGCGCTCAAGGGCGTGCGCGGCATCGAGAACGAGCTGCAGATCGTCCCGCGTGTGCGCTCGTCGCGGAGAGCGTCGATTTCGTAGGCTCCGGTCATTCGAGTACCTTCCGACAACTTCCACGCCGTGGTGACGCGGGCTGCTTGCGAAGGGTAGCGTTCGTCGTGGGGGTGAGCTCGTAACGACATCTTCACCACAGAGTCCTCAGAGCACGCAGAGGGTTCGTCGTGGATTCATCGGGATGCCTGCTTCGGCGGGCATTCCCTTTTTTGTAGCTGGATGTCTGCGGCGGAGGGTGCTCGCGCCGCGCGGACATCCCATTCTTGAAGCTGGATGGCTGCGGCGCGGCTTGCTCACGCGTGGCGGCCTCTGCGGGCTCTGTGGGCTCTGCGGTGAAGATGTTGTGAACGGACCGTGCGCACGCCGCGAACCCGGCCAACTCTCGCAAGAGCTCGACGCGGCTGGCGACCCCGCCCACATCCGCGTATTCATAAGCCCCGGTCCCGTCGAATCTGCCGAGAAATCAGGAGGCATTGATGCCCACGCCTCGCGCGTCGCTTGCTGCTGCGCTCGCCCCCGCACTGCGCCACGCCGTGCTCGCCCTTGCGCTCGCTGCCCTCGCGCCCGCGTTCGTCGGCGCGCAGCAGGATGGCGGGCCGTTGCCGACGATCGGTGCGAAGACCGACGGCATGACGAGGCTGGACGGTTTCCTGCCGCTCTACTGGGACGAGCGGAACGGGAAGATGTATCTGGAGATCGACAGGTTCGACGAGGACGTGCTCTACTACACGTCGCTGCCGGCGGGCGTTGGCCATAATGATCTCGGGCTGAACCGCGGCGACCTGGGCGGCACGTACGTCGTGCAGTTCCGGCGCGTCGGGCCGAAGGTGCTGCTGGTCGAGCGCAACCTCGGGTTCCGGGCGTTGAGCGACGACGCGATGGAGCGCAAGGCGGTGGAAGACGCATTCGCGACGTCGACGCACTGGGGCTGGACGGCGGTGGCGCGGACCGGGGCTGCGGTGCTGGTCGATGCGACGGACTTCTTCCTGCGCGACGCGCATGGGCTCGCGGCTACGCTGCGACGCATGGACCAGGGCAGTTTCCGCGTCGAGCCGTCGCGCTCCGCGTTCCACCTGCCGCGCACGAAGAACTTCCCGCAGAACACCGAAGTCGAAGCGACGATCACGTTCACGGGCGACAATGCCGGCGGGCTGGTGCGCTCTGTTACGCCGACCGCGGATGCGCTGACGGTGCGTATGCATCACTCGTTCGTCGAGCTGCCGACCGGCTACGAGCCGCGCGAGGCGGACCCGCGCGCCGGCTACTTCGGTGTGACGTTCATGGACTACGCGACGCCGATCGGCGAGCCGATGGTGAAGCGCTACATCGCGCGGCATCGCCTCGAGAAGCGCGACCCGGCCGCCGCCGTCAGCGAGCCGGTCGAGCCGATCGTCTACTACCTCGATCCGGGCACACCCGAGCCGGTGCGCAGTGCGCTGCTCGAAGGGGGCAACTGGTGGCGCGAAGCGTTTGAGGCCGCGGGCTTCCGCAACGCGTTCCGCGTCGAGATGCTGCCCGATACCGCGGATCCGATGGACATCCGCTATAACGTGATCCAGTGGGTACACCGCTCGACGCGCGGCTGGAGCTACGGCAGCTCCGTGAGCGATCCGCGCACGGGCGAGATCCTCAAAGGGCACGTCACGCTCGGTTCGCTGCGCGTGCGCCAGGACTATCTGCTTGCGGAAGGACTGCTCTCGCCGTACGAGACCGGCGACGAGGTGCCGCCCGAGCTCGCGGCCATGGCGCTCGCGCGGCTGCGCCAGCTCTCCGCGCACGAGATCGGCCACACACTCGGTATCGCACACAACTACATCGCGAGCGCACAGCGCGCGAACGGCGTGCAGTCCGTGATGGACTACCCGCATCCCGTCTCGCGGCTGCGCGCCGACGGCTCGATCGACCTGGGCGACGCGTACCCCGATGGCATCGGCGCCTGGGACATCGTCGCAGTGCGCTACGGCTACAGCGACTTCGCGGCGGGCACTGACGAGGACGCAGCACTGGAAGCGATCATCGATGACGCGCGCGTTGCCGGCGTCACCTTCCTGTCCGACCAGGACGCGCGGCCGGTCGGCAGTGCACACCCGGACGTGCACCTGTGGGACAACGGCGAGAACGTGGTGGCGGAACTGGAGCGGATGCTCGCGGTGCGCGACGCCGCACTCGAGCGGTTCGGTGAGCGCGCGATCCGCCGCGGTGCGCCGCTCGCCACGCTCGAGGAAGCGCTCGTACCGCTCTACCTGCATCACCGCTATCAGACGGAAGCCGCGGCCAAGAGCATTGCCGGCGTGCGCTACGGCTACAACCTCCGGGGCGACGACGTGCCGCTGCCCGAGTACGTCGACGGCGACGCGCAGCTCCGCGCGCTCGACGTCGTGTTGCGTACCGTCAGCCCGCAGGTGCTCGCACTGCCCGAGGGCATTGTCGCGCAGATCCCGCCGCGCCCGTACCGGATCGGCGGCTCACGCGAGCTGTTCGACCGCACGACCGGCCTGATCTTCGACGCGGTCTCACCGGCCGCTGCGGCCGCCGACATGACATTCACCCTGCTGCTGCACCCCGAGCGTGCCGCGCGGCTCGTGCAGCAGGAAGCGCTCGAGCCGTCGCTCCCCGGCCTCGATGAGGTTCTCGAGCGCATCACCGACGACGTCATCGGCCGGCGTACGTCGGATCCGTACCACGCCGAGATCGTGCGCTCCGTCGAGCACGTCTATGTCGACAACCTCATGCGACTCGCATTGAACGCGTCGATGCCGCAGGTCCGCGCGCTCGCGCTGCA
>CAYSGF010000300.1:0-11082 GCA_964430275.1 uncultured Gemmatimonadaceae bacterium
ACGAGCAGGATTCACATTCGGCCGCAGTACGTGCTCACCCTGCCCGCGCGTACGTCCCCATCAGCTGCGCCTGCTCCAGCACGTGAGCGCGCATCGCACGCTCCAGCTCCGCTTTCGTCGGCTCGTCGAGGTCGCCCAGCATGGTGTCGAGCGCATAGAGCTTGAAGAAGTAGCGGTGGCGCCCGATGGGCGGGCACGGACCGCCGTAGCCCGTGCGCTTCCAGTCGTTCGTGCCGTCGCGCGCACCGGACGGCGCGTCACCATCGAGCGCGCTGACGGACGGCGGGATGTCATACATCACCCAGTGAACGTAGGTCTGCCTGGGCGCTGCCGGATCCGGTGCGTCCGGGTCATCGACGATGAGCGCGAGGCTCTTCGTGCCTTCCGGTGCACCGCGCCACGCCAGCCGCGGCGCCCTGTCCTCGCCGTCGCACGTGTGCTCCCGCGGAATCGCTTCGCCGTTCGCAAAGGCGGGTGACGTGAGCTCGAGCATCGTCGTTCTCCGTTCGGTTGGGGGACCGGTCGGGAGTGACGCAGGGTGCGGGCCCGGCGCTCCGCCGCGGGCTGTCGGGCGCAGCGCGCAACGCCAGCGCCGGTATGCTGCCTTGACGCGCGTCGCCTGGCCGGCGACTCTGCCCCCACCGGCACGCGCCGGCGCGTCCCCATTCCTCCGGGGGAATCGTGCAGAGAGCTCTTCCGACCTCCGCCAACGCCACGGCCACTGCCGCGGCACTGCTCCTCACGCTGTCGGCAGCGGATCCGACTGCTGCCCAGGAGCCGTTCATGCAGAATCGCGCGGACGTCTCCGGCCGCAACGGCGCCGTCGTCGCCGGCCATCCGCTCGCCGCTGCTGCCGGCTATGAAGTGCTGCGCGCCGGCGGCAACGCGTCGGACGCCGCGGTCACGATGGCCGCGGTGCTCGCCGTCGTCCGCCCGCACATGAACGGCGTCGGCGGCGACGCGTTCGCGCTTTTCTACGACGCTGCGACGCAGACCGTCCGCGGGTTGAATGCCAGCGGCCGCGCCGGCGCACTCGCGACGCCGGCGTTCTTCGCGGAGCGCGATGTCGCATCGCTGCCTGACAAGGGCGCGCTCACGATCACCGTTCCCGGCGCTGTCTCCGCGTGGGCCGCCGCCCTCGAGCGCTCCGGCACGATCACGCTGGCGGACGCGCTCGCGCCTGCAATCACGCTCGCCGAGGACGGCTGGGTCGTGACGGCGACGCTGGAGCGCGACATCGCAACCGCGGTCGAGCGCCTGAACGACGCCGGGCGTGCGATCTTCGCGCCGGACGGTGCACTGCCGCCGGTCGGCGCGGTGCTGCGCAATCCCGCACTCGCGCGCACGCTGCGCACCATCGCGGAAGACGGTATCGAGGCGTTCTACCGGGGCCCGATTGGTGCGCGGCTTGCGCAGTTCATCGAAGCGGAGGGCGGGTATCTGCGCGTCGACGATTTCCGCGCGCATCAGCCCGCGTGGGTGGAGCCGCTCATGCTCCCGCTCGCCGATGGCCGGCGCGCGCACGCGATGCCGCCGAACAGTCAGGGCATCGTGCAGCTCCAGCAGCTGGCCATGGCCGAGCGCTACGACCTCGCCGGCATGGGACACAACTCGCCCGAGTACCTGCACACGCTGATCGAGATCAAGAAGCTCGCGTTCGCGGATCGCGATCGCTGGGTCGCCGATCCCGCGTTCGCCGCGCCGCCGCTCGAACGTCTGCTCGACCGTGCGTACCTCGACGAACGCGCGATGCTCGTGGGTGAGCGGGCGGCCGCGGACGTGCAGCCCGGCGTCGGCGCGCCCGTCGAGACCGAGCAGGCGAGCGGCGATGGTGACACCGTCTATCTCATGGCGGTGGATGCCGACGGCAATGCAGTGAGCTGGATCCAGAGTCTCTTCTCCACGTTCGGCTCGGGGCTCGTCGAGCCGGAAACGGGTGTCGTGCTTCAGAACCGCGGCGCCGGCTTCACGCTCGATACCGCGCACCCGAACGTGATCGCGCCCGGCAAGCGCCCGTTCCACACGCTCATGCCGCTGCTCATCACGGATGACGACGGTGCGTTGCGCATGACGATCGGTACGCCCGGCGGCCACGGCCAGTCGCAGTTCCTGACACAGGTCTACCACAACGTGTTCATGTTCGACATGTCGCCGCAGCAGGCGGTCGAAGCGCCGCGCTACATCCACCACGACGGCCTGCGCGTGCAGCTCGAGTCGCGCGCCGGGGAAGGCGTGATCGATGGGCTCGAGCAGCGCGGCCACGAAGTCCGTGCGACCGAAGGGTGGGATGCGACGTTCGGCGCCGTCCAGCTCATTTTCGTCGATCCCGCGACCGGCACACTGCGCACCGGCGCGGATCCACGCCGCGAAGGCTACGGTCTCGCTTACTGAGGTATCGGCGTCCGCTGCGTTCTTCGTGTCGGCTGCGTATTCTGTGTCCGTCGCGTTCTCTGTGTGAAACGAAGCTGTCTACCCTCGGAGGATTCGCCACGATGACGATCGTTTCTGCAGCTCGCCTGCGCCGTGCCATGGCTGCCGCCGCATTCGCGAGCCTGGCCGCGGCCACCGTGTCGGCATCCGCCCATGCGCAGCGCCCCGGGTTCCGCTTCACGACCGACGAGGCGTTCGCCGTGAGCGCGATCTCACCGTACGCCGGCGAGCACGAGGACGTCTACGCGCACATCGACGCGAATTTGCCCGCGCATCTCGGCAACATCCAGCGCTGGCTGCGGCAGCCGTCGATCAGCGCGGAGGACCGCGGGATCGCGGACATGGCGGAGATGCTGCGCGCGGACCTCGAGCGCATCGGCTTCGAGGAGACAGCGCTCGTGCCGACGTCCGGCCATCCCGGCGTCTGGGGATACTACGACGCCGGTGCAGACCGCACGCTCGTCGTGTACATGATGTACGACGTCCAGCCTGTCGAGCCCGACGACTGGCGCTCACCGCCCTTCGATGCGGAGCTCGTCGACGTCGATCTCGGGCGCGCGATCATGGCGCGTGGCGCGACGAACCAGAAGGGCCCGGAGCGCGCGTTCCTGAACGCGCTCGAGTCGATGGTCGCGGTCGAGGGCACACTGCCCGTCAACCTGATGGTCGTGGCGGAGGGAGAGGAGGAGCTGGGCTCGCCCAACTATGGCGAGGTGATCGACGCCTACGAGGACCGGCTGCGTACCGCCGACGGGGTCTTCTTCCCGTTCAATGCGCAGGGGCCCGCCGGCGACATCTCCATGTTCATGGGGGTGAAGGGCATCGTGTACTTCGAGATGGAGGCGACCGGCGGGGAAGGGGGCGGCCCCGCAAACGCCGAGGTGCACAGCTCGCTCAAGGCGATCGTCGATGCGCCCGCACTGCGACTCATCCAGGCGATCGCGTCACTCACGTCCGAGGACGGCAACACGATCGCCGTGCCCGGCTACTACGACGCGATCCGCGCGCCGACCCTCGAGGAACAGCAGCTCATCAATGCCATGGTCGATGAGTGGACAACGCGCGAGCCGCTCATGCGCCAGCAGCTCGGTGTCACGGAATGGGTGGACGGTCTCACCGGCCGCGAGGCACTCGTCCGCTACCTCTTCGACACGACACTGAACGTGGACGGCGTGTGGGGCGGCTACAGCGGTCCCGGCACGAAGACGATCCTGCCACACAGGCTCACGGCGAAGCTCGACTCGCGACTCGTGCCGGACCAGACGCCGGACGAGGCGCTCCGGCTCATCCGCGCGCACCTCGATGCGAACGGCTTCGGCGACATCGTCGTGCGCAAGCTCGCCGGGTACGCGCCCGCGCAGTCGTCCGTGCACGCGCCGCTCGTCCAGGCCGCGATCGGTGCCTACCGCAAGCACGGACTGACACCGAGCGTCGCACCGCGCATCGCCGGGAGCGCACCGTACTACATCTTCACGGACCGCCTCGCGCTGCCCATGGTCGCCGGCGGCCTCGGCTTCGGTACCGGCGCCCACGCACCGAACGAGTACATGGTCATCGAGCCGAAGGCCGGCTCCGCCGTCGCGGGGTTAGCGCAGATCGAGAAGTTCTACGTCGATCTCCTCCACGCCCTCGCGGCAACTCCGGACCATGATTGATTTATAACTTTTGGCCGCTTTGATCATCGAGCGGCCCGGCGCATGGGCAGGCTGTGACGCCATCGTCGCGCCAGGAGGAGGGCCCACTTGCTACGGCCGTCCTCCCGCCGATGTGCCTCTGTCAGGCGCCCCGGCGCGGGGCGCAGATATGCAGGGATCGGCCAAAAGTTAAAAGTTAATCATGGTCCGGACGGTACGTCCCGTCGAAGAGCGACGCCCACGTCGCACCGTCGTCCCCGCTGACCTGCCAGTGCTGCCGCACCGCCCCGCCCGTCATCGGACTCCATGTGATGCGATGAAGCGACGTCGTGCCGTCGGCATTCCGGATCCGTCCCGACATCACCATGTCGGAACCCTCCGGACCGCCCTCCAGCTCCAGCACCATCCCGCTCGAATCCACCCAGCTTTGGCGCCACGTGCCCGTGCTCGGGTCGTAGGCATTCAGGCTGCCGCCCGTGACGCCGGATGCGCCGGTCCAGCGCTCCTCGAGTGCACACCCGGCGTGCACCACGCGAATCGTGTTCTGTCCGGCGAGCGCTCCCTGCGGATTGTACACATCCCACTCGCCCACCCAGAAGTCGAACGCGCGGTGAGCCGGCGAGCTGCAGGGATCGGCGCGGGTCGGCTGCTGTGCGCTCGCCGGCACGGCGAGCACGCACAACGCCGCGATGGACAAAACCGCGGCGACGAAAGGCCGCGCCGCGATAGACAGGGCCGCGGGACTGGAAGGAGGCGCTGCGGTGGACACGGCCGCCGCGGTGGATCGGTGTACGCTGGAGCTGGTCATGCGTGCCTCGCGATCGGTGACGTTGCTCACCGGAGAACGCGGCAGGCACGCGACGTCCGCACAATCAGCGGACGTCGTCGTCCACGAGCAAGAGCCTCTGCCCGTCCGGTGCGGTGAAACCGAACCCGCCCGATACGCCCTCGACGTCGACGCCGAGGCCCCGCAGGTGATCCGCCCACGCCGCGAGCGGAGCCGTGTCGCCGATCCGGAAGGCCACGTGCGCCATCTGGCCGACACCGGGCCGCGCGCGGTAGTCCGAGCCCTTCCACTCGAACAGCGTGTAGCTGCTGTGCGGAAGCACCCGCGCGCCGTCGTAGTTCGCCCAGAACCAGTGCGGTGTCGTGGGATCGTCCTGATTCACCGACCGCTTCACCAGCCGAAGTCCCAGCGCAGCGTGGTAGAACTCGTCCGCGCGGACGATGTCGTCCGTGAAGCCGGTGACGTGATGCAGGCCGTGCAGGACCATGTCAGGAGTGATCTCCGGGACCGGCTCCGGATGCGTGCGCGCCGCGATCGCCGCCTCGTCGCGTCCGCCGCGCAGGCGCTCCGCACCGGGCTCGATCACCTGCGCCCCCAGCCGCTCGATCGGCTCGTCCTTCGCGTAGCCCGGTCCGCTCGTCGCGATCTCGACGACCTGCCGGTCCGGATCCATGAAATAGATGCTGTGGAACCAGCTCCGGTCGTACGGCCCGGTCACGGCCACGCCGGCATCCGTCAACCGACGCTTCCACTTCAGCTGCGCCGCCTCCGTCTCGACCCCGAGCGCGAAATGATGCACACCGCCGACGCCCCAGCGTCCTCGCCGCGCCCCCGGCTGCACGTCCAGCGCGATCAGCCTCCCGGGCCGCGCGTCGCGATCCCCCAGGTAGAGCGGCGTCGAGCCCATCGTCCCGTTCGATGCCGTCGCCACGACGGAGAAACCGAGCAGGTCGCGATAGAAGCGCAACGAGCGCCCGCGGTCGCCGCACACGAGCTGCACGTGGTGGTAGCCGGGCGTCGCCCCGCGCCCCACGCCGGCGTCCGGCTCACTCACGCCTCGTGCTCCTCCGCATACGTGCCCAGCTTGCGCAACAGCTCGATCGCCTGGCGCTTCTCCTCCAGCGTCAGTCCGCCGAGCGCCGCCTGCAGCGCCTCCGCATGTCCGGGGAAGATCGTGCCGATCAGGCGCTTCCCCTTCGCCGTCAATGCCGCGTAGCGTGCGCGCCGGTCGCCCGGACACTCCTGCCGCTCCACGTACCCCTGCTCCTCCAGCCGGTCGACGAGGTACGTCACGCCCCCACTCGACACCAGCACCTTCCTCTGCACCTCGCCCAGCAGCAGCGGTCCGCGATGGTAGAGCGCCTCCAGCACCGCAAACTCACCCGCCGACAGCCCGTAACGCGCGATGTCGGCCTCACTGTGCCGGTTCACGGCCATCGCCGCGCGGCTGAGCACTACGAACAGCTTGAGTGCGACGTCCCTCTGTGAGCGCATACCGTATCCTCGGTGTCCAGGCGTCTGCCGAATCCCTCAGTTCTAAGATAAATCACGGACTGTCCCGCCTCAATCCCCGCACGCACCGCCCCGGGGCATTGCGTGACCCGGCACGGCCATATATCTTAGTACTAAGATAACGACGGTGGCGGCGGCCAGAGCATCCGCCACACCGGCATCCGCGCCGCAGGGCGGCGCGGGTTGACACTAGAAGGGAGTCCGTATCATGAGCAAGACAATCGACCAGGAGCAGGCAGTCACGACGTGGACGATCGATCCGTCGCATTCGGCGGTCGAGTTCGCGGTGAGGCACATGATGATTTCGACCGTGAAGGGTCGCTTCAGCGATGTGCGCGGCACGGTTATGCTGGACGAGGAGGACCCGACCCGCTCGCGGGTGGAGGTCGCGATCGGGACCGCCTCGATCGACACGCGCGACGAGAAGCGGGATGCGCATCTGCGCTCGGCGGATTTCTTCGATGCGGAGGCGCACCCGGAGATGACGTTCGTGAGTCGGCGGATCGAGGTTTCGGCGGATGGGCGGCTGAAGCTGATGGGTGAGTTGACGATCCGCGGCGCAACGCGCGAGATCGCCCTCGACGTCGAGGATCAGGGTCGAGCGCGTGACCCATGGGGCGGCGATCGTGCGTCGTTCACGGCGACCGGGCGGCTGAACCGGGCGGAGTACGGGCTCGAGTGGAACCAGGCGCTCGAGACGGGTGGCGTGCTGGTGAGCAACGACGTTCGGATCACGCTCGATGTGCAGCTGGTGAAGTCCGCCTCTTGACGGGAGGTGGGCCGCGGCCGGATCGTACCGCACCATTCGGCACGGGGGGTGGTGGGATGAGTGATCGGATGCGGGTCCGTGCGGCGACGCGCTGGGCGGAGGTGGTGTCGTACTCGCGTGCGGTGCGGGTCGGGGACACCGTGCACGTCGCGGGCACGACATCGGTGGACGCAGCCGGTGCGGTTCTGCATGCGGGAGATGCTCGCGCCCAGACGCTGCGTGCCCTCGAGATCATCGAGGGTGCGCTGCGGGAGCTGGGCGCGACGCGTGCGGACGTGGTGCGCACACGCATGTTCGTGACCGATGTTGCCAACTGGGAGGTGGTCGGTCGGGCGCACGGCGAGTTCTTCCGTGGTGTGGATCCCGCGGCGACGATGGTCTTTACGCGCCTCATCGATGATGCGCTGCTCGTCGAGATCGAGGCGGACGCGGTGATCGCGGCATGACGATGCATCGCATCGAGCGTCGGCAGGTGGTGGCGCGGTCGCTCGAGGAGACATTCGCCTTCTACGCGCAGCCGCGGAATCTCGGCAGGATCACGCCACGGTGGCTGCGTTTCCGTCTCGTGTGCGGCGAGGCGCTGACGATGCGGCGCGGGCTGCGCATCCACTATCGCATCCATCCGTTCGGCTTTCCCCAGCGCTGGACCTCGGAGATCACGGAGTACGATCCGCCATTCCGCTTCGTCGACGAGCAGGTCGTCGGCCCCTACAAGCGATGGCGCCACGTTCACGAGTTCCGGGCGCTGGGCGATGCGACCGAGATCGTCGACACGGTCGAGTACGAGCTGCCGCTCGGGCGGCTCGGCCGGCTGGCACATTCGTTGATCGTCGGTCGTCAGTTGCGCACCATCTTCGACTACCGCGAGCGGATCGTGGCAGAGATGATGCGCTGATTCCAACCGTCAACGGAAGAGAGCATGCTGAAGAAACTGCTGATCATCGGTGGGCTTTTCCTGTTGCCTGCGTCGGCACAGGCCCAGATCGCCTGGGATACGCCCCTCCTCGTTGCGCCCCGCGAAGTACCCGGCTGGGGCCTGTACCTCGCCGACGTATACGGTGGCGGCATCGGGGTCATCGGCACCTGGCGCGCGCCGCAGTGGAGCTTCGGCCTGCGCGGGGGCATCGCCGAAAGCGCGGATGACGATGTTGGCGCCCTGTTCGGGATCGACTTCGGCGGCGACATCGTGCGCGAGAGTCCGAGCTTCCCGCTCGACGTGGACTGGGTGCTGGGCGGCGGTATCGGCGTGGGTGACGGGGCCCGGCTCAGCGTGCCGCTCGGGCTCGTCGCCGGTCATACCTTCCCGGCGGAAGGTGCGACGTTCACGCCGTACGTCTCGCCGCGCGTGGTGCTCGACGTGCTCTTCGGGCGCGACGTTCCCGGGAACGGCGAGGACGACACGGACGCCGACCTCGACCTGGCCGTGGACCTGGGCCTCGACCTGCGGTTCACGAATGACTTCATGATCCGTTTCGGCGGCACCCTGGGTGATCGCGACGGCGTAGCGATCGGCATCGTGTTCTAGAACGAGCGAGCGGGGCGCGACCGATCGGATCGGCCGCGCCCCGCATCGTCACCCCATGCGACGTCCCGTTCAGCCTGCCGCAGGCGCCTTTGCACGGTCCGTCGCCGTGCCGATCAATCCTTCGACCGCGTTGCCGTAGCCGCGCATCGGCTGCAGTGCCAGCGTCACCGGCCGCGCATCCTGCTCCGTGCGGATGTGCACCTGCCGCCGAACCGTCGCGCGGCTGCCGTCGAGCAGCTCGTCGATCTCGCCCAGCAGCACGGCCCGCTCGCGCTCGTCGATGTGGGTGCCGAGCTCGGTGCCGAGCGTCGCCTCCGTGTCGCGGCCGGTGAGCCGTAGCCACGCCGGGTTCACCCAGGTGATGCGCAGGTCGCGGTCGGTACGGACGACGGCGTCATCGAGCGTGAGAACCGCTGCACGGTAGCGGGCTTCGCTCTCCTCGAGCGCGACTTTGCCCTCGCGCTCGCGCGCGCGTACTTCCTCGCGCAGCTGCCGCGCATGCAGCGCGATGTCCACCATGCGCTGCCGCTCGACCATCATCTCGCGCAAGTTCGCGTTCAGCGAGGCGAGCGGCATGTGCTCGTGCCAGTACCCGTCCACGCGCGTGACCAGCACGTCCGATTCGACGGTCTCATCCGGCTGCAGAACCCCGAGCAGCCGGGTCGTGGGATAGCGCTCGCGTACGGCACGCACCAGGTCGCGGCCCGACGGACTCATGACGTCGATCGCTACCACGTCATATTCGCTGGTCAGCGGGAACAGACCGTCGAGGCCGTCCTCGCGCACCGTGAATCCGAGCTGCTCGAGCTGTGCGGCGAGGCGGCCGCGCCGCTCCGTGTTCTCGAGCAGCACGCAGGCGGTGCGCATGCGGTGCACGTCCTCGATCTCGGCCGCCGATTCCGCGTAACCTGCGCGCGCCCGCGCGATGGCCGCCGCAATGGACTCCGTGCCGCGCAACTCCTCGAGCGAGCGTCCATGGATGCGCACCCGGTCGCCGCCCGCCGCGCGCGCTTCCTGCAGCGCCGCCTCGGCGCGCCGGATCAGATCGGCGAAGTCGTCGACGTCGGACCGGTACGACGCAATGCCGGCGCTCACGGACGGAAGCGCAGCGGTCGTATCCGCCGCGCGCAGTCGCTCCTGCGTCCGACCGGCGAAGATCAGTGCTCCCTCCTCATCGGCACCGCCCAGGATGCAGAGGAAGGAATCGCCGCGCCAGCGCGCCGCCAGGTTCATGCGCCGCGTATTCGTGCGCAGCAGCGTCGCGAAGGCGCGCAGCACCTCGTCACCGGCACCGCGCCCGTGCTGCACGTTGTATCGGTCGAAGTCGTCGAAGTCGAAGAGCACGATCGTGAGGGGCCGACCGCGAACGGCGGCCGCGAACTCGCGCTCCAGAAACAGCTCGGCGTGGCGGTGGTTCGGCAGCGCGGTCAGCCCGTCCAGCAGCGCGGCCGCTGCCTCCATCTCGCGCACCCGGTCGCGGTGCATCCGCTCGGCCATGACGCCGAGCGCCAGGCTGATCGCGAGATAGAAGATGATCACGCCCGGCAGCATGTCCGGCATGCCGCGGCCGGTGCTCAGGACGAACGCGTACGTGATGGAGAGCGTCGCCATTCCGAGTGCCAGTGCGGTCGCGATGCCGCGCCAGCCGCGCTGGTACGACAGCAGGAACGCCGGTACGAGCGCGAGCAGCCAGAGCAGGGCTTCGTACTCGCGCGCGCCTTCCGGGAACGCAAATGCGCCGAGCGCCGGCACCGCCAGCGCCAGCAGCGAGAGCAGCAGCGCCCGGATCTGCATGTTCGGAACGGGTCGTACGACGACCATGGATTACCCTCGTCTCCACCTTCGGAGGTAGCATGCGCGCGGAGTGCGGCGGCGCGCCGGAAGGATGCCGTGGACGCAGGCCGGGTTCAAGTATGGCCGTCGCGCGCTTGGCCGGCAAGCACATGCGCGGATGCGGCAGGGCATCTCCAGCAGCGATTGCGATGCCGCCGAACCCCGGACGGTTCGCAGGGTATGGCATCACGGTTGCATCGGCGGCGCGACCGAGCGCCATCGTGCCCGCGTCTCCAGTGGAGTGTGATGAGTCGTTTTCGCCGCCTTCTGACACTGCTGCTTCTCGCGACGCTTACCGGCGGCCAGTCGGTCGCCACGCACTGCATCATGAATGCGGGCAGGGAGCGCGCCGTCACTGCAGGGTCTCACGGGGACCATGCGCCGCAAGGATCCGCGTCTGCACACACGAGCCACGACGAGGGCGAGGGCGACGCGCAACGGCACGTCGCGCACCCCCTCGACTGCAACCTGATGCTCGCATGCTCCGCAGTCGCTGCGCGCAGTGCGATTGCGACGCTCGCATGGGTACCATTGACCGGCGAAGTCGCGACCTCGGCGCTGCCAGTGGCGTACGCCTCCGCTGCCGGTTCCT
>CAYSGF010000301.1:0-3196 GCA_964430275.1 uncultured Gemmatimonadaceae bacterium
GTCGCGAACTGCTGTTTGATCAGGCTCAGCTCGCGCATCGTGAGCGGCGCCTCGTCCAGCTGGTGCTGTGCGATCTTGCCGTCCACGATCCGGTCGACGAGCTCGCGAATGCGCTCGGCCGTAGGGTCCTGGAGCACCTTCATCGCGGACTCCACGGAATCGGCGAGCATGAGGATCGCTGTCTCGCGCGTCTGCGGACGCGGCCCCTGATAGGCGTACTCGGACGCGTCCACGTCCTCTTCGCGGCGGCGCGCCTGGTCGAGGAAGTACGCGATCGACTGTGTGCCGTGATGCTCCGGGATGAAGCGCTTCACGTCGTCCGGCAGCTTCGCCTGCTCGGCCAGCTTCATCCCTTCGAGCACGTGGCTGCGCACGAGCGCCGCGGACGTGCCGGGGTCGAGCTGGTCGTGCGGGTTGCGACCGCGCGCCTGGTTCTCGATGAAGTACTGCGGCGCCGCGACCTTGCCGACGTCGTGGTAGTACGCACCGACGCGCACGAGCAGCGCGTTCGCATCGATCGCGCGTGCGGCCGCCTCGGCGAGGTTCGCGACATTGATCGAGTGCGCGTAGGTGCCGCTCGCCTCCAGGGACAGCCGTTTCAGCAGCGGCCGGTTCAGGTCTGCGAGCTCGAGGAGCGTCTGATCCGTGGTGATGCGCGTGAATGCCTCGAACAACGGCATGAAGCCGAGCGCGAGGAGTGCGCTCGCAACGCCGTTCACGGCGCCCCATCCCGCCGAGAAGAGGACGTCGCCGCCGGAGTAGCCGCGCACCAGGCCGAGCGCGATCGCGAGCAGCGTGTAGGCGATCGCGACGAATGCGCCGAGGATCAGGCCCTGCGCGCGCCGGCGCACGACGCGCACGCTGAGGGCCGCGGCCGCACCGCCGATCACCAGCATCAGGTGCGAGGAGAAGCTGAGGAACGGCGTCTGCGCGCCGAGCACGAGCGCGAGCACGAGGCTCATGTTCAGTGCCATGCGTCCGTCCCAGAGCATGGCGATGACGAGCGCGGGGAACGCGATCGGCACCAGCTCGACGATGGGCTCGTCCATGCGCCCGATGATCGTGGCGACGGCAATCACCACGCCCATCAGCAGCGCGACCAGCAGTACGTGCCGGAAGTTCTGGTAGACGCCCTGCCGGTAGAAGAAGAGCAGCCCCGCAAAGATCGAGAGCAGCGACAGATTGATGATGAAGGTGCCAAGCTGGCGGTCCCATTGCGTGCCCGCGTCCAGCACGCCGCTGTCGACGAGGAACGCGCGGTAGGCGTCTACGCGATCGAGGTCGGCCTCGTCCACCTGCTCGTGCGCGGCGAGCACGCGCTCGCCCCGCATGATCATCCCCTTCATCGTCGGCACGGCTGCGCGCGCGCGTGCGCGTGCCGCTTCCGTCGCAGCGGCATCGAGGCGCAGGCTCGGCGTGAACACGCGGATCAGCATCAGCCGCTGCAGCTCGCTGAGGCCGGTCGGCAGATTCCACGGCACCTGTCGGCCGGCCAGCTCGAGGAAACGCTGCTGCGTCAGCACCGAGTCCCGGTCCATGAGGCGGTCGCGCTCGCCGCGCACGATGCGGAGCTGCGCCGCACCCTCCAGGCTCGCCGTGCTGGCAAAGCCGGCCGGCATGTGGGTGCGGATCGCGCGCTGCAGGGAGGTGCGCAGCGCGGTCCGGTTCGCTTCCGAGCGCAGCAGGGCGACCGCGTCGTCGTCGGGCGGCAGCCCGTACGAGGCGAGGAGCTCGCGCATCTGCTGGCGCACGGTCAGGTCCGAGCCGCCCGCCGTCGCCGCACTGTCGAGGTAGGCATGGAAGACCCGCACGGCCTGCAGCATCGAATCCGCTGCCGTCGAGTCGTAGACCAGGATGGGCGGTACACTGCGCGCCGCCTCGTCCTGCTCCTGGCGCAGCTCGGCGTCCCCCTTGGGCAGCGGGAAGGAGACCTGTGCAATGAGGTCGTCGTCGGGCACCATCCCGCGCTCGACCACGGGGAAGTCGGGCGTGGTCGCCGCCGGGAAGAGGACCTGGACGAGCAGCGCGAGCGCCAGCAGCACGGCGACACGCGCGCCATGGTACAGCCACGCGCCCGCGCCGGCGCGCCGCGGCGCACCACTCAGGGTGTCCAGGAACTCCTCTGCCCGATGCGGCTTCTGCGCCGTCACGTCAGTCCTCCGCCCGCGCCTCGTCGGCCGCGTACGCCTGGATGATGTCCTTCACCAGGCGATGGCGCACGACGTCCAGCTCGTTCAGGTAGATCGTCGCGATGCCCTCGATGCCCTTCAGGATACGCTCGACCTGCAGCAGCCCCGAATTCACGTGCTTCGGCAGATCGATCTGGGTCTTGTCGCCGGTGATGACGACGCGCGAGTTCAGGCCGATGCGCGTCAGGAACATCTTCATCTGCGCTTCCGTCGCGTTCTGTGCTTCGTCGAGGATCACGAAGGCGTCGGCGAGCGTGCGGCCGCGCATGTACGCGAGCGGTGCGATCTCGATGGTGCGTGACTCGATCGCGCGACGCACCCAGTCCGCGGGCATGACGTCGTCGAGCGCGTCGTAGAGCGGGCGCAGGTACGGATCCACCTTCTCCTGGAGGTCGCCCGGCAGGAAGCCGAGGTTCTCGCCGGCCTCCACGGCGGGGCGCGCGAGCACGATCCGCTTCACGCGGTTCTTGCGCAGCGCATCCACCGCGGCGGCGACGCCCAGGTACGTCTTGCCGGTGCCCGCCGGCCCGATCGCGATGACGATGTCATGCTTCGCGAGCGCCTCCAGGTACTCGCCCTGCCCCTCCGACTTCGCGGCAATCAGCTTCTTCAGCCCCGCCAGCAGAACCTGCGGCTCCTCGCCGGCATGGGCGACGCCGTTCGCAGCCGTCTTCTCGCCGCGCCGGCTCACGCCGCCCGCACCGCCCCAGGACCGACGGATGTCCTCGAGATCGAAGGGCTGCCCGATGCGCGACAGGTTCACGAGACGCTCGGCCACGGGCGTCGCACGCTCGACCGAAGCGACGTCGCCGGAGAGGATGAGATGATCGCCACGCAGAATCACACGGATGCCTGCGAGCCGTGCCAGCTCCAGCAGGTTCGCGTCGTTGACGCCCGCCAGCAGCAGGTAGTCCGCGCCTTCCGCGGCGACGCGATGTTCGACCTTCGTGCTATCCAAGTACTTCTCCTTGCGCCAGGACTCCGATGTGCAGGTCGCGCAGCTCCTC
>CAYSGF010000302.1:0-10031 GCA_964430275.1 uncultured Gemmatimonadaceae bacterium
CGACTTCGACGTCGTCGGCGCAACGAGCCTCTTCACCACCGTGCACGATCTCGCGGCCTGGGACCGGAACTTCTACACGGGGAATGTCGGCGGGCGCGACGCGCTCGAACGCATGGAACAGCGCTTCGTTCTGAACGATGGTGACACGATCGACTACGCGCACGGACTGAGCATCGGCCAGCACCGCGGCCTGCGCACCGTCGGCCATGGCGGCGCCGACGCCGGCTACCGCAGCAACTTCCTGCGATTCCCGGAAGAGCACTGGAGCGTCGCCGTGCTGTGCAACTTCCCGTCGAGCAATCCGGGCAGTCTCGCGCAGCGCGTTGCGGACATATGGCTGGAGGACGCGTACACGGCGCCGGCCGACGTCGCCGGTACGACCGCCACTGCGGAGCACGATCGCGTGGACCTGCCGCACAGCACCCTCGCCGCGCTCGAAGGACTGTACCGCGATGCCGACGGCGTCGACGTGCGTCGCATTCAACTGCAGAACGACACCCTCATCGCGGCGATCGGCCCCGGCTATCCGCTCCGACCGCTCGGCGCGGATCGCTTCGAGGTCGTGGGCGTCGGCGTGATCCTGGAGCTGCGGCCGCCGCGCAACGGCCAGCCCGGTACGATGACGATGCGCGACGGCGACGACAGCGACGTGTACCTGAAGTTGCCCGAGTGGAAACCGTCCGCCGAGGACCTCGCCGCATTCGCCGGCACCTACCACAGCGCCGAGCTCGGAACCGACTACCGCTTCGTGCTCGAGGACGGCCAGCTCGGCTTCCGCCACCGCAAGCTGGACGACGCCGTCCTCGAGCCGACCTTCGAGAACGCCTTCACGCTCGGCGGCCGAACCATCGTCTTCGAGCGCGATGCGTCCGGCAGGGTCACGGGATTCCGCATGAGCGACGGACGCGTGTACGACGTCGCGTTCCAGCGGATCGGAAGCTGAAACGGGATCGGCCGGCCACGCCTCCCACGGTCGCGCCGGCCGCTTTCATCACGTCTTCGCCGCCACCTCCGGTGGCTTCTCCCGCGCGGCAACCGACGGCGCCGCCTTCTCCGCCGCCCTGCCGATCCGCACCTGCCCGCTCACGCGTCCGCCCTCGTCCATCTTGAAGCGCGGTGCCGTGATCCCGCCCTCGACATCGCACGTCGCGTGCAGCTCGAGACGGCCCGTCGTGTTGATCGCGCCACGAACGCGGCCGCCGATCATCGCGTCCTGCGCCGTGATATCCCCGTTCACAACTGCATCCGGGCCGAGCACCACCGCCTTGCTCGCGGTCACGTTCCCCTCCAGCCGACCCTCGATGCGCACGCCGCCATCCACCGTGACATTCCCGGTGATCGACATCCCCGCGCCCACAATGGACACCGTGCCTCCCGCACGATCGCCCGATGCCGGCTGCTCATAGGGTCCCGCCGAAGCATCGCGATCCTTGCCGAACGCCATCTCGCCTCCTTCGCGCTGTAATGCCCTGCGCGGCCGGAGCGGCCGCCACCGCCACGTTGTGCTGTCCGGCCCGCGGCCGCGAGGGGTCAGAAGCCAGAAGCGGAAGGAATTGGCCCCGCCTCACGGGCAGCGGTAGCGCACGAGATCGCCACCGTTCGACACCGTCAGGCTGCTGCCGTCCGCGGACAGGCTGAGCCGTCGCTCGTCCTCCCATGTGTCGCCCTCGCCCTGGTACTCAGCCGTGACGGTGACCACCCGGCCGCTCTCGATCCCGACCGCCTGAACCACGCCGGTACTCTCGTAGAAGCGGATTCGGCTGCCGCTGATGCGCAGGCGCGTCGCGTTCCGACCGGTCCCGCAGGCGTCGAGCTCCGCGTTCCATTCGCCATGGAACGCAGCGGGGATGGAGGCAGCGACGTTGTCATCGCCGCCCGCGGGTTCATCATCGCTTTCGCCGGGCTGCTCCGCAGGGTTGTCCCGCGGGTCGGCAGGTTCGTCCGGCTCGGCAGCAGGCGGGCTCCCCCCGTCATCCAGCCCGGCCGATCCATCATCGCGGCTCTGTGCGACGTCGGGCGACGACTCGAGCTCGGCGCCCGGCAGAGTCGTCGCATCGACGCTCCCCGGACCGTTCTCGGTGACATCGGCCGTCTCGTCGACCGCCGGCTCTGCGCACGCCGCTGCGATGAGTGCGGCCGTGACGACCATGATCCCTGGGTAACGCATGCACTGCCTCCGCGGGGCAAATCTGTGAACTGGCGAAATGATCCATTCCCGCAACGCCGATGCCGCGAAGCGTTGCGGGTCTGGCTCGCCGCCGCGGAGGCGGGCCGGCAGACTCAGTCGAGCGCCACGCCCGTCATGCGCTGCACGCGTCCATCCGGCAGCGGGATCTCCGCGGCGACCATGTAGGGCGATTCTTCGGTGAGGTACCACGTTGCGACGAGCACGCCGGTGTCTGCGACGCGCTCCTCGACCTTGAACGCAACGACTTCGCTGCCCTCCACCTCGACGGGCACGGGTTCGAGGATGGTGAAGATCCTCTCCTCGGCCGCCTGCATGTTCGGTCCCCACACCGGCGCGATGATGACCGTCCCGGTGCGCAGTCCCGCGGCCATCGGTACCAGATCGGACGCACTCGCGATGAAGCCCTGCCGCTCGAGTGTGATGTCGACGTCCTGCAGTGTCGTGTCGCCTGGCATGCGACGTACCCCGCGCACGCGTCCGCCGTCCATGCGCAGTCGCATGAACGCGCCATTGCTCGCGGTGCGCTCCCAGGCGAGTGGCGCGAGCGTACGCGCGTCGTAGGTCTGGCGCAGCTCCCAGCTGATGCCGGCGCCGGACGTGCCCGGCTCGCCGCGCGTCACCCACCGCATCACCTGACGGCCCGCGGAGTCACCGAGCGTCAGCTCGTTCGTCCAGGACGTCACCGGCTCCGTCGCATCCCCGATGTAGACGCGGTTGCGTGCGCGGTGCGGCGGGAAAATGCGCCCGTCGACCTGCGGCGCGCCCACCTCCAGGCGCAACGTGTCGGTCGAGACCTCCGCAACGCCTGTCCCGACCCTGGCCGGCGCGGCTTCGAAATGGACGAACAGCGCGATGAGCAGTGCGACGAGCGGCATCATGGAGCACCTCCGCGGGAAATCGGCGACCCGGGAACCGGACGGGCCAACAGCCGAGATACGGCGCGGCGGGACGCCCGGCGAGGCTGTGGGGATGAACGGCACAGGGGCAGGGAGAACCCGCTCGGGGCGCCGTGCAGCGCCCGCAGCGAGACCGCCCGGGGAGCCCCGCAGGCACCCGCAGACCGCACCGGCCGGGAGCCGGGCAGTACCTTCGGCAGTCCGTTCCCGCTATCTTTCCCGGATTCCCGCTACCCCGGAGGAGCATGGCCGCGAAGGATCTAACACCCGACGAGTTCATCTTCGAAACCGCATCGCTCTACCAGCGCTCCGGCTTCAATGGCGGAGAGCTGCTCAGGCCCGCCTTCCCGACCCTCGCCGCCGCAGAGCTGCGCGAGCTGCTCGTCGACGTCGTCCGCATGCATGTACTGCCGCAGCTCGATCAGGATGTCCAGGTCCTGCAGATCCCGAGCGTCCACAACCCCGTGCGCGCCACGAACGTGAGCGGCACGTCGGTCACGTGGACCGCCGAGTTCGGGACCGGTCAGACCCTCACGCCATGGCAGGTCCGCGTCTCCGCCGCCGACGTCTTCGCGTGCGCACGCAGGCGCCGGATCCCGGTCCCGCAGGCCGAAGAGTGAGCGCCGGGCGCCCTCCACGGCGCCCACCTCACCGCTGCTTCTCCAGCCACCCTGCCGGCCGGTACGGCCGACGTGTCGTGGCCGGGCAATCGCTTGAACCCTCTGTGCGCAAAAGCCAATTGCAATCCTCGTTTCACACGAAGAACACAAAGACCGCGAAGCCACGAAGGACTGCAGTATCGCGGATGGCCGGCTTCACCGTCCTTAAAACCTGAACGTTGGATTCGTGCCGGTGACCGCCCGCATCCGCCGGGAACAATGCTCTTCGTGTCCGCTGCGTCCTCCGCGTGAACAAATCCGTACCCGCGACCTCCGGCGCCGTGAGCCTGACGGGCGCAGCGCCCCCGGGCCCGCCGCCGCTCCACTTGATTATCGAGTAGAACACGCACTACCTTCCCACTAGGTAACCTGGTGGAACCGCAATCACGACTGGAGCGACGCCATGCCGCCGAGAGGGGATCTCGTAACAGGAACGCTGGATCTCCTGGTACTGAAGGCGCTGCAGCTGGGCGACGCGCATGGCTGGGCGATCATGGACCGGATCCGTGCAACGTCGGGCGACGTGCTGCAGGTGAATCAGGGGTCGCTGTATCCGGCGATCTACCGGCTGAAGCGCGATCGTCTGATCGGCAGCCATTGGGCGGTGACGGAGAACAACCGCAGGGCACGGTACTACACCCTGACGGAGGCCGGGCGCGAGCGACTGGCGGCGGAACGGCGGGAGTGGCAGCGGCTATCGGAGGCGGTGAATCGCGTGCTGTCGACGAGGGCGGTGTAGCGATGTCGCTGGCGGAGCGGTGGCGCGAGTGGCGCGAGCGGCGTGCGGAGCACCGGGCGGCGGTGGAGGAGATGCAGTTCCACATCGAGCAGGAGACGCAGCACAACATCCGGAACGGGATGCCGGCGCGGGTGGCGCGGCGCGCGGCGGTGAAGGCGTTTGGCGGGGTGGACCGTTTTGCGGAGGCGGCGCGGGACGAGCGGCCGGGCACGAAGCTGTCGGAGTTCGCGATGTCGTATCTCGACTGGAAGCTCGGCGCGCGCATGCTGCTGAAGTATCCGGGCCTGTCCGTCATCGGCGGCATCACGCTGGCGGCAGCGATCGGGCTCGGTGCCGGCTGGTTCGAGATGACGATGCTGACGCTGTATCCGGATCTGCCGCTGGAGGACGGTGATCGGATCGTGCGCATCGAGAACTGGGATGTGGCTGCGTCGGAGCCGGAGCCGCGCTCGCTCCATGATTTTCACACCTGGCGCGAGGGGCTCACCACGATCGAGCAGCTGGGTGCGTATCGCGCGCTCGAGCGGAACCTGATCACGACCAACGGCGTGTCGCAGCCGGTGCAGGTTGCCGAGATCAGCGCGTCTGCGTTTCCGCTCACGCGCGTGCCGCCGTTGCTCGGACGCCCGCTCATCGAGGATGATGCGCGGCCCGGTGGTGCAGATGTCGTCGTCATCGGCCATGACGTCTGGCAGAGCCGATTCGACGGGGACCGCGACGTCATCGGTCGGCAGGTCCAGCTCGGACGGACGATGGCGACGATCGTCGGCGTCATGCCGGACGGCTTCGGGTTCCCGCGCAACCATCAGGTCTGGGTGCCGCTGCGCGCAGCGCCGGCGCCGCCACGCGAGGGCGCGCCGATCGCGACGTTCGACCGCCTCGCCGGCGACGCGACGCTCGAGAGTGCGCAGGCGGAGCTGACGGCCGCAGGTGCGCGCATGGCGGCGTCCAACCCTGCGACGCACGCGCAGCTGCGCCCACGCGTGCTGCCGTTCGCGGCGCCGCCCGGACCGGGCACGAAACACGAGCTGCTGCTGCTGAACCTGGCGGCGTGGCTCCTGCTCGGCGCTGCGTGCGCAAACGTCGCGACCCTGATGTTCGCGCGCACGGCGATGCGTGAGTCCGAGATCGTCGTGCGCAACGCACTGGGCGCATCGCGCAGGCGTGTCATGGGACAGCTCTTCACGGAAGCGCTCGTGCTGACGACCGCTGCAGCCATCGTCGGGCTCGGCGCAGCCAGGCTGGTCATAGGATACGTCTTCCGGGTGAACCAGGTGCAGGTGCAACTGCCGTTCTGGTGGGATGCCGGGCTCGAACCCGTGACCCTGCTCTACACTGCACTGCTCGCTGTCGTCGGCGCGGCCCTCGTCGCGCTGCTCCCTGCGTTGCGCGCGACCGGAGTCCACGTGCAGTCCGGGCTCACGCGCATCTCGGCGGGCGGCACGAGGATGCGCTTCGGCGGCGTGTGGTCCGTCATCATCGTGCTGCAGGTCGCGTTCTCGGTGATATGCCTGCCGTTCGCCATCGGCGCGACGCTCGAGGCCATGCACAATCACGAGCTGCGCGCGGCGTTCCCGGCGGACGCGTTTCTCACGTTTCGTCCGCTGCTGGATCCCGATGCAACGAGCGCTGCCACGAGCGAGCCTGATGATGCAGAGCTGCGGGCGCGCACGACTGATATCATCGCGGAGCTGGCGCGTCGTCTGGAGGCCGAGCCGCCTGTCACGGGGGTCGCCGTCATGGATGCACCGCCCGGCACATACCATCGACTGCGCCAGGTCGAGATGCAGCGGGGCACGGAGCCGCCCGTCATTGTGAGCACGAATACGGAGAGCAACCGTGTCCGGATCGCTTCGGTCGGTGTCGAGTTCTTCGATGCGTTCCGCGTGCCGACCATCGCCGGGCGCACGTTCCGGACGACCGATGTGGATGCACACGCCGGGGTGGTCGTCATCAACGAAGCAATGGCACGGAACATCGGCGGCAATCCGGTCGGTGTGCGCGTGCGCTTCGCAGCTGCACCCGACGTCGACCCTGGTCCGTGGAGCGAGGTCGTCGGCGTCGTAGGCAATCTCGGTCTGACGCCGACCGGTCGCGGCGAGGCGGACTTCATGTTCCTGCCGGTGTCGGCGGCCGATGCGGCGTTCGTCGCGGTGCGTGTCAACGGGGACGCCGCGTCGTTCTCGCCGCAGCTGCGTGCGATCGCGACACAGGTCGACCCGGGACTGCGGTTGTACGATGTGATGTCCCTGCGCGAGGTGATCCGGCGCGAGGATCTGCCAATGATTCAGATCATGCTCATCGGCGTCGGTGTCGTACTGCTCGCAATCATCCTGTCGGCGGCCAGCCTCTACGCACTCATGTCCGTGGCTGTCGCACGACGCACACGCGAGATCGGCATCCGCGTGGCCATCGGTGCGACCCCGCGCGCAGTCCTGTCGTCACTGTTCGCGCGCGCTGCGGCTCAGGTCGGTGTCGGTATCATCATCGGCAACGCGCTGTTCGTGCTGCTGTTGACGATCGTGGTCGACGACCTGCAGCCGGGCCTGATCCCGCGGTTCATCCTGCTGATGATCATCGCCTCCCTCGCCATGGCGCTCGTGGGCGTCGCCGCGTGTCTGGTGCCGGGCCGCCGCGCGCTGCGTGTGCAGCCGACGAAGGCACTGAAGGAGGCGCGCTAGGCTGAACGGGGGGCGCGACGATCGCTGGCATCCTGTGCATGAGGATATTTGCCGTAATCCTCTTTTCACACAGAGGACGCCAAGAACGCGAAGACACGAAAAACAGAGTGGCGCGGCGGATGGCTGCATCCGCGGCGACATCACCATTCGAATGTCTGATTCGTGCCGGCCACCGAACGCATCCACCGGAAGCGACGCTCGTCGTGTCCTCTGCGTCTCTGCGTGAGAATGTTGTTCTCCGTATCCTTCCGTGTGCGGGCGTCGGGGAAACATGCTGGACAGCCGCGCCAACTGCGCTCAGAGAATCCTCTTCAGCCACGCCGGCACATTCTCCCAGTCTTCGTCCGGCCGAGTCCCCGCCGCGACGAGCAGTCTCGCGACTTCCGGATAGTCAGCGCGCGGGTGTCTGCAGTTCTCCGACCCGTGCCAGCACCAGCCGAGCGGTGTGCCATGCCACGTCGCGTCACGCGTGTTCACCAGTGCACGACCTCGCGGGTGTTCGAGGATCGCGCGCACGGCCTCCACTGAACCTTCCCATGCGGCGCAGTGCAGGGCGGTACCGCCGTTCGACCCCGGCACTGCCGGATCGAAGCCGAGCTCCATCATCAGCGCGACGGCCGCGGGGTTCGGATGCCACGCAGCGTCGGCGAGTGCGCGATGATCGTCGGGAGTTAGCTGGGCGATGAACTCTGGCTGCTCTTGCAGCAGCTGCTTCGCCTCATCGGCCCGGGCAGCGGCGCACGCGGCGAGGAAACGCTGCTTCGGCGTCGCAAAGGAGCGCAGCACCTCCGCTGCCGCATGCTGTCCGAACTGCTCGGCCACCTGAATCGGGTAGAGGTTCGGTCCAATGGTCCATTGATAGATGTGGAAGCTGGAGGGCGGCCGTTCGCCGTACTCGCCCTGGCCGGTGCGCAGGTCGATCTGCGACGGATCGGCAGCGAGCATTGCCTGCACCTTATCCGTGAGGCCGAGCGCCGCGGCCATGAAGATGTCCGCGGATGCGCCGCGCGCGACGAGGTAGGCCGCAAGCTCGTAGCGTCCCGCGTCGCGTGCGCGGTCGAGCATCCATTCGGCGGGCGTGGAGCGGTGGTCGACGTCGCGCGCATCGATGTCGGCACCGCGCTCGAGCAGGAGATCGACGACGGCGCGCGAGCGCGCGAAGTGCAGCGGTGTCTGACCGTCGCCGCCCCGCTCATGCACGCGTGGCGGATCCTCATCGAGGATGCGTCGCAGTAGATCGATGCGATCGAGGTTCGCCGCACCGCACGCGTCCGGCACTGCGCCCGCATCCATCAGCCGCTCGGCGGCCGCGCCGGTGGCGGAGTGCAGCAGATGGAAGCCGCCCGCCCACCAGTCGCTGCGCCGGTTCGGGTCCGCACCGAGCTCGAGCAGCGTGTCGAGCATGCTGCGATGGTGCAGCGCCTGGCTGAGCGGTGTGCCGCCGAAGGAGAAGAGCGGCGCATCGAGGAGTGCGCCTGCGGCGCTGCTCTGCCGGACGAGCTTGCGAAGGCCGTTCGCATCGCCGCGCTCGACGAGGCGACGGAACTCCTCTGCCACGCGCGCGTCGTCCGCGCCGCCGGACGCTTCGATGTGCGCCTTCAATGCAGTCCAGCTCGGGAAGCCGTACTCACGCGCGAGCACGAACTGCGTGTCGCCAAGCGCGATGCGTGCCTTGTCGGGCAGGTGACGCCGCACGCGGTCGCGCGCGGACGCGTCGCCGCTGCGCCATGCGCGCAACAGCTCCTTGGCGAGCTTCTTCTGCTGTTCGAGGGATGCGTGCGGCGGGAGCGTGCGCTCGGACATGGGAGCCCCTTTCGTTCCGGCCGTCGTCCGCACACCCGGCCCGAAAGAGGTCCGATGTGGCCTGGCACCGACTCGGGAGGGCGCAGCCCTTTCCGCGGACCGGAAGCGTCCCGCAACGCTTGCGAGCAAAAGGGTACGGGCTGCGGGCCGCACTGTCCAGTCGGCGAGCTGGCGGACCGCTGCGCTGCACTGGGCGCGGCTCTACCTGCTGGACGGGCGGCTGCATGCGCTGATCGTCGATTTCGAGCCGGCTGGCTCGTCACAGGGATGACAGTCGGATCCCGAGCCTGGTGGCGGGACCGCCGGGCATACCGCAACCGGGGGTGCGTCATGAATCGCATCCCAACGACCTCAACGCACGGAGGACATTCCATGAAGGTGGCGAATCCGTACCTCAACTTCGCCGGTAACGCCGAGGAGGTGTTCCAGTTCTATCGCTCCGTGTTCGGCGGAGAGTTCACGAACGTCACGCGCTTCCGCGACATGGGCGGGGAGAGCATGGGCATGTCCGGGAAGGAGCTCGACGGCATCGCGAACATTGGCCTGCCCCTCGGAGCGAACAACATCCTGATGGCGTCCGATGTGCCGGCCGCCATGGGGTCCGTCAAACCCGGCAACAACTTCTACATCGCACTCGAGACGGATACGGCCGAGGAGTGCGACACGGTGTTCGGGAAGCTCGCGGAGGGCGGCAAGGTGGAGATGGAGGTGCAGCCCACGGCATGGGCCGAGAAGTACGGCTCGCTCGAGGACCGCTTCGGTGTGCACTGGATGGTCATGTACACGGGCAGCGTGCAGTTCGGCTGAGCCCCCCGGGAAGGAGGGCGGCGGCGATTGCCGATGGTCGCCGCCGCACCCGTTCGTCGCGCGGAAGTAGCGTCCGCCGCTGCGGAACGAATTCTGCGCCTGCCGGCGTCCGGTTCCACCCGCACCGGACGCTGCAAATGGCTGAGATCAGGACGACGGAAGCACGTGCCCGCGATGCTGCCCGCGGCCTCTCGCGGGAATGCGCTTCCCGCGTCTACACCCTCGGGCGATTAGGCTACGGCGCAAAGGGCGTCGTGT
>CAYSGF010000303.1:0-25179 GCA_964430275.1 uncultured Gemmatimonadaceae bacterium
GTGCCCGCGATGCTGCCCGCGGCCTCTCGCGGGAAGCCGCTTCCCGCGTCGAAACCCTCGCGCGCTTCGGCTACGGCGCAAAGGGCGTCGTGTACATGCTGGTCGGCGGGCTGGCGTTCGCTGCGGCAATCGGCAGCGGCGGAGAGACGACCGGCTCGACGGGGGCGCTCGCGACGATCGCGGATTCCACGCTCGGGCGAATCGTGCTCGCACTCGTCGCGCTCGGTCTGTTCGGCTATGTCGTCTGGGGGCTGGTCCGCGCGATCCGCGATCCCGAGCACGACGGCACCGCCAAACGCGCGTACCACGGCCTGACGGCCATTCTCTACGCGCTGCTCGCGATCGAGGCGGCGCGCATGGCACTGAGCGGCTCGAACGGCGCGCAGAGATCCGGCGACAGTGCCGGTCACTGGTCAGCGAAGCTCATGGAGCAGCCGTTCGGGCAATGGCTGCTCGGGATCGCCGGTGTCGCGATCGCGCTCTTCGGCTTGCAGCAGCTCGTGAAGGCCTGGCGTGTCGATCTCGACGATCAGCTCGAGCTCGGCTCGATGTCCGCCGGCGTGCGCCCATGGGCGATCCGGTCCGGACGCCTCGGCCTCGCCGCGCGCGGTCTCGTCTTCGGCATCATCGGCGCGTTCGTCGTCGCGGCGGCACCGCAGGCCGATCCATCGGAGGCGCGCGGGCTCAGCGGTGTGCTCGACCTGCTGGAACAGATGCCCTGGCTCCTCGCCGTCATCGCGCTCGGCCTGTTCGCCTACGGCATCTACAGCCTGCTGCTGGCACGCTACCGCCGAATCCGGATCTGACACGGAGCGAAGCGCTCGCTCAGTGGGAGCGGGCGTGCTCGAACTGAAAGACCAGCGCATCCATTCCGCTCGGCAGCTTCTGCGGCACGAGCCTCCTGAGCCGCTCCGGCCGCGCGTCCGGATCGAGCAGCCCGTCGCGCACGAATGCGACGAGTGCGTCGAACTCCTCAGGCGTGAGCTCCACCCCCGGCTGCAGCAATGGGTCCAGGCGCTCGAGCACGGGCGCCATCGGGCCCGTCCCGCCCTGCAGGTCCGGCGGCAGATCGATCGTGCTGTACTCCGCACTCCCGCGCACGGCATCGAGGTGGTAGCGGATTGCGTCCTCCAGGTGCACGAACGCCCCGTTGTGCATGAAGGCCGGCTGTAACGCGACGTTGCGCAGGGGCGACGTGCGGAACGCGTAGCGCTCTGCTGCATTGCCCGTCACCTGCGCCAGGCCGAAGTCCTCGTTACCAGCCGGGCCGTCGAACTCCATGTTGCTGAAGGAGGGCGCGACCTGCGGAACGCCGGCGACGTGCTGCTCGAAGTCGCTGAACATCTCGTTCGATCTACCGGAGACGGCATGGCACGCCACACAGCGCGCGCGTCCGAAGAAGAGCATGGCACCCTGCTTCTCGGCCTCGGTGAGCGCATGGCGCTGCCCGCGCGCGTACCGGTCGATCGGTGCGTCGGCGTACGTCTGCGTGAACTCGAACTCCGCGATCGCGCGCGCGAAGTGCTCGAACGTGATCGCGCCGCCCGCACGGACCTCCGGGAACACGCGTGCAAAACGCTGCCGGTAGGATGCGCTCGCGTTCAGCCGGCGAATCACTTCGCTGCGGATGTCATCGTTGTCGCCGACGAAGTGAAATCCCGCCGCCTCGACCCGCTCGGTCGGTGGAATGAATGCCTGCGCCGTCAGCAGGTGCGGCAGGTACGAGAGCGTCATCCCTTCCGGTTCCGGAAAGACGAAGCCGGCGCTGTTGTCGAACGGGTCACCGGAACCCGCGTGGAAGCGCGAGTTCCACATCAACGTCGGATAGAACGCCGTGTTGATCACCGTCGGCGAGCGACGCTGGTTGCGTGGCCCCGTCCGGTCCGGACCGACGATGCCATTGTTGTCCACGCCGATCGCGATCGGCTGGGTATCGCCGAAACCATGCGTCGGTGAATGACAGCCGGCGCACGCGTTGTCGTCGTTCAGCCCCTGGATCGGATCGAACCAGAGCAGCCGTCCGACATCAGCGAGCCGCGGATCGAGACGGCGGCCCAGCCGCTCCTCGAGTGTGCGCTCGATGCGCCCGGTGAACCCGAGCTCTGCCAGCCGGGCACGGAGTGCGACGTCGAGCTCGGCGCGCGCGACGGACTCCGCAGCGATGATCTCGCCGTCCGCGTCGACGCACGCCGCCGCCGCGACGCAGGCGACGAGGAGCGTTGCCAGTCGGCGCACCCGGCCGCCATGCACCCTGATCGCGTCGTGCCTTGCTGCCGCCCCCGTCATACTTCGGGCTCGCACACCACGTCAGGGTGCGCCTGCGCGAACATGCCGTCCGGATTGTCCCGCCACACCCAGATGTGCAGCCCCCAGGCGCCGAACTCCGCTTCTTCCTGAAGCGGCACGCCGAGGAACTCCGGCGGTTCGGGCTCCGTCCACATCGACGTCGGCAGCGCGACTTCCACTCCGACCAGCGCCGGCTTGCCGTCGCCGTTCGGCGCGTACAGCAGACCGTCGGGTGCGTCGGCATCGAGCACGCCGTCCAGGAAGCGGTCCATGTGGACGTACAGGATCCCCACCGCTCCTTCGCCCGGCCGCACTTCGCACTCGTGCAGCAGGACGAAGCCATCGGCAATCGCGACGTCCACGTCCTTGTACTGCGCGGTGACGTTGCGGAGCTTCGCGATCGTGCGGTACTGCTCGATCGCCGGGCCGAGCGGTCCGTCGCACCCGGCGAGCAGGGTGGTTGCGGCAAGGACGGCGAGGGCGTGTCGATACGGTGTCATCGGAATCATCGTGGTCGCCTCCGGACATTGCGGCGTGCGCCGCAGTGGGGTCGTGCATCGTCCCGGACAAGTTGAGCTCGGCGCCTGCACCGCCGCGTCGGCGACACTACCCAGATTTGCGCGGCGCACCGCCCATTTTTCGTGTGCATGCGGGCAGACCATTGGAGCGCGGAGGGCGGCTGCCCATATTGGCGGAAGGCGGGCATGCCCGGCCCGCGGCCGTTCACCACGCAGCAACCGGCTGTCTGATGTTCCTGGAGCGCGATCCTTTCCTCAACGAGCTGCAGGCCGCGCGCGCGAGCGCAGCGGCGGGGCAGGGGTGCGTCGTGCTCGTGAGCGGCGAGGCGGGGATCGGCAAGACGACACTGGTCGAGCAGTTTGCGTCGCGCATCGAACAGGAGGAAGGTCGCGCGCGCGTGTTGTGGGGTGCATGCGACGCGCTGTTCACGCCTCGTCCGCTCGGCCCGCTGCTCGACATGGCACGTCAGGTCCAGGGACCCCTCGCTGAGCTCGTGCGCAGCGGTGTGGACCGCGAGATTCTGTTTACTGCCCTGCTCGACGAGCTCTCGCGCGCATCCACTCCAACGCTTGCCGTTTTCGAGGACGTGCACTGGGCCGACGAGGCGACGCTGGACCTGCTCAAGTTCCTCGCGCGCCGCATCCGCCGCACACCCAGCCTGCTCGTGCTCACGTTCCGCGACGACGAGGTGGACGGCACGCATCCGCTGCGCCGGCTGCTGGGCGAGATGCCGTCCGCGGCCGTGCACCGGCTGCGGCTGCCGCCGCTCTCGCAGGCGGCCGTCGCCCGCCTGGCCGCCGCCGCAGGCCGACCCGCCGGCGAGCTGCACGACGCGACCGGCGGCAATCCCTTCTACGTCACGGAAGTGCTCGCCATGGATGCCGGCGGCATTCCGCCGTCCGTGCGCGACGCCGTGCTCGCGCGCGCGGCGCGCCTGGAAAGCGCTGCAGCCGCGGTGCTCGACCTCGTCGCGGTCGTGCCGGGGCGTGCAGAGCGGTGGCTGCTCGAGCGCATGGGAAGTGAGTCACCGGGCGCGGTGGAAGCCGGCGTCGGTGCGGGACTGCTGCGGGCGACGCGCGAGGACGTCGCCTTCCGCCATGAGCTTGCGCGCCGCGCGTGGGAAGGCGCACTCGAGCCGGGTTGTGCCGCCGAACTGCACGCGCGGGTGCTGCGCGCACTCGAGGCAGAGGATGACGGTGCCGGCCTGCTCCCGCGCCTGGTCTACCACGCGGACCGGAGCGGCGACGCTGCGACCGTGCTGCGGCTCGCGCCCGCGGCGGCGCGGGAAGCCGCCGCCCTCGGTGCCCATCGCGAGGCGGCCGCACATTTCGAGAGTGCACTGCGCTACGCCACGGATTCCGAGCCTGCGGAGCGTGCGGCGCTGCTCGATGCCTGGTCGTACGAGGTCCATCTCAGCGGCCGCATCGCGGAAGCCGTGCACGCGCGCGAGGAGGCACTCGCGCTCTGGCGTCAGACCGGCGACCGGTTGCGCGAAGGGGATGCGCTGCGCTGGCTGTCACGCCTCGCCTGGTTCGAGGGGCGACGGGAGGATGCGGCAACGTGTGCTGCCGAGGCGATCCGCATTCTCGAGCCGCTCGGCCCGGCGCACGAGCTCGCGATGGCCTACAGCACGCGCGCGCAGCTGCACATCCTCGCCGAAGAACGACAGCTCTCGTCGGAATGGAGCGACCGCGCCGTGGCCATGGCAGAGGCGCTGAACGATCCGGACGCGCTCGTGCATGCGCTCACGAATGCAGCGTGCCTGGAGCCCGGCTCGGCCCGCGAGTCGCAGGCACGTGCGGTCCGACTCGCACAGGAGCACGGCCTGCACGAGCACGCACTGCGCGCATTCACGTGGCTGATCAGCGACGCGATCACGGAGCAGGACTACACGCTCGCCGGCGGCTTCCTCACCGACGCCATCGAGTACGCGGAAGCGCGCGACATCGACGCATTCAGCTACTATTTGCGCGGGTGGCGCGCACGCATGTACCTCGAGCAGGGGCGGTTGCGGGATGCCGAGGCCGAAGCCGCGGACGTGCTGCGGCACGAGAACACCTCGACGGTCGTACGCCTGCCGTCACTCGCCGCTCTCGGCGCTGCGCGTACGCGCCTCGGGGTGGCCGGAGCGCAGGAGGTGCTGGACGAGGCCCTCGCGCGTGCCGTAGCGACCGGCGAGCTGCAGCGGATCGCACCGGTCGCAGCCGCGCGTGCGGAGGCGGCGTGGCTGGCCGGCGACCACGTCCGTGTGCGGACGGAAGTCATGCGCGCATGGCCGCTCGCGCTGCAGGCACAGAGTCACTGGGACATCGCGCGCCTGGCAGCATGGCTGCGCCGTGCCGGCGCCCTCGACGCGCCGCCCACGGCTCCGCCGGGGCCGTTCGCGCACGAGTTCGCCGGCCTCTGGCGCGAAGCGGCCGATGCTTGGCGGCAGCTCGGCTGCCCTTACGAGCGAGCGCTTGCACTCGCGGAAGGCGATGAGCCGGCGCAGCGCACGGCGCTCGCGATTCTGGACGACCTCGAGGCGCGCCCGGCAGCCGCACTCGTGCGCAGCCGACTGATGCGCCGGGGCGCCCGCGGCCTGCCACGCGGGCCGCGCCGCAGCACGCGTGCGAACCCCGCAAACCTCACGAACCGGCAGATGGACGTGCTCGCGCTGCTGGCCGAGGGGCTGTCCAATCGCGAGATCGGGCGGCGACTCTACCTCTCCACGCGCACGGTCGATCACCACGTCTCCGCACTCCTGCGCAAGCTGAACGCCGGCAGTCGCGCGGGCGCCGCCCGCATCGCGCGCGACCTCGTGCTCGAGGGCGGGAACGACCCGGCGGACGCCGCCGCCGACAGCAGGCGCACCGGCCGCGCGACGAGGCCGTCGCAAACTTAGGTAGTCCACTCCGCTAATCCGGGCAGGTCCTGCCGGCGCGCCTGCCGCCGCCATCGACGCATCGTGCCTCCGAGACGTGCACCCTGCCCGTCGCTCGCACACGGAGGAACGTCATGGCAACGACTCTCACACCGCCCGGACGCCAGACCAGCTGGCTTCCCGACCCCACCTTCTATCCCTCCGCGCGCATGGCGGCGCAGGCACCGCCAGAGACCCTGGCCTATGTCGCGCTGGTCAGTCCGGATCCTGCTCAGCCCGATGCGCTCGGCGTCATCGACTGCGATCCCAAGTCCGCGACGTTCGGCGAGGTCACGTACCGCATGGACCTCCCGCACGCCGGCGACGAGCTGCACCACTATGGCTGGAACGCGTGCAGCGCATCGCTGTGCCCGTATGCACCGCACCCGCACGTCCGGCGTCGCTACCTCGTGCTGCCCGGGCTCCGCTCCTCGCGCATCTACATCGTCGACACGGAGCCCGATCCCGGCCGCCCGCACATCGTGAAGACGATCGAGCCGGACGAGCTCGCGGCCAAAACCGGCTACTCGCGCCCGCACACCGTGCACTGCGGGCCGGACGGCATCTACGTGAGCGCAATCGGCAATGCGGAGGGCGAGGCACCCGGCGGTATCCTGGTGCTGGACCATGACAGCTTCGAACCGCTCGGTGCCTGGGAGATCGATCGCGGCCCGCAGCGCCTCGCCTACGACTTCTGGTGGCACCTCGGCTGGGACGTCATGCTCACGAGCGAGTGGGGCACGCCGAACTCCGTCGAAGCAGGTCTCCAGCCCGACATCCTCATGAACAAGGGCTACGGCCGCGACCTCCACGTCTGGGACCTGCGTCGTCGCCGGCACCTGCGTGCGCTCCGGCTCGGCGACGACGCCCAGTTCGTGCTCGAGCTGCGCCCCGCGCACCATCCCGGCCGCCGCCACGGCTTCGCCGGCGTCGTGCTCAACCTGTCCGATCTGTCCAGCTCGATCTGGGCCTGGCACTTCCGCGACGGCGACTGGCAGGTCGAGGAGGTCATCCGCATTCCGGCCGAGCCCGCCGCACCGGAGCTGCTGCCGCCCGCACTCCAGCCGTTCGGCGCAGTGCCACCGCTCGTCACGGACATCAACCTCTCGCTCGATGACCGCTTTCTGTACGTGTCCTGCTGGGGCACCGGCGAGCTGCGCCAGTACGACGTCAGCGATCCACTCCATCCGGAGTTCACCGGTTCCGTGCACCTCGGCGGCATCGTGCGCCGCGCGGCACACCCGTCGGGCGATCCGCTGACGGGCGGGCCGCAGATGATCGAGCTGAGCCGTGACGGCCGCCGCGTCTACGTCACGAACTCCCTCTACCGTACCTGGGACGACCAGTTCTATCCGGATGGGATGCAGGGCTGGCTCGCTCGCCTGGACGTCGGTCGCGACGGCGGGATCGGCCACTCCGACTTCCTCGTACGCTTCGACGGCCACCGCGCACACCAGGTCCGGCTGAGCGGCGGCGACGCATCCTCGGATTCCTTCTGCTTCGGGTGAGTGAAGTGGTCGCACTGCGAGGCGATGCGATTCTGCTTTCCGGCGATCCGTCCGGCAGCGCGGTGCGCGCATGACCGGCATTGCCGTCGTCGCGCTGCTCGGGGTCTACCATGGCCTCAACCCCGCCATGGGATGGCTGTTCGCTGTGGCGCTCGGGCTGCAGGAAGAGCGGTGGTCGGCGGTGCTGCGCGCGCTGCCGCCGATCGCCGCCGGCCACGCGCTGGCGATCGCGCCCGTCGTCGCACTCGCGGGCGCAGTCAGCGTGGTCGTGCCCGCCGAGACGATCCGCATCGTCGGCGCGGCCGCGCTGCTCGGCTTCGCTGCATTCCTCCTGCTCCGGCGCTCGCGCCATCCGCGCTGGGTAGGCATGCGTGCGAGTGCGCGCGACCTCACGCTCTGGTCCTTCATCATGTCCAGCGCGCACGGCTCCGGTCTCATGCTGCTGCCGCTGCTCCTGCCGTCCGCGTCACACGACGGCGCGACGCACGCGACGCACGCGAGTGCAGCCTACACCCAGGCCGCGGCCGGAGACGGCCTGCTCGTCCTCGCCGTCCACACGTCGGCCATGCTCCTCGCCCTCACCACCGCCGCGCTCCTCGCCTACCACGTCCTGGGACTCGGCTTCCTGCGCCGCGCCTGGATCAACCTCGACGTCGTGTGGATCGGCGCACTCGTGCTCGCGGCCGCGGCCACGCTGCTGGGGTAGACATCCGCGGGTGCAGCGTGCATACTCGCAGCGCGACGTGAACCGCCGGCGAGCGCCCCGAACTGCAAGCACTAGCGGAACCAACACGGATGCGACGAGCGCACCTTCTCACTGTCCTCTGCGGCGTGCTCGCAGCCGGCGCGGTCGGCGTTGCCGCCGACGTGCTGCCGCGCCGCGCGTCGCACGAGCGCGCCTGGGTCGCCGAGCAGGCGCGCCTGCCGATCGTGCGCATGGACGGCGAACAGGCTCGCATCCGCAACATCCGCGACTTCCGCCATAGCGCGTCCGGTCCGCCGGAACAGCGGTGGATCGATGCGACATACGACATCGGCGCCGTCGAGCGCGTATGGTTCGCGCTCTCACCGTTCGCACCACGCGTGAAGGGCATCGCACACCCGTTCCTCTCCTTCGAGTTCGCTGACGGTCGCACCCTCGCCCTCTCCGTGGAAGCCCGAAAGGAAGTCGGCGAGTCGTACTCGCCACTGCGCGGACTCGCGCGCCGCTACGAGACGATGATCGTGATCGGCACGGAAGAGGACCTGCTCCCCCTGCGCGTGATCGCGTGGGACGATCCGCTCTACCTCTTCCCCGTGCGGATCACGCGCGCACAGGCCCAGCACATTCTGCGACGCCTGCTCGTCCGCGCGCAGGAGATCGAGGCGTCACCGACCTGGTACAACACGCTCACCAACAACTGCACGACGAACCTCATCGAGCCGATCAACGAGCTGGCCGAAACCGACCACCGGCTCGGCCCGCTCGTCGGCATCCTCCCTGGCTACTCCGTGGAAGCCGCGTGGGAGCGCGGCTGGATCGATTCGGACCGCAATCTCGAAGAGACGAAGCGCGCGCACTACGTCAATGATCGGATCCGCGCGGCCGTCGGGAAGAGCGACTTCTCGCGGGCGATACGGGCGGGAAGTCCAGCAGACGGCTGAACCCGAGTCGCCCACGATCTTGTGGCGAACACTGCGCAGGCGGCCTCGGTACGCGGAAATGTCGCAACTAAGTAGTCGGTTTCGACGCCATCATTGACTCCACTGCTTCCGGGAGCGATGTAGCGAAGCTGTTCGTGCCGCGCCGGGTTGCGAATCCGCGCGGTGCGGGCACGGTCGAATCATCATTTCCCCGGTAAAAGGGCCCGCATGCGACGCATCACACCAGGCATCATCATGCTCATCTCCGTCTCCGCCTGTTCCCCATCCGCCGCCCAGGACAACGCAGCCATCATCGCAAACGCGCTCGAAGCGGCGCCCGCTTCGATCTCCGAGCATGCGGCGGTCATGGACTGGTCTGGTACGACGCTGCGCGAGGGCACGAATGGCTGGGTCTGCTTTCCGGATCCGCCGAACATGGAAGCTGCGCCGATGTGCATGGACGAGCCGTGGATGACCTGGGCGAATGCCTGGCAGAGCAAGACAGCTGTCGAGATCGACCGTCCCGGGATCGCGTACATGCTGATGGGCGATGCCGGCGCCAGCAACACCGATCCTCATGCGACCGGCGAGACGGCCGACAACGAGTGGGTCGTGTCCGGTCCGCATCTCATGCTCATCGTTCCGGACCCGGCCTCGCTTGCGGCCATCGGTACCGACCCGGCGCAGGGCGGTCCGTGGGTCATGTGGGACGGAACGCCCTACGCGCACGTCATGATTCCGGTGGCTGCCAAGCCCTGATCATGCGTGCGACGCCCAGATTCTCTCTCCGGGCGCGTGCTCGATGCACGGGTCGTAGCGGCCGGGCGTCTCCGCATAGCGCATGGCCTGGGTGTAGCCGATCTCCGAGGTGAAGTAGCCGAGGAGCGTGAGTTCCTTCATCATGCGGAAGTAGTGCGCAGGTGCGTCGGCGGTGATCTCCGGATCCAGAGTGGGGTCACCGCTGCGCGCATCCTCGGGCTCGTCGGCGACGACGTCTCCCGCTGAGCGCCGGCGCGCCGCTTCGCGCGCGTCCATGTGTGCTTTCTGCTCGCGATCGAGCTGCTCGAGCAGCGCCAGCCGCTGCTCCGGTGCAGCCGCCATGAATGCGACGCCGTGCAGTCGCTCGCATTCGTCGTTCAGCTGCCTCATGCCCGCCACGAAGATCTGCTGGTCCTCCGGCGAATAAACGTCGTGCACCATGAGCGCCATGAACGGGCCGACCGCGGCCGCCCTGGCCCCCGGCGTATCCGTGTCGGGCAGGATCGTGTCCGCCACCTCGTCGAGGAAGGCGACGTCCTCGGCGGTGAACAGCTCGCCGACCGGTGCATAACTGCGTGCCGCCCGGTCATCGGCGCATGCCATCATCAGCCCGCTGCCGCCGACGAGTGTGATGCCGCCGAGCAGCACGGTCACGCGCTGGATCGCATCGCGGCGCGTGATCAGGGTGTCATCGCCTGTGGACTCGTCACCGGACGCTCCTGCCTGCGGCGCATCCGCGCTCCGCGTTCCGCGCGTTGCCTCGATCAGGCGGCCCTCTCCGCTGTCTGCTGGCATGTGCGTGCCTCGTGCTAGAGATTGCGGCGGTTCAGCTCGCTCACGGCGAAGTCCGCTGCGCGCGCGGTCAGCGCCATGTACGTCAGCGACGGGTTCTGGTTCGCAGCAGACGTCATGCAGGAGCCGTCGGTGACGAATACGTTCGGGCAGTCCCACACCTGGTTGTGCGCATTGAGCACGGAGGAGCGGCGATCGCGGCCCATGCGCGCCGTGCCCATCTCGTGGATGCCCATGCCCGGGAAGTACTCGTTGTCGTACGTGCGGACGTCCTGCACGCCGGTCGCCTCGAGCATCTCCGCCATGTCGTTCGCCATGTCCACGCGCATGAGTCGCTCGTTCTCGCCCGTCTCGCAGTCGATCGCGAGCACGGGCAGCCCCCACCGATCGGTCCTCGTGTGGTCTAGCGTGATGCGGTTCGCGTGGCTGGGCAGCATCTCGCCGAATGCGGTCGCGCCGATCGTCCACTTGCCGGGCAGCGACATCTCGTCTTTGAACGCACCGCCCACGCCGAGCTCGGCGACGGCGCGGCCCCATCCTTCGCGACCGGCGCCGCCCTGGTAGCCGAAGCCGCGCAGGTACTCGCGCCGGTCACCGAACAGGTTGCGGTAGCGCGGGATGTAGAAGCCGTTCGGTCGCCGGCCGTAGTAGTAGCGGTGCTCCATGCCTTCGAGCGTGCCGGACGCGCCCACGCGGAAGTGATGGTCCATAAGGTTGTGGCCGAGCTGGCCGGAGCTGCTGCCCAGGCCGTCCGGCCACACGTCCGTGGCCGAGCGCATGAGCAGCCAGGTCGAGTTGAGCGTGGACGCGCACAGGAAAATGACGCGCGCGTGGTAGTCCCTGATCTCCGCGGTGTTCGCATCCATCACGCGCACACCGGTCGCTCTGCCGAGGTCGCGGTCGTAGAGCACTTCCGTGACGATCGCGAACGGCTGCAGGGTCAGGCGACCGGTCGCCACGGCCGGCGGCAGTGTCGAGGACTGCGTGCTGAAGTAGGAGCCGTACGGGCAGCCGAGCCAGCACGCATTGCGGTACTGGCACGGACTGCGTCCCGGCAGTGCACGCGTGAGGTTTGCGACGCGCCCCGGAATGATCCGGCGCCGTCCATCGAACTGCCCTCGCAGCCGATCCGCAATCAGCTCCTCGCCGCAGTTGAGTGGCATGGCCGGCTGGAACTCGCCGTCCGGAAGCTGCGGCATGCCCTCGCGCGAGCCGGAGATGCCGGCGTGCCGCTCCACGTAGTCGTACCACGGCGCGATGTCCGCGTACCTGATCGGCCAGTCGGTGGCAATGCCGTCGCGGGCGTTCGCCTCGAAGTCGTAATCGCTCAGGCGGTAGCTCTGGCGTCCCCACATGAGCGAGCGTCCGCCCACGTGATAACCGCGGAACCAGTCGAAGCGCTTGATCTCGGTGTAGGGTGAGTCCCGGTCCGACGCCCACCAGTCGAGGTTCTTCTCGTTCAGCGGATAGTCGCGCTTCAGGACCGGGTATGCCTCTTCCATCGCGCGCGTCCGGCCGCCCCGGTGCGGATATTCCCAGGGCGCCTTGCGCGCATTCGTGTAGTCGGTGACGTGCTCGACGTTCTTGCCGCGCTCCAGCATCAGCACGCGCAGCCCCTTCTCCGTCAGCTCCTTCGCTGCCCAGCCGCCGGAAATGCCGGATCCGACGACGATGGCGTCATAGCTCTGCGTCCGCGACTGCATCATCCCTCCCGAATGGAACGCGCCTGCACGCGACAGATCTCGACGGCCTCGGCGAGCGACATGAGCGGATCGCGCAACGGAATGAACTCCTGCGCAACGTGACCTTCGAAGCCGGTGTCGCTGATCGCCTGCATGATCGCGCGATAGTTCAGCTCCTGTGCCGCGTCGATCTCGTTGCGACCCGGAACACCGCCGGTGTGGTAGTGGCCGATGTACTCGTGATTGTCGCGGATCGTGCGGATCACATCACCTTCCATGATCTGCATGTGGTAGATGTCGTACAGCAGCCGGAAGCGCTCGGACCCGAGCCGGCGCGCGAGTGCCACGCCCCACGCCGTGTGGTCGCACTGGTAGTCCGCGTGGTCGACCTTCGAGTTCAGCAGCTCCATCATCACGGTCACACCCTGCCGCTCCGCCGCAGGCAGGATCTGCGTCAGCCCACGAATGCAGTTCTCCAGCCCCTCCTCGTCGTCGAGACCGTCCCGGTTGCCGGAAAAGCAGATGACGTTGGGCACTCCCGCCGCGGCCGCCTGCTCGATCAGCGTGCGATACTGCGACACGAGCCGCGCATGGTGCTCGACACGGTTGAACCCGTGCGTCAGTCGTGTGCGCGGGTCGCCGGGAGCGTTCCCCATGGCGCACGTGAGGCCGTATTGCTTCACGGTCGGCCAGTCCTCCGGATCGAGCAGCTCGACGGAGTGCAGTCCCAGCTGCCGTGCACTGCGCGCGAGCTCGTCGAGCGTGAGCGTCCGGTACGGCCAGCGGCACACGGAATGGCGGAAGGTGCCGACGACGAACGCGAAGGCGCGATCATCCCCGTGCAGCCGCTCGTCGCCCGGGCCCGCCGAGGCCGCCGTGGTCGGTACGGCCGCGGCACCGGCGAGGGCGGCACCGCCGAGGGCGGCGCCGGTCTGAAGGAAGTCCCTGCGCTTCACGTGGATCCCCTTTCCGGCCAGGCCGGCTGCTCCGGCCGGAGGCGAGTTCGGAACCGGCTCAGAACGAGAGCTGCTGCAGGTGCTCCAAGCTGGCGCGGATGCTCTCGATCGGATCGGGCGGATTGTCGTGCTCGACGAAGTAGTGCGTGAGTCCCGCCTGCTGCGCCTGTGCGAAGATGCCTGCGAAGTCGATTTCGCCTTCACCGACCGTGACCATCTCCTGCGATCCCGCGACGTCCGCCATGTCCTTCACGTGGCAGAGAGGGAACCGGCCGGGGTGCGCGGCGAAGAGGGCGAGCGGGTCGCGTCCGCCCTTCACGGCCCAGAACAGGTCGAGCTCCATGTCGACGAGCGACGGATCCGTGCCGGTGAGCAGCACGTCGAAACCGGTGCCGCCATCGCTCAGCGAGGTGAACTCGAAATCGTGGTTGTGATAGGCGACGCGCATGCCCTCGTTGCGCGCAGCAGCGCCGAAACGGTTCAGGTCATCCGCCAGACGCTGGTAGCCATCGGCGCTCCGCTCATCGACATCGAGGAACGGCACGACCACCCACTGCTGGCCGAGCGTACGAGCCGTCGCGATAGTCCCCTCCGGCTGCTGCCGGATCGCGTCGACCGGATAATGTCCCGCCGGAGAGACGAGACCCGCTGCGTCCAGCGCGGACCGGAACTGCTCGGCCGAAAGGTCGAAAAGGCCCGCGGTCTCGACTTCGCCATAGCCGAGGCCCGCGACCTGGCGCAGCGTCCCAGCGGCGTCGCGTGCCATGGGCTCACGCACCGTGTACAGCTGGACGCCGAGGCGATCGAACCGGCGGGCGGCCGTAGACGTATCCGTGTCCTCCCGGCATGCGCTCAGCCCGGGCGCCGCCAGTGCGGTCGCGGCAATCGTCGACAGAAAGTTGCGGCGATCCAATTCCTTGATGGTTCCGGCCTGGAATGCCGGTGTCGAGATGGATCAGGGCTGCGCGGCGGTGCCGTTGTCTAAGCTATGCGACGTCGTGGCTGCCGCGTCAATGCCGGGTCGCCGGCCGCGGCAGGGCGAGTCGCTTCAAGCGCCGTAGTCGCCTCCTTCGGAGTCGGCCTTGCGTCGGCGAGTGCCCGCGCAAATCCTTGAGCGCACCTCCTGGCTCCCCCATCCGAGACTACCATGCGCCACTTCCAGGTCCTGGCCGGATCGGGCGCCGCGCCGGCGCTGCTGCTGCCGCTGCTTGCCGGGTTCACGGCCGCATGCTCCCCTGTCGACGGCGCCGCTGCAGGCGCTCGCGCTGACGAGCGCCCCAACATCGTCCTGCTCGTGGCCGATGACCTCGGGTATGCGGATCTAGGCGCGTACGGCAGCGACATTCGCACTCCCAACATCGACCGGCTCGCCGCGGAAGGGATTCTCTTCACGAGATTTCATACCGCACCGATGTGCGCGCCCACGCGCGCCATGCTGCTGACCGGCAACAACAACCACGTCGCGGGGATGGGACAGCAGAGTCCGGGGCCGGCGCTCGCCTCGGTTCCAGGCTACGAAGGTTACCTCTCGGATCGCGTCGCACCGTTCCCGCGGCTCCTGCGCGAGACGGGCTACCACACGTACAGCACCGGCAAGTGGCACCTCGGGAACACGCGTGAGCAGAGTCCGCTCGCGGCCGGCTTCGAGCGCTCCTACCAGCTCACGCACGGCGCTGCGAACCACTTCAACAGCGTCGGCTTCTTCGAGGGCGGATCGCTCTACCGCGAGGACGGCGAGGAGGTGGAGTATCCGGCGGGAACGTACACGACGGAGCTGTTCACGGATCGGCTGATCGGCTTCATCGACTCGCAGATCGAGGATGGGCGCCCCTTCTTCGCCTTCGCCGCCTACACATCGCCGCACTGGCCGTTGCAGGTGCCCGACGAATGGCTGGATCGTTATCGCGGCCGGTATGACGAGGGCTACGACGTGCTGAGGGAACGGAACTTCGAGCGATTGAAGGCGAAGGGGATCGTGCCGCCGGAATCCACACTGCCCCCACGCAACGACGCCATCACGCCGTGGGATGATCTCGACGCGCCCGAGCAACGCATCGAGGCGCGCAAGATGGAGCTGTACGCCGCCATGGTCGAGAACCTCGACCACCATGTCGGACGGCTGGTCGATTACCTGAAGCAGGAGGGCGTTTATGACAACACGCTGATCGTCTTCATGTCCGACAACGGCGCTGCCGGATCGGAGGACTTCTATGCTACGGGTCCATTCGTGGACTATGTCCAGGCGCATTACGACAACTCGTACGAGAACATGGGGAGGCCGGGCTCGTGGATCTCGTACGGCGCGCCGTGGGCCGAGGCCGGCTCGGCACCATTCAGCCGCTACAAGACCTACACGCGCCAGGGCGGCATCGCGGCACAGATGATCGTGGCCGGACCGGGCGTGGCGGCGCGCGGTGCCATCAGCCATGCCTACGCCACCGTCATGGACCTGGCCCCGACGTTTCTCGAGATCGCCGGCGCGACCTACCCGAAGGATGGCTCCGTGCGACCCATGGAGGGGGAGAGCATGCAGGCGCTGCTCGCAGGAACTACATCGGAGGTCCATGGTCCCGACTACGTCACGACGCTCTTCCACGCGGGACGCGCATTCGTCCGCCGCGGCAACTGGAAGCTCACGACGCTCGAACCCCCGTTCGACGAGGCCGCCTTCGAGCTGTTCGATCTCGATGCAGATCCCGGGGAGACCACCAACCTGGCGGAGACGCACCCTGAAGTTTTCCGGGAGATGCTCGAGCTGTGGCACACGGAACGCGCGCGGCTGGGAATCGTCCTGCCGCGCGAGATCCGGGCTGCACGCGGAACACAGTCAGGGGCAGACCCCGATCCCTGAGCCGAAAGGCGCACGTCGGCCAGTCCTGCCCGGCGCAGCTGCTAGAACGAAAGTTGCATTTCCTCCGGGGGACGAATGCTTCTCCCCCAACGGTGCAATGACGCAGGATATCCTTTCCCGCAACAACGTCAACGTGACCGGCGCGGGCAGGCAGCCGATGATGTTCGCGCACGGCTTCGGGTGCGACCAGAACATGTGGCGCTTCGTCACGTCCGCCTTCGAGAATGACTACAGCATCGTACTGTTCGACTACGTCGGCGCCGGCGCATCCGACCTGAGCGCCTACGATCGGGCACGCTACAGTCGGCTCGATGGCTACGCGCAGGACATCCTCGACATCTGCAATGCGCTCGATCTGCAGAACGTGATCCTCGTCGGTCACTCGGTCAGCAGCATCGTCGCGGTGCTGGCTGCGAACCGTGAGCCGGAACGCTTCGAGCGGCTCATCCTCATCGGTCCCTCCCCCCGCTACATCGATGACCCGCCGGAGTACCGCGGCGGCTTCGAGCGCAGCGAGATCGAGGGGCTGCTCGAGATGATGGACAAGAACTACATCGGGTGGGCGAACTTCCTCGGCCCCGCAATCATGAAGAATCCGGATCAGCCGGAGCTGAGCGAAGAACTCACCGCGAGCTTCTGCTCCACCGACCCCGTGATTGCGCGCAACTTTGCGGAGGCAACGTTCTTTGCGGACAATCGTGAAGACCTGCCGCGCGTGAGCGTCGCCTCGCTCATCCTGCAGTGCGCCGAGGACATGATCGCGCCGCGCGAGGTCGGCGAGTACATGCACCGGCAGCTTCCGGGCAGTACGCTTCGTTTCATGGAAGCGACCGGCCACTGTCCGCACATGAGCCACCCCGAAGAGACGATCCAGGCAATCCGGGAGTACCTGCAGCCCGCGCATGCCGAATAGACCGGGCCCGCCGCGCGAGCCGGGGCTCCGGATGGGTGAGCTGCTGGACGGAGCGCCCTGTGGGTTCCTGTCCTTCGGGGACGACGGCCGGATCGAGCACATCAACACGACGCTGCTCGAGATGCTCGGCAGTGAAGAAGCGGACGCCGTCGGCCGCCACGTAGAGACCATCCTCAGCGTGGGTGCGCGGATCTTCTACCAGACGCACTGGTTTCCGCTGCTGCGCCTGCACGGCCGGGCGGACGAGATCTTCCTGACGCTGCGATCGGCGGAGGGCGAGGAGATCGGTGTGCTCGTCAATGCGGTGCGCCGCGAGCGAGACGACCGCTCCGCCTACGACTGCATCCTGATGCGGGTCCGTGAGCGGAAGAAGTACGAGGACGAGCTGCTACGCGCCCGGCGTGAAGCGGAGCGCGCCCATGCGGACCTGGCGATCGCAAGCGAGGAACTGCGCGCGAGCAACGAGACCCTGCTCGAGCAGGCGGAGGAGCTGGAGGCCGCAAAGGCAGCCGCCGAGGAGGCGAACCAGGCCAAGAGCACATTCCTCGCCGTCATGAGCCACGAGCTGCGCACACCACTGAACGCCATCGCCGGCTACACGGAGCTGATCGAGATCGGCATTCATGGTCCCGTGACGGATGCCCAGGCAGGTGCACTCGCGAGGATCAAGCGGAGCCAGCGCCACCTCCTCCGACTCATCAACGATGTGCTCAACCTGGCGCGCATCGAAGCCGGCCACGTCGACTATCAGATCGCCGATCTCCCGCTTGCCGGAATCGTCGATGACATCACCCCGCTGGTCGAGCCGCAGCTCACGTCCAAGGGGCTGTCGTTCGCGGCGAGTATTCCGGGCACACACGTGGTGCGCGCCGACGAGGAGAAAACGCAACAGATCGTGCTCAACCTGCTGAGCAATGCGATCAAGTTCACGCCGACGGGTGGCCGCATTACCGTGGATGCGATGGAAGCGGAAGACGTCGCCGGCATGGTCGGCCTGGCCGTGACGGACACGGGCATCGGCATCCCGGCGGAGAAGCTGCGCACGGTGTTCGAGCCGTTCACGCAGGTGGACGTGAGTCGCACGAGCCGGAAGGAGGGCACCGGGCTCGGCCTGGCGATCAGCCGCGATCTCGCGCTCGGGATGGGCGGCGACCTGCGGGTGCGCAGCCACGTCGGTGTGGGCTCCACGTTCACGCTCTTCCTGCCGCGGAGCGGGCTGCCCGACGGGCGCGCCGCTGCTTCCCGACGCTAATCCGGCCATCTCGCCCGGCAGGCCACGTCCGGATGCCGGGGGTTCTCCCCGCGTCCGTTCTCCCACAGGAACAACGAAACGAAGCCCTGATGGCAGTGGAAAGGGGGTGCGTGGCGCGGGCGCGTGTGAAACCACGCTGCTGAATCCGGCGTCCGTGCTTCAATGGCGCGACCTCTGCACTGTCGCGTCGTCAGCATGCCAAAGGAGGCCGCCCGATGTCCCTGAACTCAACGTGGGAACGCCTGAGGCGCCGGTTCCGCCGACAGGATGACGCCGGGAGCGGGGTGCCCGCTCCATCCGATGAGGAGCCTTCGTTCGCGCACATGGACGATTTCGCCACACAGCCGGCGCCGACGGTCGGTGGGCCTCCGGGAGCCGGGGGGCTGCGCGTCGTCACCGGTGCGCTGGACAAGTGGTTCGCCATCGAGGTCCATCAGCTGGAGAAGGAGGCGCGCCAGTCGGGGGCGGAGTGGGCGCAGGCGGGCCTGCCGCGCTCGGACGCGCCGGCCGAGGGTGAGCTGCCTCCCGAACAGGCGCTGCGACGGCGCGCGAGCGAGGTCTTCACGCAGTGGGTCCAGAAGGTCACGACGCGGGTGCAGGACGCGATCGAGACGAATGTCCAGCGTACGCGCCAGGCACTGAACGACATCACGTTCTCGCTCGAGGAGATCCGCCGCGCCCGCTCGGAGACCATCGAGATCGATCAGCGCGTGGATGCGCTCGAGGCCGCGAACCGCGGGCGCCAGTCGAGCTTCGGGTTCCGCAGCTACTGGCGCTGGTGGTGGTTCGTGCCGGCGATCCTGTTGCTCGTCGCAGTGGACTGGGTCGCGAACGTTCCGGTCTTCCAGGAGCTGCTCCCGCAGGATGCGGACATTTCCGGCGCCTGGCAGGTGCTCGCCGCGGAGGCGGAACTGCACGGCGCGCTCGCCGGGCTGTACCGCATGTGGTACCGGATCGCACTCTCACCCGAGGTCGCGCTGCTCGCACTCGGCGTCATCGTCTTCCTGGTCGTGCTCGCGCACATCTTCGGCGAGTCCGTGCGCCGCATCGTCGCCGTGAATGAGCGTGACGTGCCCGAGGCGGGACGGAGCGTACGGCAGTATCGCCGGCAGTTCTGGATCCCGGCCGCGGTCGGACTGCTGGGCGGCATTGCAGTGGTCACGTTCCTGTTCCTCGCGCGCCAGGAGATCGCCTCGTTCGCCGAGTCGCGGCTCGCCGCCGTGAACGAGCAGATCGTGACGCTCGACGAGCAGATCGCGGCTGCGACCCAGGCGGGCAGCATCAATGACGTCGCTCGCCTGAGCGCACTCCGGCCTGCTCTCGAGGATGAGCGGCGCACGCGCGAGGAGCGGGTGAACTACGCCGCGCGGATCCGGGCGACGAACGTGCCGATCGCGATCCTGAATGCAGTCCTCTTCCTGACTGCGGCACTGCTCGGCTACCTGAAGGTGCGTGACGAGGTGACGGCGGCCGATCCGCAGGATCCGCGGCTCGTCGATCTCATGCAGCGCAGACGCGAGCTGCGCGCGAGCGTCGAGCGGCACCGCACACGGCTGCGCGATGCCGACCAGGAAGCGCGCGAGGGCATCGCGTGGGCGGAGTACCTCGCGCAGGCCAAACCGTTCGAGGACTGGGAGGGCCGGCGCGACCGGCTCGCGCGCGTCACGTCCGTGTTCCGCAGTGAGAATGCGCGGCTGCGCGGCATTGATCCGCAGAACATTGCGGCGTTCCGCACGGAAAGCCGCTTCGATGCGGCGGTCCCGGAGGCGCACGGCCGGTTCCGGCTCCCCAGCGACTTCGGCGCGGTCAAGGAGCGTCACCTGGCACTGCTGCAGGACCGGCGTCGGATAGACGAACAGCGGCCAGAGCGCGGGCCCGACGAGGGTCACACCGAAACGGCTACGATGCCCGAATCCGGGAGACAGATCGATGCGTGAGCGAGCGAGAGGCGGCCGGATCATGCCGCGTGCGGTGGTAACGACGCTGGCCGTGGCGTGCTGCGTCGCAGCGGTCGGTTGTGCGGACTCGGCCGCGTCGGAAGCAGCAGCGGATACGGCGACCGCGGCGACGCGCGTCGCGCCGCGCACCGTCGTCGCGGTCGTCGACTTCTCCGGCAGCCAGACCTCCCACTCGGTGGCAGAAGCACGCAGCTACCTGGAGAGCGTGGTCCGGGACCTGAGCTTCGGCGACCGGCTCGTCCTGCTCGAGATGTACCGCACGGGCTCGCGCGATTCCGTCGGCCGGTTCGTGCAGGACATGCCCAGGCCGATCCGTCCGAGTGCCGTTACGTCCTATGACCGGCGTGAGCTCGAGGCCGCCCGACGCGGGGTGCTGAACGCATTGCCGATCTTCTTCGATCCCGCTCTCGTGCGCGCCGTCCCGACAACCGACCTGTTCACGACCCTGCACATCGCGGCCGAGCACCTGCGCGATGCCGGCGAGCGGCAGAAGGAGCTGCTCATCCTCTCCGACATGCTCCAGTCCACCGCCGACTTCGAGTTCAACGGGGCGCGCCGCATGCCGGGCGAGGGCTGGCTCGCCTCGCAGGACCAGGCGCGGCTGCTCCCGTCGCTGGCCGGCACCTGCGTCATCGTGATCGGCGCCGATCACACGACGCCCGATGGCCAGCGCGTCCGTCGCTTCTGGGACAGCTACTTCCAGACGACCGGCGCCACCCTGGACGGCGGGAACTACCGGCTGCGAGCGCCGGCGGACGTCGCGGCCTGCTGAGCTGGAGCCGCCCGCGAACGGCGTGGCACACCCTCTGCGCCACGCCCGGACGCTATGGCCTGAACACATCTCGCGGAGGGAACAATGCAGTGCATCAACAGAATGGCTCCCGCCATCGCGCTGGTTCTCGTGAGCGCCTGCGCCAGTACGGCCCGCATGCCCGTCACCGACGTTCCGGCCGGTACCTATGTGATGGTCGAGCCGGCATCCGGCGAGTACAACGCGGTGACCATCAATGAAGGGGCGTTCGCAGCGCGAATGGGCAATCAGACGCTGACCGGCAAGCACTGGGTGGACAGAGACGGCGTACTGCACATGACGGCAGACACCGGCGTATGCGCAAATCAGGAGTCGCTCTGGACGTATTCCTACGCCAACAACCGGATCACGCTCGACCTCGTCGAGGATCGCTGCACGGCGCGCTCGCCCGCGTTCCCCGATCGCATGGTCTACCAGCGGAACTGACGGGGCCGAGCCGGTCATGGCGCACGGGCGGCTGCCCGGCGCGCCTCCACTCGCGCGAGGAGACTGCGCATGGCGGATGAAGTGCATGTCCATCAGACACCACCATCCCGTTCAGGGGATGGCGGAACCGGCTGGGTGCTCGGCCTCCTGGTCGTGATCGTGCTCGCCGTCGTTCTCTGGCTGTTCTTCGTGCGCGGCGGACCGTCCGACGCCGGACCGGCAGAGGTCGATGTCGACGTGAACGTCCCGACGCAGCCGGAGGGCGGGAACTGACGCACGCAGCGCTGCGGTCAGTGCGACGTGGCACTCCGCAGTACTGTGAGCAGCGCCCGCGCGTCGGCTTCGTCATTGTAAACATTCGGTGATACCCGCACCGCGGAGCCCCGCAACGACACATGGATGTTGCGGGCCCGCAGCGCGGCACCGAGGGCAGTGATGTCCACGTGCTTCGGCGTGCGCAGCCCGAACAGGTGCGCGCCCCGCCACGACCGCGCTTCGATTCGGTACCCGAGCGAGACCGCATCCTCGACGACCGCGCCGAACAGCGTGTCGCAGTACTGCTGAATACGCCCTGCATCGCACTCCAGCACCAGGCGCATGGATTCGATCGCCATCGGCAGCAGAATGAAGTTGCTGCGCTCACCGACGTCGAAGCGCGCGACGCCCGGCTGATACGCGTCGCGGTAGTCGATCAGGTGCTGGAAGTCCTCGCTCTGCTCGCGCCCGATCCAGGTTTCCTCGAGCGGCACGCCGTCGTCGAATCGTTCGCCCAGCCATGCGAACCCGATACCGTACGGACCGAGCAGCCACTTGTACGCGGCACAGATCACCGCGTCCGGCCGGATCCGCGCCAGCTCGAATGGCAGTGCACCCACGCTCTGCGTGGCGTCGATTACGAGTGCGGCGCCGACCTCCCGCGCGCGCGCACCAATGCTCTCGAGGTCGAAGCGCGTGCCGTCCGTCCAGTGCACGTGCGGCAATGCGACGATGGCGCATCGCTCGTCGATCGCATCCAGCAGCGCCTCCGTCCACGATTCCCCGCGCGCGCTTTCCGAGCGAGCCGCGATCATGCGCAGCTCAGCGCTCCGCTCCGCCGCGAGTCGTCGCCAGGCGTACACGTTGCTCGGGAACTGCTCGGCCGCCGTCACGATCGTGTTGCCGGCGTTGCAGCGCAGGTTGCGCGCGGCGATCGCAATCCCGTACGAGACGGAGGGCACGATCGCAACGCGTCCTGCATCGTCGGCGCCGATGATGCGCGCGAATAGTGCACGCGCCTCGTCGCTCTGGCGGAAGAAGTCATCGGGCTCGATCGCGGCGGGCATACCCTTCGCCCGCACACCGGCGATGCCTGCCTCCTGCGTGCGCGTCGGCAGTGGCCCCATATACGCACAGTTCAGGTAGTGTACGTCGCGCGGCAGCGAGAACTCATCGCGCAGGCACGCGAGCGCATGTGTCGTCGTCAAGGGAGCGTCCTTTCGGTGTCGAACCTGCTTGCCCGATGTGATCAGGCTGCATCTTTCACCTGCGGACGCTCGATTGCGAGTCTGCCCCTCCGGAACCATGCGCCAGGCCCACCGATCGCTGCTGGTCCTCAGCGCGCGGCACGCGTCCATTGTTCTTGACAAATTAATTTGTCGAAGGCATCCTGCACGCCATGACGATGACCGATCCACGCCTGCTGCGCGTCGTGCGCGACGCGCAGGCCGCGATGGCGCTGCTCGATCCCGAGCGGCGGCGGCTGGCCGAGGCGCTGGCCGCGGCGCCGGATTCTGCAGCGGGGCTGGCGCGTCGGCTGGGGGAGAAGCGCCAGCGGCTGAACTATCACCTGCGGGTGCTCGAGGACGCGGGTCTGATCGAGCTGGCGGAGGAGGGGCGGCGCGGCGGACGGGGGGAGCGGGTGATGCGGCTGGCGGCGCAGCGATTCGTGCTCGACCCCGCGGCGATCGGCAGTCTCGGGGCGGGAGAGCCGGACGAGGTGGGGGATCGCTTCTCCGCAACGTACATGGTGGCGCTGGCGGCGCGGGCGGTTCGCGAGCTTGCGGAGCTGACAGAGCGTGCGCAGAGCGGCGCAACCCGGCTCGCGACGGCGTCGCTGAACACGTCGATCCGGCTCGCATCGCCCGAGCGGTTCGAGGCATTCGTCGAGGATCTCACGCGTGCGATCGCGGACGTGGTCGCACGACACCACGAGGAGGATGGCGACGGTCGCTGGTTCCGGTTCATCGCGGGGGCGTACCCGGGCCCGTCGCCGTCGTCGTCGCCGGAGGGGGAGGCATCATGAGCGAGCGTGTGGAGACGGAGCGGCCCGCATCATCGCTGTCGGACCAGCAGTCGGTGGAGTCACGTCGCGCCGACGAAGCCCAGCCCGCAGGCGTGAGTCAAGCGGGGACCCGGTCCGCGCAGGGAGAGGTCACGATCGATGCGCTGCCGGAGCGGGTATGGCAGGCGCTCACGGATGCGCGCGAGCTGGAGCGGTGGTTTCCCCTCGATGCGCGCGTCGAGCCGGGCGTGGGCGGGAGCATCTGGATGTCGTGGCGGAACGAGTTTGCCGGCGACATGAAGATTCTCGTGTGGGAGCCGCCTTGCCATTTGCGAACGGAGTGGTCGTTCGGCGAAGGCGGTCAGCCCGCGCAGATCACGGATTACATGATCGAAGCGCAGGCCGGCAGGACGGTAGTACGCGTCGTCACCTCGGGCTTTCCGCTCGATGCATCGTGGGACGGCTGGGTGGAGGGTACGAATCGCGGCTGGGCCTTCGAGCTGCGCTCGCTGAAGCACTACCTGGAACGGCACTCCGGTGAGCAGCGTCAGGTGATCTACCTGCGCCGCCGGGTGCCGCTCGCGCCCGTGGAGGCATGGGAGCGCCTGAGGAGCAGTGGGCTCGGCGGGTGGCTGAATGCGGGGGAGCCGTTCGACGACCGGCGCGCGAGTCAGTACGCGGCAATCGTGCAGGAGCCGCCCGACGCAATGTTCCGGCTGTCCGTGGAGCCGGCGAGTGCGGGCATCGAGCAGCCGGAGATCGTGCTGTTCCTGTCTTCGTGGGGGGAACAGCAGGGACGCCTCGCCGGGCTGGAGCGGGAATGGACGGAGCAGCTCGAGCGGGTCTTCCCCGAGGGTACGACGCCGTGACGCTCCTTCCGCGCTGACCCCGCGGATCACGGCCGCTCGATCCCTCTCGTGCTGTCCGAGAGCAGGGGACGAGGTCGAGCGGCCGCTGCATCCGTCACTGCTTCTCGCTGCACATCGCCTCGAGAAGGTCCGCCTTCATTTCCAGCCGTGCGCCTGGCTCGAGCATGAGGCTCCGGCCGCCCTTGATCTGCGCGGCCAGTCCCTGGAGCGGAAGGCCGTACCCCCGGCGCTCGTTCGCAACCTCCCCCTTCACACCCACGATGACGCGTCCATCGCCGCGGTTCGTGACGACGCGCGCATGGCTACCGTAGTAGTTGGAGCCGTCGTTCTTCTGCTTCTCGAACTTCCAGTCCGTCACGAACACGCGCTTCTGCCCGGGCTGCAGAGTGAGGCGCTCCGTTCCCAGGTTGCCATCCGGCCTGCCGAGTGCTGCCCACATGTTGTCCGCGCGCTGGTACTCGAGGAGGCACGGCCGCGGCGAGCTCGCCGTCGAACCCGCGGACGTCCCCGCGCCGCCGCTGCCCGCCGTGCCGCTCGGCGGCGACCCGGTCGAGCCGCCGGTGGTACCGGCGCCCGTGCCGCCGGGATTGCTGATGCCACCCGGCACCCGCGCCGAGCCACCCGCACTGGTCCCGCCTGCACCTGGATTCCCGCCGGCGCGCGGCGTACCACCCGCTGCTGGATTCCCGCCGGTCGCGCTGCCGCCCGTAGCGGCGTGGCCGCCGCCGGCCCCGCGCGGAGCGGAAACCTCGTCACCCCCGCCCGCCGCAGCCACCACGTCGTCGTCCGGCGCGGCGCGGCCAAAGCCGGCG